>CAZVBC010000032.1:0-29047 GCA_964625155.1 uncultured Pirellulaceae bacterium
ATCGCTTCGATACAGCCTTGCCGATCGCCATTCCGTTCCCCCTTCAACCATCCACTAGGCTGACAGTGATAGCGCTCAAGCTCGCACGTCGGAACGTAAATTCGAGCGCGCTGAGCATCCTCTCGAACATCGCGCAGAATGTTGGTCAACTGAAAAGCGATTCCACAATCGATTGGGAACTGAACTGGCAGAGGCTGCTGCGCCTCCCAGATGTGCGTACACGCAATGCCAACTGCGGACGCGACGTGATAACAATATTCATACAACTGCGGCCAGTCAGAAAAAGAAACTTGGCCGACGTCCATTTGTACTCCCACGATAATATCGTCCAGCAAATTGACCGGTATGCAAAAGCGATCGACGGTGTCCACCAAAGCTGGCCAAAGTAACGTAAAGTCGTCGCGGCGGTCAGGAGGCCGTCCAAGGCGAAAAATCTCGTCGACGCACTTTCTCCAATGAGCCAATCGCTCGCGTTTGGCCAACTCGCTTTCCTCGCCATCTCCAAGGTCATCCGTAAGCCTTGCAAATGTATACCATGCTGCCATGGAGTTGCGGGCCGGTTGAGGCAGCAAATAAAACGATCGGTAAAAGTTACTCCCACTTCGTTGAACAATGCGCCAACACCATTTGTAGCTTGCCGCAAGTTCACGATTCACGATCGCTTAAACCTTCCCAGCTTTCCGATATAAGAATGCCAAATCGCAGCCACCATCAATTGCATTTTTTTGGCTTTCGAAAGGATTGGACGCTGGGTCCAGACGTCGTAATGATGAGCACGGATCGAATCTAAAATGGCCAA
Source organism: uncultured Pirellulaceae bacterium (assembly GCA_964625155.1). Lineage (GTDB taxonomy): Bacteria > Planctomycetota > Planctomycetia > Pirellulales > Pirellulaceae > Aureliella. Next base: position 800 of record CAZVBC010000032.1, read on the forward strand.
GCCTCCGCGAATAAACAACTCAATATCGACGCTCAGCCATTGTGGCACTTGTTCAGCCAAATCCCAACCCACATTGAGGTGAATTCGTGTTTCGTCACACCACGCCTGCAACAGCATGGATAACTCTGGGAAGTGTCTGCTTTGCAAAAACATAGACTCAGTTACGTTGAACGCTGACCACAATTCCGTGGGACAATAAATCCGTCCCTTGGAAGCATCGATTGCCATATCTTGGCAGAAGTTAGCCAATTGCAAACCCGTACAAATCGAATCACTAAGTACTAGGTTCTTTGAAGAATCTGCGTCCGCCATCCTCAGGACCAACCTACCCACAGGATTCGCTGAGCCTTGACAATACTGCAACAATTCTCTGCGTGTGGCATAACGCGAGGTCGTTTGATCTTGTCGAAACGCAGCGAGTAAGTTTTCAAATAGCTCGATGCCCATCGCATGTTTGCCAATTGTCTCATGCAAAGCGATAAATACTGGGTGATGCAATCGTCGCTGGCCTGCGAAGCAATCTTCAAGCTGACAGTGCCACCATTCGAGCAATTTAAGGCTGGTATGGCTGTCCCCGACTTCGTCAGCCAGATCGTCCGACCAACGGCAAAAAGCATAAATCGTGGCAAAGTCCTGTCGCAGGTTTCTAGGCAGCAACCAGCTTGCGACGGAAAAATTTTCGTAATGACGCTGGCAGAGCGCTCGACAATAGGACTTTGCCTCGGACAACGAAACTGGCTGCGGAATACTTTCAGGACCCCACAATTCCAATTCGTGTTGAAATGCGCTGGTGGGCGCATGCATAGACCGATTGTTCGCGGTTGAATGAATCATCTTGAAACCAATCGGAATGATTCGACGTTGCCCCACAGCCTAAAGCCATCGCTCCAGCTCAAATCAGCTCCTTAATGGGCGCGCCGTCAGACAAGATAGGTACCGGTCGACCGGAATAATCGAGGAACGACTGACGAAAATCGATTCCCAAGTGACGATAAATGGTCGCTAACATATCGAATGGAGTATAAGGACATTCGACAGGATATTCCGCTTTTGAGTTTGTGGCACCTACGACTTGCCCCATGCGCAAGCCGCCACCCGAGAAAAGTGCTGAATATGCTTGCGGCCAATGATCGCGTCCAGTTCCGTTAGCATTGTGCGATAAACGTGGAGTACGACCAAACTCGCCCACGACCACAACCAGTATCTTTTTGTCCAAGCCGCGGTCGTAGATATCCTCGATCAATGCCGCGAGGGCCTGATCCAAATACGGCAAACGAACTCGCATATACTCAGCAAAATGGCCCGGTCTACCAGCGTTTAAGATATGGTCGTCCCAGTTGGTATACTCGGGGCCAGTTTTCGGTGTGTCGATATACAGATTTACTACCGCCGTGCCTGCCTCTGCCAGGCGACGAGCCAATAGGCAGGCTTGCCCCCACAGATTGCGACCGTACTTGTCACGCAGATCAACCGCTTCGCGTTGAATGTCAAAGGCATCAGCCACTTGGGAACTAGTCAACATTCGAAATGCGGCCTCACGCAGTTCGTCAACTGCATGACCCCCTTGCGACCAATCCAGGCTACGCCGAAGACCATCGAATTGCGATAGCAGCTCCTTGCGGTTTTCTAAACCGGCCCCATCCAAGCCTTTAGGCATCTGCAGGTAAGGTGCTTGAAAACTCTCCGACGAAGGGTCGCCCAGCTCAAATGGTCCATGGTGCATGCCCAAATATGCCGGCAGCGTCATATAAGGTTTGCGCGGAATCGTAACATAGGGTGGCAGGGTAGGTCGATCCAGTGCGCGACACCGGCTCGTTACAACTCCAAAATCAGGATGTTCACTTTTCGACTGAGACGTAGGATCCAGTTTGCTCGGTCGCTTACCAGTTAAGACAATGATCCCGCCGTCGCTATGAATGCCGACATCATGGTGCAATGAACGCACTATCGAGAATCGATCAGCAACTCGCGATTGTCGCGGAAAGTGTTCGCAGATTTCCATTCCTGGAACAACGGTCCTAATCGGACGAAAAACACTTCGATAACTGCTGGGAGCGTCCGGCTTGAGATCGTAAGTTTCCAGTTGCGATGGTCCACCATGAAGATACAACATGATCACGGAAGTATCGAACTGTCCCTTTCCCTCCGCCGCTCGTGCAGCAACAATTTGCGGCCAACTCAGTCCGCCCAAAGCCAACGCACCAATCCGCAAAAACTCGCGTCTGTAAACAGCCTTGTTCATCTTTCTCCGGCTTTCATGACCATGCATCGAGTGCTTGTGGTCGATGCAACGTGTCGTAAATTTTGAAGAATCCATTCAGCACTCTTTTTTTGACTCGCGTTAGTTCCTTTGCCACAACCTAATTTTTGGATCGGGAGGGCGAAGCACCTGCTGAGCCAATAGAACGGTGGTTCGGTAAAAACCTCGCTCTCCCTTCTCCGCGATCGCTAACTTGTTGCGGTGACAGATCATTAGCCTGTTTTCAACAAGGAGTGGCGGAGAACTTTATTTTGGCTATGCGAAACCAACGATATTAGAACGGACATTATTGAGCGTCGCTGTACATCTTACAATGGAATGGATCAAATCGATTATTGCACGAACCCCCCAATCATCGCTGCGAATTCGTTTAGCCGCGCGCCCATCAGGCCGCGCGTACAGCCTCCACAGGCCACCTGTTCGATCTTTGCATCGCTGCGCTTAGGCGTGAGATGGTCCCAACGTAACTTTCGATCCTTTGCGAAAAACTCGCAGTTACAAGTAATCTGGCGATTGTTCGAGACGCCTGCGAGCTTCTTCGGCCCAAGGACTAGCAGGGGCGAGCTGCAAAAAGCGGTGCCAATGTGGCAGCGCGCGCTGCGGCGATTTTGCATCCTCGAGGGCTCGAGCAAGTAGGTAATGCACGTCAGCATATTCTTCGTATTGAGTTAAAGCCCCTTCAAATGAAGCGATAGCTAGGTCAAGCTGACCTAGCTCGGATAAGACGCAGCCGAGATTCGCGCGCGCTTCGACTAAGTCTGGGTTCAATTCCAACGCACAGTAATACCTTTCACGGGCGGCGGTTGTGTCCCCTGTTCGATAAAGCAACTCGGCGATTTGAAAACTGATGTCCGCAGAAGCGCCATGTGCGGCTAAGGCTGTGCGGTACCATTCAATTGCAGTTGCTAAGTGATCTTCATCTTCTGCCCGAACTGCTTCGGCCAACATCTCGTCCAATGTCATTGGCGCGTCGCTGGACTTGTTGACACCCATGTTCGAATCGCGGGCTGCGATCAACGCTTGCAGCGATAGAGTCGAAGGCTCAGCGCCAGATTCCGCTGAAGCACTTAGCAGATCAAAGTCCATACAAATCTGGCCATGAGAATCGACCAGGGCATCAGCCTGCCTTAACAGCAGACGCTTGCCATCTGCCACAATCGAAAGCTCATGAATGGGGCGCTGGTCATGCGCGACTATCTCAGCCAGTGCAGCCAGTTGACGCTGAATACCATCGACCGTGGCACCTTCGTTCATCCATTGAGCAAGCTGTCTGGCGGTGACAACTTGTTGGTAATTGAAGTACGGTAAGCGATGGACTTCCTGCGCCGCCTGTATCAGGCCGCAGCGATACCAGCGGCGAATCAACCGCACCGGCACATTGACTAAATCTGCCATCATGGCTGGCGTGTACAGTTGGTGCTCACGATAAATTTCTTCTGGCACCAATCCTAATCTCTGCCACAATTCTATTTCATCGATCACTTCGATGCGTTCGAGCGCGATAGCTTCGGCAACGTCGCGATCTACGGAATCTTTCCAAGCCTGAGTCAGCGGTTGGTCTGCTCCAACGACAATGACCTCCGTGTGGCCGTTAGGTCGATCGTCGAAGCGCCCACCTTGCTCACGAATTAACCGCACGGTGTCCTTCTTCGTCAGACCGCCAAGTTTCCCAACGACGGAAATCCGTTTTCCTCGAAGACTGTCGACGGTCAAATTCAAGTTTTCACGCCTTTCATTGGAACCCGTTTCGAATCACTTGTGCGTTATTCCGCCAAGCTGACGCAGACCAATTCGCGATCATTACGTGCATAGAGGCATCGATTGGCGAAGGCAGGATGGCTCCACACAACTTTGCGACCAAAACAATCGCTTGTTGGATCAAGAACGTGCATGCGTCCAATTTCTTCGTACTTTTCTGGAGAAAGTTTGGCAATGATGAAATCGCCAGTCTCACTCAAGAGAAAAAATCGGTCTGCATGCTGAACTATAAAAGCGGTACCGTGGCTGACACGACGCGTTCCACCAGCGGTCGGTTGATAAGTCTGCCATGAACGAGCGCCATCTGACGCTTTGGCCGCGATAAAGGAGCCACTGCCACAATCAGCTCCGTACAACATCTGGCCATCGAAGATGGGGCCAGCATTCGCGCTGTATAAGGCAGTCTTTATGTTACCCGTCCACAATTTTTTTACCCCTTGTGCCCCAGGTAATAACTGGAACATCACACCTGTTTCCCCAATGCCGCTAGCATACAAAAGATCGCCGTGCACACTTGGGGCAGCGATCGACATACCGTAACGTGGTTTCAAGGGTGTGGACCAGAATACTTTTCCCGTTTCAGGATCTAGGCTGTTTAATTCGTCGGCGTGCCAAATGAGCAATTGTAAACGTCCGCCATGGTCCAACAGTGTCGGAGGACAATATCCGATCTCCGATGCCGAAAGAGCTCGCCAGCGTTCCTTACCAGTATGTTTGTCGAGCGCCACGACGACGCTGCCTGATCCACCTGCAAGCACGTACAACATATCGCCATGAACCAGTGGATGAGCGGTGTGGCCCCAAACTGGCGACTCGGATTTGTACTCTTCAGCTAATTGCCGTTTCCACACAACCTTTCCGTCCGCGACCGTCAAACAAGCAAGATCTCCTTCCGCTCCCAGAAAGTAAACATGCGAGCCATCAACGGTAGGAGTGGCTCTTGGGCCAGTTCCATACGAAATGTTGTATGCACGATCGTATTGATAACTCCACAAAGTTTTTCCTGTGTCAGCCTCGATAGCCAACAGTCGTTCGGTGCCTGCCAGCGCATCGCGTCCGGCGGGATTGGAAGAATTTGTACCACTTTTTACTTGATAATCGCTAACAAACACCTTGCCTGCTGAGACTGCTGGTCCAGCATATCCACCGGCAATTGGAACACGCCACAAAACCTTGAGTCCATCAGCTGGAATGCTCGATACCACACCACTTTCTCGATAGACAGAATCCCGCTTAGGACCCATCCACTGAGGCCAATCATCCGCTAATAGAAATGTTGGTAAACATGCCAGTACTAATAAAGTGGCTTTGTAGTTCACTGTGCAGTCTCCTTTAATCAGCTCGCCAAATAATTGTGATTGCCCAACGCAATTCTACTGCTTCGCCTAATCAGCAACGTGGACCAAGCGATGTTGAGCGCTACCCAAAATCAAACAAGATCCGTGCTGAGCAATCAGTCGTTCGAGTTGTTCCGCGTTTTCAACAGCCCCCATTCCCAACTCCTCAATTGTGCCGCTATCCAGCTTCGAAAGTAAGTAGACATGGTAGTCTTGCACTGCTTCGAGAATTACAGCCGCCGCCAGAGCGTCGTCGGCTAAATCGTGAGCCAATTGTTTGGCCAGAGTTTCGGCAGCACGGTTCGGCCCTCGCAGTCTTTTTAGCGCGCGACCAGGCGGATCGGATAACTGGCTGCATACGACAATGGTGCCATCGCGAGCTACAGCACGCTGAGCACCGTAGATCGCCCGAGCTACATTTTCCCAAGTCTGCTGAACTTCGTTACCATCAACGACAGCAATGACCGATGAGAACGGCTGTGTAACTGGTGTTGTCCACGCTGTTTCCATGTCCTTTTGAACAGTCGACTCTAAAGCCTGAGGACTCCCGGCTCGCACGGCCAACACGCCTCCCTCAGCACCTGGTACAACTTGAATTGCGATACATAGACCAACCCACCAAGCTGCTTGGTCAGCCCATTTCGTCAATTCCATTCGCTCGTCAGCTTGTTCAAGTCGCGCGAGGTTCAAAAAATGACTTCGAGTACGACGGTCTGACAGACGGGGGAACATTGAATAGACTCCAAAATAATCCAGAGCATCGCGACCCCGAGCACACGTAATTGGAATCACGACTTCTGCTTCGACCAATGTCCGATTCATATAAATTGGATCAGCAGCCTCGTTGGCGGCCAAATAAGCCAGCTTGGTTGAGTCGTCGGCATCATGCAATTCCACCTCAATGTGTTCGGTGGTCACACGCCGTAATGCTTCGCAGAGCGAATCTACAAGATGTTCGTCGCGACCAGCCACAACGATGCTCAGTAGAGTTGGATCGACGTCATGTTCTACCAAGTATTCAACAACTGTTGCAACCACCGCCGACAACCGAGGTACCGACGGATCCACCGCGATCGCCACTCGGTCCCCTTCAACTATGGCCTGCTCCAGTGGCGGAAATTCGATCGGTGACGCTAGAGTTGCAAACACTGCAGAGCGCAAGTCGTCCACTTCGCATCCTGCGCAATCTCTCCGGTCATCCAGCTTTCCGCCAACCTCCAATTCACACAAGCCGTCTGAGCCATAGTGAATTTTAACGATCTGTTGCTGCTTCTCCATTTGCCCCATTTTCTGTGACTCAAAGACTTTTGGTGATCTTCCATTGCGATACTGCCAGCGAAATGGTACTCAACACGGCGTTCTTCCCGGGCTGGCTAGGTCATGCGGCGTATTTTGCCGGAAAGGTGGGTAGCGTGTTTTTGAATTCTATTCGATTTCGCCTGTTTTGTACGCCCGTGTTGCTATGCATTCTGGTTGTTGGCTGCGATTCGACGGACCAAATCCTTGAGAGCTCCACTAAACAGGCAGAGAAAGCAGGCAAATTAACTGCGGCAAATGTTTCTGCTGGCGAAATTCTCTCGCGATGCATCCAGCGGTATTCGCAATTGTCCAGCTATACCGACAAAGGAAAAGTGAAATTAAGATACACGCTCGATGGGAAGCGAATTGAAGATGTCGCGCCGTTAGCGGTGGCCTTTGAACGCCCAAATCGACTGGGCATCCGAGCCTATCGAATTAAAGCTGGCGTCCATCAAGACCGCTGGCGGATGCGGATCGGTGATGAAGAAGACACTCCGACACCCAAACAAGTAGTCAGTCGAAATATTCCCGAAAAGGCAACTCTCGAGTGGCTGAACTCCGACTTAGTTGCTGGTCAGTACTTGTCAGCAGGCATGGGTGGATTTCCACCGCAGATAGACTTATTGCTCAGTCTCAATCCACTTAAAGGGTTGGTAGATAAATCGGCGATCATTTCTCTCGGTGGCGCTGAGCTAATTGGCGAAGCCTCATGTTACATCGTGCAAATAGTACAAGGGCAAGCAGAATACCGCCTATGGATCGATCAGGATTCGTTCTTGGTCCGACGAATGGAGATGCCACGCACTAATTTGCCCCCCGCCATGCTTCAGGATTCAAGCGTCAAGGACATCAGCCTCTGGTTGGACTTCGAAGATTGTCAAGCCGATCGACCTGTGGATTGGACTGAGTGGGCTGTGCCCGAATTTGCTGGACAGCAATTGGTGAGTCATTTCGTCCTGCCGCCACCACCACTGCCGACAAAAATGTTGGGGCAAAAAATGCCCGCAATTCGTTTGCACGATCCGGCTGGCAAGGAAATCATCAATACAGGCGCGGGAACGGCGGAGAAAATTCACGTGCTTTTGTGGATGGCCGATCATCCAGCCTCTCGGGCCAGTGCTCTACAATTAGCTGAAGTTGTGCGCGGCCTGTCAGAGAACTTGAGAGAACGAGTTCATGTGGTTGCCGTATGGGCCGAGCCCAACCCGCCGCGTGGTGCTACGATGAACACAATCGCCGCAGCGTGGAACTTGCCTTTCTCTGTTGCGTTTGATTCTCAGGCAATCGGGCGAGACGTGTTTTCGATCAACGAGGCCCCGACGCTGATTGTCCTCGACTCTGAAAATCGATTACAGATTCATGAAGAGCGTGGAAATCCGCTGCTATCAAAGATGTTGCCCAGCATTTTACAACGCTTGTCTTCTGGCGAGAATTTAGCATTAGCTATCAAGGACAACGTTGAGATGGATCAAGAACGCTATGACTCGGAATTGTGGATGGCTTCTGCGATTGACGCCGACCCGTCAGCGTTCCAGCGCACCGAGAAACTTGCTCCTCGACTAGTCAAACTGAACTTGCACAACCACGTCGAATCAACACAGGAGATTCTGGCTTTATCCGCAGACCAACAGCAGATGTTATGGACGCTGCGTGCTGATGGAAACATTGAACTTGCCGACCTGCGCGGACAAGTCAAACAGACACATGCGACGGAATGGAGATTTTCGGTACAAGATGGAATTCGTATGCAACTGTCTGCGGATGGTCAGTATGTGGCCGCATATGCCCCGGGTGTGCAACAGATCGACATCATGGAAGTGTCCAGCCAAACGCGCAAGAAGATACAATTGAATGCTGGACAGCAAATCGTCGGCATCCATTGGTTGGCAGCGACCGAACTCCAAACCGCACGCTTGCTCGTGTTAACCTCGAACCGGCAAACGCTCTTGATCGATCCTAACAACCAGCGGCAAATGAGCGGCCTGTGCCAAGCCGATCCGCTGGCATTCATTCCGCATTCATCCTCTGCTGACAGTCGCTGCGCCGGCGTGGTAGTACTGGCCGACCGACGCGTCGAACCGTTGATCATGGATGAATCTCGCGATCGAGAGTCTAACGAAGGGGCAAACTTGATTAAGCCAGCTTCGGTACCAATCAAAATCCCCAGCGAATTACCGAGCACTGCGCAGTTACAATTCCAGCCGGGTGCGGGACCATGGAGCACATGGCAGGACAACCGCGGACAAGCCACCTTGGCTCTTGGTTGGATTGCCCTCAATGAGCCTGCCGTCTACATGTTGAATTCTGAGCTACAGCAACAATGGCATTATCGACTACCCTTAACACGCGGAGACCAAGCGCCTCCGATGATTGCTGCCGCTCGTGACCCAATTAGTGGGCAACCCATGTTCTTGGTGACTCAGCCGAACAAGATTATTCACTTGTTACGAGCCGATGGGCAGGTCAACGACCACTTTCAACTTGACCAGCCCATTCGTGGTTTGGCGTTACTGCCCGTTGGTGACCAATTGCGATTGGTCGTCGCACATCCTCACAGCATTGACCACTATTCAATCACACCTCAGTAAATCCGCTCAGAAATCGCTCCCGCATCATAAGTCATCCCGCTCCTTGATGTAGCCGAAGGGAGCAAGCCGACCGGTTTACCACCAAATGCCCCTTGCCCAAAGTTCCTCGCACGCCAGGGGCTTGCGTCGCGACGCCGATTGTTGCACACTCGTTTGACAATGCCGATCAAAATCCAATCCAATTAGTGAGGATCGATCATGCCCTGTCTGACGCGTCGTGCCGCCGTTAAGTTGTGTGCTTGCTCAGCCGTGATCGCCAACGTCGCTATGCGATCAGATTATTTGCTGGCGCAGGCTTTAGACCGCCAGCCGACTAAGTCAGAGCTGGATCGAGTCCTAAATGCGCCGGTTTTGAATCTTGAGGCTGTTAAGCAACCTGTGGTGGTCAAGTCGATCGAATTGCTAAAGTCAGGGCGAGAATTTCTCTTGCGAACGGAGTCGACCGAAGGCTTGCACGCGATTACGGCCCCCAATCCAACCAGGATGGCCGAGACATATCCCATTTTCATCAAAAACATTGCGCCGGTATTCATCAACCGAGACGCACGTCAACTCGAACAATTGCTGTGGGAAGTGTATCGGCACGGCAGCAACTACAAACTGCAAGGCATTGCGCTATGGGCAGGCGTGGCGGCTGTCGAAATGGCCATGCTCGAGTTGCTTGGACAAGCGAGCCAGCGCGGTATGGCTGATTTTTTTGGTGGCCAGCTCAACCGCGACATAGCGGTATATCATGCCAGCGGAAATCGTGGCAATACGCCGGAACAAGAGATCGATTATTTACGTAAGCTGGTTGCCGATTCTGGTGCCAAGGCGATCAAATTCCGCCTGGGTGGCCGAATGAGTCGCAACGAAGATTCATTACCCGGACGTACCGAAACGCTGATTCCATTGGTACGCAAGACTTTCGGCGACGCGATGACTCTGTATGCCGATTCCAATAGCTCCTACGATGCAGCGCAGGCCATTCGCATCGGCAAGATCATGGAGGAGTACAACTATGGGTTTTACGAAGAGCCATGTCCTTTCGATTGGCTGTGGGAAACCAAAGAGGTCGCCGATGCGTTAAAGATTCCCGTGGCCGGTGGGGAGCAAGAATTTAGCATGCGAAATTGGCAATGGACGATTGAGCATCGAGGTGTGGATATTTTGCAACCCGATCTGCATTATGGAGGTGGGTATATTCGAGCCACTCAAGTTGCCCGCATGGGTGCGCTGGCAGGCATGCAAGTCGTGCCACATATGTCCGGTGGAGGACTCGGTTACATGGACGTTGTTCACTTCGCATCGTTTACGCCGAACATTGGACCATTCATGGAATTCAAAGGAAACGCTTCGATACCAGTCGAATGTTCATCGTCGTCTTTGAAAGCTGAAAATGGTATCGTACGCTGCCCCACAGGTCCAGGCTTTGGCATCCGCATCGATCCCGACTTTGTCAAGCGCGCCGAACGAGTCGCGTTAATCGTTTAACGCGACCTGCAAAAAGTATTCCGGTCGCCACGCCAAATCGCCCCATACAGGACTTGTTGCGCATTTGCCTACGCGTGCGTCACTTCATCTGCATTCAAAGGCGAATCACTACTGTTGTCACCTGCCGTCAGGGCAATCACCGCGCAGATGAAGAAACTGGCGGTGAGCATGATAGCGATCTGTTCGAACGTTGATTTAGGCGTAACATGGTTCGAGCTGCTGATCGGTAAGGCATATGCGCTGACCAGCAAATAAAGCGTCGTGCCGATCGCGCCACCCACCATGCCACAAAAGCCTCCCTTGACGCCGGTCGGAATTCCCTTCGCAAATAACCCTAAGCCCAAGCCGACTCCCAAGCCAAGTAGGCCCCACAGGGCTCCCTGAGCAATGATAGCTTGAGCCATACTATCGAGAGCCAGCCCTATCAAATGGATGTCGTTGCCTCCAATGGACCTAGTGTGCGTTACAACGATGTTGCACAGGATTGCCCCTAAAGCTGCGGCCATTCCACCGCTGGCTGCTGTAAGTACTGTGGCAAGAATCCCTCTGGCGCCAAAAATACTAAATGCGGTGCACGCTCCAATGCACGCCCCGACCGCTGCATAAACCAACGAATAATTCTTGTTGTCCACGACAAATTGATAAGCCTCCAGTTTTTCAATCGCCGCGATTGGAGGAGGGTCAGGCAAAATGGCAACATCTTCGGGAACAACAAATATCGGGTAAACTGCTTTCATGCAGCCCCAGCCCAACAAGGCACCAACAAGACCAGCCGCCACGAACGAGAATAAACTGGGAGGCCATTTCGAACCAGAATTGTGCGCCGGCCTGTCGAGCGCTGATACAGTTGGGCGAAGGTCAGACATAGGTCACATTATATTTCAAGAGATATTGTCGAAAGTTGATTAAGGGGCCATTATGCCATGACCTAGATAGCAGAAACAGACGACCAAACAACTCAGTTCGGTCAGTTTTAGAAGTATTTTGAACTCACACTAACGCAACCGGCAACGCCTTTTCTGCTCCATAATGACTTCGAAGGTTGCAGGTAACTTATTCGTAACTGCTCAATAACCAAGTGCACGAGCCAAGTTCATTCTATGATCTTACAAGTCAAATGACTAATGCGAAAATCCGATGCAACTGGTTATTAAGCAGTTACACTTATTCGCACCTTGAATGCGCCCGTTGCGCATGCAGAACGCGTCCAAATTCATCATACCACAGAGTCTAAGCAAACATTCGGTGAGTTATGCATCGCGCTCGGAGAAAACAAAAGCATGACAACTGGCCGTGGCGCACGTGGTTGTTATGGACAACCGTCATCCTCGTTCCTTTAGGGACGGTTGCTTTCTGGCTTTATCAAAGTCAACATGAGGGCGAGCAAGCGTCGGGGACTGTGCGGCAAGTTGATGAGAATGTGACTCTTGTGTTGTCGCCGGCCTCTGAGATGCCTCGCCACACTAGGCCCAATCTTGCTGGTCCAGCATCATGCGCGGAGTGTCATCGAGCAAACTACGATGGTTACCGGCTGACAAAACACCCAATTACATGTCGCCCTGTCGAAGCTGAAAAAATGCCCGATGGCTTCCATCAGAATCAGCAATTTCAATCGGCTCACACCGACATTCGTTTTGAAATGTCACGGGACGATACTCACTTTTATCAAACCAGTATCCAGGCCACTCCTGGTGGTCAACGAACTCAACGAACCAAGATCGACCTGGTGCTGGGTGCAGGTGGAACTGCTGACGATGTCTTTTTATCATGGCGCGACGATGGCCAACTAAGAGAGTTGCCGATGGCTTGGTTGTACCCAACGCAGGAATGGGCAGCCAGCCATTTTGATCCGCTGAGTGGAGCAGACTTTTCTCGCGCGATGACGTTGCGATGTGTCGAGTGCCACAACACATGGGTCGAACATGTAATTGGCTCGCCGAATTCCTATCGACCAGAAGGGGCCATGTTGGGTGTGACCTGCGAATCTTGCCATGGTCCGGCAGGTGAGCATGTCCAATTTCATCGTGCACATCCGGAGCAAAAACAACCACAACATATTGCCAATCCCGCAAAGATGGAGCGCGAGCGTCGCCTCGAAGTTTGCACGCAATGCCATAGTAATGCCATGCGTCATCGTACGCATGCGTTCGCCTATCGACCAGGTCAACCGCTCGATACCTTTTACAAGACACTCCCTACTTCGGCGACCGAAGACGATCGCGTAGCCAATCAAATCTCCTATTTGCGACAAAGCAAATGCTTTCAACAGGACGATCGCCTTACTTGTGTGACATGCCATAATCCGCATCGAGGCTCTGATGTTTCCATCTCGGGTGCAGCTTCTTGTGCAAAATGTCACGCAGCGCATGATTGTCGTGACGCCCCCAATTTACCCCAGGCCGTTCGAGGCGATTGCGTTTCTTGCCACATGCCGAGCTACCTGAAGATCAATGTCAATTTCCAGACTCAGCATGATAATTTCGTACCGCCCATTCGTCGCACAGAACATCGAATCGCAGTACATCGTCATGCTCGCGATGAAACTTTATGGAAGTACTTTCTCAGCCAAGAAGACCACACGAGCAAAGAATCAGTGCGCGTTCTGCAAGAGAAACTCGTCGCCTACTACAAAAACGAAGCGCAGCAATGTCAACAGCAGTTTCGCTTCCTAGGCGTGATTGCTGCCCTGCGCGAAGTAGTCCGCTTCGATAATCGCGCTGAGCATGTTGAGCAATTGCGTTCAGCCGTAAAGTTTCAAAACGACCTTGATCTCAAGTTCGTGGCTGCCATGGAACAATTGGCTCAGAATAACACACAAGGTGCTATTGCCACTTTTCAGAACATTCTCAGCTTGAATCCTCGTGACGCAAAAGCGCACGGTCGATTGGGCATGGAGTTCGCCAAACTGGGGGACCGGCAGCGTGCCAACGAACATTTCGAAGCAGTCACCAAACATGACCCGAACGATGTATATGGTGTAGCGATGCTAGCCTGGTTGGCGTATCTGGATGGGAAATATGAAGACTCTCTGCGGCTGTACGCGCAAGCCGAGGAGATTGAGCCGCGCGAGGCAAAAATGAAGTACCAAATTGCGCTGGTACATTTTAAGCTTGGCCAAACTTCTGCGGCCATCGACAAATTGAAGCTGGCTCTAGAGATTGAACCGTTACATCCTGAGTCCATGCAGACTCTGGTGCGAACGCTGCTTGAAACAGGTCAAGCAAAATCAGCGGTCCCGTATGCCGAGCGTGCTGCCCGCGCGACGAATTCGGAAAATGCTCATGTCTTAGCAATGTTGGCCGACGTCTACCTTGCGGCAGCCGACCTTACACAAGCCAAAACAGCATATCGCCTTGCGATGCGCCATGCACTTGCTCAAGATCCTTCTATCATCCCAAGCCTCCAGCAAGCCCTCGATCAACTGAACAGTTCAACAGCCAAATGACTCTTGCTCCAGTTTTTCATGCCACACCTCGTTCATATCACTAAGCCACTGCAAACAAGCGCTAGTGACGAGCTTAATTCTTACTGCAATTATCGAACGTGTGATGTCGAGCTAATTGTTCTCGGGCAATCCTTCTTGATGGCCGATGTTGCGTACGGGGTCAAACAGATGAATTACTTCGGCTAGCAATTGGTGATCGATGGGTGAGTTTGCCCATTGGACCCATTTGCGAATGTTTTCTGGGTTAGCACTGCCTGCGATGGTGGTCGAAATATCCTCGTTTATCAAACAAAACTGTAAGGCCAATTGTGCGATGTCGACGCCGCGCTGTTCGCAGAAACTGGCAGCTGCGCGAGCTGCATTTTGCACGTTTGGTGGATCACGAAACCATTTGGGCAACGTAGAATTGGTCAGCAGTCTTGCGCTAAATGGCCCTGCGTTCATGATTCCAATGTTCCGCGATTTGAGCATGGGAATCGTTTCATCTGCAAACCGAGTATTCTGCAGTGTGTATTGGTTGTAACTTAATACGCAGTCCACTTCTGTTTGTGAGCAAATCGTGTGGAAAATCTTTTGCGGATAGCCGCTAATCCCGACATAGCGAACCTTTCCTGCCTGTTGTGCTCGCCGTAGTGCCGGAATGGTTTCTTCGACGATTTGGTTTAAAGGGACAAACTCGATATCGTGGCACAAAATAATATCCAAGTGCCCACAACCGAGGCGGTGTAGGGAAACGTCGACGCTTTCCATGACACGTTTAGCTGAGAAATCGAAATGGCCGACATCGTAGCGACCTAACTTGGTACACATCGTATAACTGTCACGTGGCACATCGCGCAGTGCGATCCCCAGCAAAACTTCGCTCATCCCACGTCCATAGAAGGGAGAGGTATCGATAAAGTTCAGTCCCAAATCAAGAGCTACTCGTACGCTCTTGAATACTTCGTCTAGCGACACGCTTCGAAATTCTGCTCCCAAAGAAGAGGCACCAAAACTGAGAATCGGAAGTTCAAGCTGAGTACTGCCCAGTAACCTTCGTTTCATACTGTAATCAATCCATAAAAACGAGTTGCATTTTCACCGAAGAACGGCTCAGCAAATTGCTGGCCCAATGACTGAATAAAGTTATCTGCCAAATCGTACACTTGGCGATAAGTGCCTGCCAACAATGCGACTGGCCAATCCGATCCGAACATCAATCTTTCGGGCCCAAACGCATCGGCCACAATTTCCAAGTAAGGACGAAAATCACTAGCGCGCCAATTTTGCCAATTTGCCTCAGTGACCATGCCGGATACTTTGCAGTAAACGTTAGGAAAACTAGCCAATAGCCGAATTTGAGCATCCCATGGCGCAATTCGTCCAGTTTTGATTTCCGGCTTGGCAATGTGGTCCAACACAAATGGTTGGTCAGGGAACTCTCGCACCAACTCAATCGCGGCTGGAAGTTGACGCGGATAGACCAGCAAATCGTAGGTCAAGCCGAATTCACGTAATCTCGCGATTCCTCTACGGAATTCTGGTCTGACGAGAAATCTGTCGTCGGGTTCGTCTTGAGCGACATGCCGTACGCCGACGAATTTGGGATCCTCAGCTAATGGTCCGAGTTCGTCGGCAACTCGGTCGTTGAGCAAATTGACCCAGCCAACCACTCCACGAATAAATGAATACTGCTGTGACAATTCCAGCAACCAACGCGACTCATCCACCGTCTGTCTAGCTTGAACCGCAACGCAGCCATCCAAACCAACTTCATCCAAAGTAGGTTTCAAATCCCTCGGCAGGTAATTTCGACGAATGGGCCAATCATCTTGAATCCAACAATACTGCTCCTGTGTGTAGATCCAAAAATGTTGGTGGGCATCAATACGCATGAACTCAATTCCAGCGATTCCGCTCGAGTGCAACGAGCTTTGAAGACGCGCTCGCGACACCGGGTGACAAATTTAACTGTGCAAGTGGGGCGAATCCCCTGCGAGCAAGCATTTCAAGAGTCAATAAGAATAGGAATGCTCAGAGGAATCGTCAATCTTGCACGTGCTCACCTCAGGTGAGCAAATAAGTTCATTGCGAGGAAACCGCTTTATAGTTCGGGCTTGAGTACGACAGTGGCCAGCGGGGGCAATGTCAATACCAATGAGGCCGGGCGGCCATGATGGGGAGTCCAATCAGCTTGGCATCCAGGAAAGTTCCCAACATTGCTGCCAGCGTAGAATTGCGAGTCGCTGTTGAATACTTCTGAATAGAATCCAGCTTGTGGAACACCTAACCGATATGCATGCCGCACCACTGGGGTGAAGTTCGACGCCACTACCAGAAAATCTTGCGGATTCTCGGCTTTGCGCAGAAAACTGATCATGCTGTCGTGGCGATTCATACAGTCAATCCACTCAAAGCCTTCGCCACGGAAATCGACTTCGTGCAGTGCTGGTTCTTGACTAACCAAACGATTCAAATCGGCGATCAACCTTTTAATGCCGTGGTGCGTTTCCCATTGGAGTAATTCCCATTGAATCTCGCCGTCGTAATTCCATTCGTGCCATTGAGCAAGCTCGCTCCCCATGAACAGGAGTTTCTTGCCGGGATGAGTCCACATGTACGAATAAAGCAATCGCAGGTTTGCAAATTTCTGCCATAAGTCTCCGGACATCTGGCTGATCAACGACCCTTTGCCATGGACGACCTCATCGTGCGACAAAGGGAGAGAAAAATTCTCAGTGAATGCATAGATCAAGCTGAACGTCAATTCGTCGTGATGATATTGGCGGTGAATCGACTCGTGCCGCATAAAACGTAGCGTATCGTTCATCCAGCCCATGTTCCACTTGAGCGAGAAACCCAAACCGCCGCAACTGGTCGGTCGACTTACTCCTGGCCAAGCGGTCGATTCCTCCGCCACGGTAAGGATACCGGGAAACTGTGCATGTGCCTGCTCATTAAACTCACGCAACATGTGAATGGCGTCCAGATTTTCGCGTCCGCCATAAACATTGGGAATCCACTCGCCATCTTTGCGGCTGTAATCCAAATACAACATGCTGGCAACTGCGTCTACGCGCAGGCCATCGATATGATATTTTTCCAGCCAAAAGAGAGCATTTGCTATCAGAAAATTACGTACTTCGTTGCGCCCGTAATTGAAGATCATCGTGCCCCAATCGGGATGTTCTCCTTGGCGGGGATCTTGATGTTCGTACAACGCAGAGCCGTCGAATCGGCATAGGCCGTGCCCGTCCTTGGGAAAGTGAGCTGGCACCCAATCAATCAACACGCCAATTCCGTTTTGGTGACAATGGTCCACCATGTACATAAAATCTTCCGGCGAACCATAGCGGCTGGTCAAGCTGTAGTAGCCGACAGTTTGATAACCCCACGATCCGGTAAACGGATGTTCGCTGATGGGCATCAGTTCGATGTGCGTAAAGCCCAGCTCTTTGCAGTAATCGACTAATTGATGCGCTATCTGGCGGTAGTTCATCCAGCCGTGAACGCCCGAGGAATCGCGCCGCCAACTACCCAAGTGAACTTCGTATACGTTGATCGGATCGCGCAGTGGATCGCGCCCCGCTCGCCGATTGATCCAGTCTTGGTCATTCCATTGGTAAGCATTTAAGTCGGCAACGACTGACGCGGTACGTGGTGGCAATTCAGCGAAGAAACCATAGGGATCGCTCTTTTCGACTGTCGAGCCGTCAGCCAATCTCAGGCGAAATTTATACTTTTCGCCCGCCTGCAAATTCGGAACGAACAACTCCCAGATGCCAGCGGGAATGTGCTTGCGCATCGCATGCTGGCGCCCATCCCAAAAATTGAAGTCACCGATCAACTGCACACTTTGAGCATTGGGGGCCCAAACGGCAAAATTGACGCCGAGCTGTCCGTCCACCGCGCGACGATGGGCACCCAACCGATCATAGATGTGCCAATGCCTTCCTTCACCAAACAAATAACGATCAAAGTCGCTCAACAGTGGCGGTACTGCATATGGATCGTGCATATCAATTACTTCGCCGTTCTTTGAAGCGACTCTCAAGCGATACGATGGATGGATATTTTCTTCTGGAGCAGGACAAATGGCTTCATAAAAGCCACCTGGATGAATGCGGCGCATCGGCTGAACAGCGTTTTGCTGGCTATCAATCAACCATACTTGCTCACTTTCCGGCAAGTACGCGCGGACTGACAAAGCCCTTCGTCCACTGCTCTCGATTAAATGCGGCCCTAATAACTGGGCTGGATTCTCGAGAGTTCCTTCAACCAACCGACTAATTCCTTGCAACGAAAGCTGTGTCCGCACATCCATCTCCGGTTCTAACTGTTATAACTAGTCCCTGGCGCAGAACAATTGTTGTCGCCAACAAACGGACTTGATCGTTTTCTGTTCCAACTGAACTGGTGCGCCCTGGGCTTGTTCGGATACTCATGCATCGCGCGACCAGTTCTATCGATATTCTCATACACCTGCCAGGGCGGATGGGCGAACACCGCGCCCCTTCAGCCATTGTTTCCACCCGGCAGCCAAATCCCACCAGTTCGGTTGTGCCGTCGGCTGTTTGTAAGTTTGTTTCTTCGGTATCGGACTGGTCGTGGGTTGAATCACTTCGGGAACCTCAGGTGTATGAACCCCTATCGCAGCCGCGATTTCGGGCTCCTCCTCAGGAACATCGTGATTGCTCAACGAGGATTCCAACAACCGACAGGCCACTTTATGGAACTTCAACGCCCCGTCGATCCGCTGCCAAAGGTCTGCATTGCGAATCGGTTTTTGGACGCCAAAATGTTCCCAGTTGTAGTCAGCGTCCCGCCATTCGCTCAATCCGTAACGTAGTCCGCGCGACACATAACGGCTGGTTGTGACCAACGTTACCAAGCTGGGTTGATCCAGCGCTTCGAGCCCGCGAACTACCGCCAACAGCGACAATCGGTCGCGTGGCTGAGCTCGCTCTGAATCCGCCGCTTCAAGCCGTTCGGTACCATCAAGCCGTTCAAGCAAAAAGTGCCAGCGACCCGGAAGGGATTCGAGATTCACGGCGTTGCGATTTTGAGGTCTGGGAATATGGGCATCGCAAAATAAGAGGAACTGGGGTTGGGTGGCAACCATCGGGTGCTCCTTCGCGAACACAGCCAACGATCCGAACCCCATCCTTGGACAATCGACTTCACGTCAGCGAACCCACGGTATTAACATTTGGTTAATTGGTGAGCTCCAGCGGTCAAAACTAGTCAGGTGATCGGCCAACAACGCCGTCCCAACAGCACTCACCGGGATATTAGCCAAATCCAAGTCGTGCTTAAAATTGAAACGGATCTATCCAACCAAACACCTAGGTGAAGTCATCCTTTTTCGCTGGTGACAACCCACCTATCGACTCACAAATCGCTGATACTACAAGGATTCCTATCGTAAAAGTTTCTGAAATCGATATCACTTGCGCAACACGCAGATTCTAACAACGCTAGCAATCGTGCTGATTATGCGACCGTCAAATCCATCAGCAAAAATCGGCGCAGCTATACTATTCCAATGTCCGTAACTGCTGAGATGACTGAGAATCCAAGGCGAGCGGCACACAAGAACTTTCCAAAGTGCCGGCGCGCGCCAGATAATCACTTACTTTGATCATTCAATTTCAATCGCAGTTGCCATATCACAGCTTAATTTTAGGGATCGAGAGCGAAGCACCTACCGAGTCAATTGAACGTCGGTTCGGTAAGAACTTCGTACTCCCGTTGCAGAATTCGCTACAACGCTCGTCGACTCGAAATCGGGAGCTTATTTCGCGACCAATCATTAGGTGGCCGATTCATGAGATGTCTGAACAGCCAATAGGGAATGATTGAAAAAAACGCTTTGCAAAAAACTGTTAAGGGATTCCAGGTGAGGATTTTACTGCGTTGAGAAACGAGCATTGGTCGGACATCGAAGCGGGCGAGAGCGTGAAGAGCGAGGAACTCGCTGCCTTGCGCGCGATCGTGGAGGGAACTGCACAGGCGACAGGGGAGGACTTTTTCCGTTTATTGGTCAAGAACTTGTCAGTCGCCACCGGAGTTCCCCATGCGTTTGTGGCCGAATTTAGTGACGTGCAGACTCGCGTCAGAACTCGCGCATTTTGGTATCGCGATCGATTTTTGGAAACGCAGGAATGGGATCTGCCGGGGACTCCGTGCGAACAAGTCCTTTCACATGGACTATGTCATTTCCCTCAAGGCGTACAATCGCAATTTCCGAAAGAGCAAGGGATCGAAAGTTATCTAGGAGTGCCATTATTGGACTCCAGTGGAGCAACCATCGGGCACTTAGCCATCTTCGACGATTCTCCGATGCCGGCCGAGCCGCGTCTGTCTTTTCTGTTTCACATCTTCGCTGCTCGAGCCGCCGCAGAACTTGAACGCCTTAACTCGGCTCAACGCTTGTTGGAAAGCGAAAAACGGTATCGCGATTTGTTTGACGAAGCACCGATTGCCTATGTTCTGGAAGACATGGACTCTCGATTTGTCAGTGCGAATCGTACTGCCACTCGCATTCTAGGAATCTCGCCAGAAGAAGTTCCCGGCACCGTGGGAATGTCTTTCGTGCCGGATACTCAGGAGGCTCAGCGACGCGTAAAGTCAGCCTTTGAATCCATTGGACGCGGAGACGACGCGGGAGGAGTCATTCTCGAGCTGCGCCGGCGAGATAACGGACAACCGATCTGGATTCAGTGGTGGTCGCGCCCCGATGTTGGCGGCCAACTGACTCGTACTATGTTTATCGATATCACTGAACAAGTATTGCTGGAACAAGAGCAAGCTCGCCTGCGTGCTCAGAATCTCTACCTACGCGAAGAAATCAAGTCGGTCCACAACTTTGACGAGATCGTGGGAAAAAGTAACAGTTTGTTGACTGTGCTCGACAACGTTCGTCGCGTAGCCATGACCGACGCTTCGGTATTGATTCGCGGCGAAACAGGCACCGGCAAAGAGTTGATTGCCCGCGCGATCCATTCGGCAAGTAAACGACGTGATAAACCGCTCATCAAAATCAACTGCGCCGCATTGCCAACCGGACTGGTTGAAAGCGAATTATTCGGGCACGAAAAGGGTGCTTTCACAGGTGCCATCGCCAAAAGACTCGGGCGATTCGAACTGGCCGACGGTGGAACTATTTTCCTGGACGAAATCGGCGAAATTCCGCTCGAAATCCAAGCGAAATTGTTACGCGTCTTACAAGAACGCGAATTCGATCGCATCGGCAGCAAATCGACGACGCGGGTTGATGTCCGTGTCATCGCGGCAACGAATCGCGATCTCCAAAAAGGGGTCGCTGACAAGTCCTTTCGCGAGGACCTGTATTATCGACTTAATGTTTTTCCGGTTTTCCTTCCACCCCTACGAGAAAGACGCGAAGATATCCCGCTGTTAACGCGCTTTTTGCTCGACAAATTCTCAGCTAAAATCGGCAAGAAGATTGAAGGGATTGATGAATCATCGCTGGAGCGCATGATGCGTTACCGCTGGCCAGGCAACATTCGCGAACTGGAAAACGTTGTCGAGCGTGCGATTATATTGACCGAAGGGAGCATCCTGCAAATCGATCCTGAAATGCTGCCGGAAATCGCTTCGACAAGTGACGATTCAAGTATCCCCAATATTCTACCGACAAGTCCATTGTCCAAGAACGCCTCCGCCAACCAAATCACTGAGTCTAGTTCGTCGCCACCTACCTCGATGATTGACGAACATTCTCTTGCGCACCAAGACTTGGCGTCAGTCGAGGTCGCGCATATTCGTAAGGTCTTGGCTGATTGCCAGTGGGTAATCGAAGGCAATCGAGGTGCTGCGCGAGTACTCGGTCTTCATCCGAATACGCTGCGGAGTCGTATGAAACGCTTAAACATCGTTCGTCCCAGCTAGAAATCTCGCGCGAGTTTAGCCTTGAGTAGAAACTGGTCGTTTGCCCCTAGCGGACACTTTACCAAAACTTTTGAAACGCCAACAATTATTCGAAGGTGAGTCAACCTTCGGAGTTCATATTAATAAAACGAGTTCATGCATCGTGGAATCCGACTATACAAATCTAATGCACGCGATTGACACACAGGTAGCACACGTCTGGATGGTACGAACTTTCCTCAAGCACTCTGACGAAGTGAAAGACGACGACGAACTGGCGTCGGTCCATCGAGATCTATATGATTTTATGTTAGCTTTAGGACCAGCTCTACAAGCCGGTGACGCAGAAAGTTACCTCAAACTAGCTCGCAAGAAACTTAGCAAACTAAAATCAGCAACCGATCTTTTTGTGACGATCCAGCCTGATGTATCTGGACACATGAATTTTAAAATGGCCGCTCAGTCACTGCGCTTCGCCGTAGACCAAATTGTCAGTTTGACGACGACCGACGTGGAAGATGGCATGTAAACCGCGATCGCCAAAAGTTGTGTGCAACGCATCGGGATTGTCGCTGCGAAACGTGGGCCTACATACAATGCTAGGGAAACGCCAATTCGATGGATGCTGGACAAGCTCGGGTTGGATCACGAAATCGTGTCAGACTCTCGGCGATTTGGGCGATCGTCCTTGAAATCGATTTTTGTATCGATCCTGCATGCCATTTGAAGGTGAGCGGTTGATCGAGGTCAACCAATTGATCGTGCAACCATAACTTCAGCGTACCTGTTGGCTCGCCTTTTAATTCGAGTGTTTGTTCCTTGACCTGAACGACCAGTTCTGTCCCAGGCTTGGCACTTTCAGACGTTAAACTAATCCAGTAAAACGACTGGTGGAGAACGTCGTCTTGCCGCCAGACGATGCGTTTAGGAAACTCTTGCCGCCGAAATTGGCTCATCCAAGGAATGCCTTCAGCATCTTGCTTATCCATCCAATGTCCTTTTTCGGGATAGATCTTGACCAAATGTTCGTAACCGTTTGGATCTGACCGACGCAACTCAGCCAGTTTTTCTGACCACTGCAGTGCAACCTCATTACGTTTGTAAGCTGCATCTTTCCCACCCATAAAAATCGCAAAAGGCAAATTGCGCAGACCTTGTGGTTGGGTTTCATTCGGATGGCCCGCCATCATGCAAGCTGCCGCAAAACGGTCAGCCATGCGGGGAGCCAATTGGTACACGCCATCTCCACCAGCAGAATAGCCCATTAAGTAGACTCGGCGCGGATCAATCCCTTCAGCGATTTGATAAGCCAATATCAATTCGTCAAACATTCCATCGATATGGGATTCATGCCACAAATTCCATGTATTAGTTGGCGCTCGCGGTGCGACAACTATTCCCTCAGCGGGCTCGTACAGATTGATCTGGTTCTTCCACTGCCGATCATTAACGGCCGCTGGAGCATTGCCGCCACCGTGCATTGAAATGAACAGTGCATGACCGGTAGGTGGCGCCGTCCCAAATCTTTTTTCCAACCACCGCAAACTCAGCTCGCCCTCAGTAATGGTCCTGCTTTTAATCTTCTCGCGCATTGCCGTACGACGCTGGTCGGCAAAGTAATTCCACAAAAGGACCGTTGCACGTTCCGATTCCTTCTGATCGAGCGGCAACGTGGCGAAACTCTGTTGAGCAGCCATCGAAATTGCGGCAGGTTTTTCCGCGAGCCACTTTTCCAATTGATCGCTCGGCGATTGCTGGGCCCAACATTTGGACAAGTCGCAAACGATCAACAACGAACAAATACAGACGCACCTAAAGGCAATGGACATAGCTAACACACGTGCAAAATTATTATTGGCTGAGAAATATTTCTTTGGGCTTCCACACAGCGACACATTTGCAATGCGAGGGAAAAAACTGAGACCAAGACACTGCTGAGGATTCGAAAATGGCTATCGCACAAGTTGGAAGATACAACTCTTGACTCGCCAGCTTGCTCGCCAAATCACTTAAGCCAGGATTGTGTCCGACCAACATCGCAGTTGACCAACTATCATGCAATCCCCACATATACGACTCCAACGTACTCAGAGTCGCCAAGTATAGCGATTTTTCCCAAAGTACTTCGGCAGAGCAATGCCATTCAGGGAGCAACCCTTCCAAAGTTTCGCGAACGCGTAACGCTGTACTAGCGAGAATGATATCTGAATCACAGCACTGGCTGCGCAAGAATTTGCCCATGGCGGGAGCGATAGTTGTTCCTCGTGAATTTAGCGGACGTTCAAAATCCGGTAAGCTGGCGTCTGCCCAGCTACTTTTCGCGTGTCGCAACAAAATGATTTTCTTCATCTGCTCAATCCAGTGTGCGCGTTGCCTTCAAAGTTGCCGCCGAGCGGCTATTGAAAATTCACCGTGCTGCCAGAGTGCTGGCGCATTCCCCTATTGTTTTTTTTCGATGCAACGCAAGCTGCCCAGTATGCTTTTCCTGCCGCTCGCCTAAAGCGTGTCGCCTGTAGCGGAATAATTCGATCACGTCGATCCAATCCGCCCCTTACTTCTTGGCTGCCAATTCCTGCAGCCACGGTTGGCACTTCTGGAACTCGTAATCGACATCCACGTCCGGTTGGTAGGCTAATCGCTTACGCGCTTTGTCGATAGAAAAGAAATGGTCGAGCGCCAATTGTGCTGCGACGAATCGGGTCATACGAGGTTCCGTTCTTAACCGACCTAAACGGTGGGTGATCTCCAATATAGCACCGATTTGGTAAGCAGTTCGATAGCCAATTCGCCTCTTGGGGAGAGATAAACCCGCCGTTTCCAAAATTCGCCGAATCCACTCCCAACACTTTGTTGGAGTTCCATCGGTAATAAAGAACGCTTGGCCGTTCACTTCCTGATCATTTGCCATCAACTGTTCCAATGCAAGTACGTGAGCTCGCGCAGCATTGCGCACATGCACTACGTCGATCAAGTTTTGCCCGTCTCCGACACACCTCAACTTTCCGGCCAACGTCCGCTCGATGACTCTTGGAAACAAGTGTGGATCGCCAGAGCCCCAAATCAAATGTGGTCTCAAGGCACAAGCTCGCAATGTCCCCTGGCGAACCGCATCAAACACTGTTTGCTCTGCTAGAGCTTTAGTGTGAGGGTACGCGCATAACCACCGGTCTGGATAAGGTGTCGATTCGTCAATACCCGATTGATGCTGCGCAGCAAACGTTACACTCGGACTGCTGGTATGGACAAATGCCTGTAATTGATGTCGGACGGCTGCTTCGACCAGGTGTGATGTTCCAGCCGTATTCACGCGATAATAATTTTTCCAAGGCCCCCATACACCCGCAACCGCTGCAGTATGAATCACTGCGTCACAACCCTCAGCGGCAGGCAAGACATGTTCGCGGCAAGCTATGTCGCCCTGCAGCATTTGCACGCCAAGTCGTTCAAGTTCGGGATAACATTGCCTTGCAAGACCGCGTACAGCGAATCCTTTTTCGACAAGCTGTCGAACGATCTCGCGACCCAAAAATCCTCCGTAACCAGTTACCAAAACACGTGGCATCAGGTGTTTTACTCTGCTCATTTAACGCAATAATGAGGTGGACCCGTTTCTACCTCGACAATCAAAACCTAGCGTTTGCCAAATCGTAACAGAAATCTGCCGAGCCTACGCCCTGCGATTCGGCTGCGCAGCATCAAAAACATGGATAAATAATAGATGCATCGAAGTACATTTACCAAAGGTATGTCAACTCAAGCGATCCATGCGGGCGAGTCTCCGGACCCAGTCACACATGCGTCGGCACCGAACTTGGTGATGTCCAGCACGTACGTTGTAGATCGACCTATGAGTTTTTCAGCTCAACCGATCGACGACCAGACACCGTACATGTACAGCCGTTGGAGCAACCCGACTTGTAGACAACTTGAGAAAAAACTGGCTGCCCTCGAAGGTGCAGAAGCTTGTCTGACTTTCGCATCAGGCATGGCAGCCACCGCCGCCGTCCTGCTGGGAGGGCTCAATCCCGGTGATCATTTGGTTGCAAGTGACACCAACTATGCAGGAGCCGCTGAACTCATTAGGCACACATTGCCGCGAATGGGCATTCACATAACGCTGGTCGACTCTTCGGTTGTCGATGAAGTCCAAGCTGCAATGCAACCAAATACAAAAATGGTATGGATTGAGACTCCTGCCAACCCCATTCTCCGCTTAAGTGACATCAGGGCACTTGCTCAGGTCGCGCACCGACAAGGGGCACTACTGTGCGTCGATTCCACTTTTGCTACTCCGATTGCCACTCGGCCAATCGAGTTTGGAGCCGACATTGTTGTGCATTCATTGACCAAATATGTGGGCGGGCATGGAGATGCATTGGGAGGCGCCGTTATAGGTCGAGCGGAGCAACTGGGCAAGTTGTACATCGAGGCCAGCGTTCATCATGGAGGTGTTTTGAGCCCGTTCAACGCTTGGTTGATTTTGCGTGGTGCCGCGACCTTACCAATGCGCATGCGCGGCCATCAAGAAAACGCGTTGCAGGTGGCTCAGTTTCTTGAAAAACACCCAGCGGTAACGAAAGTCCTTTATCCTGGCCTTCCCTCCCACCCCCAATATGAATTGGCGAAACTACAGATGCAAAACTTTTCCGGGATGATCTCTTTTCAAGTAGCTGGTTCTGGGATGTCAATCGCACAGAAAATGATGCAGCAACTGGAAGTAATTCATTACGCGGTTTCCCTTGGCCACCATCGTAGCCTCATTTATTGGCTGGGAACGGATGACATGATGGCCTCAACTTTTGCATTGCAAGGACCCCATTTGGCTCGCTACCGGTCATTTGCGGGTGACGGAATCTTTCGCCTGTCAGTTGGATTGGAAGACGCCGACGACGTTTGCCGCGATTTGGCTAATGTACTGTAGTTGCTGGCAAAGTTGTTGCTCCCACAAACGAAACAATTCATGGATACAAATACAGCATAGACCAAGTTGTCTTCCCGTACGCCCGCAGTCGTCGACCATTTCAAGACTTACTTAACATACATTCAATCGAGATCAAAATCATGACCAGACCAGCAGGTACAGTGACTTACCAGAATTCGGGTCGTGTGGTCATCGTTACTGGCGGCTGTAATGGAATTGGATTGGCAATATGCCAAGCCTTTCAGGCGAGCGGTGCCCAAGTCCTGTGTGTCGATATCGATGCAGAAAATTCATCGTCCTTGCCTGCTGAAAGCATATTCCTGCAAGCTGATGTCAGCCAGGAATCTCAATGCCAAGCAGTTGTCGAAAGGGCGGTTAACCAATTTGGAGCGCTGGATGTGCTAGTGAATAATGCCGCAATACAACCCCCTGGCTCGTACACTCCCGTCGACCAAATCGATTCTGAACTAGCCCAAAAAATGGTTCAGGTAAATTTTATGGGCTACACCTACATGGCCAAACATGCGCTGCGGCACATGCGTTTGCAGGGGTCGGGCGTGGTGATCAACATGGCCAGTGGCCAGGGGCATCGCACTGCGCGACAAGTACCAATCTATGGCCCTATGAAAGCTGCGACGATATTGCAAACCATGCAATGGGGAGTCGAGTACGCGCGTTTTGGTATACGCGTGGTTTCAGTATCTCCAGGCGCCATTGATACACCTTTGGTGCGAGCCAGCTTGGCCGCTCAAGGAGGTGAAGCTGCACTGGCGAATCGCCATCCACTAGGTCGCATAGGAAAATCACACGAAATTGCCCAAGCTGTCTTGTGGTTGGCCAGCGACGATGCATCCTTTGTGACCGGAACGGACCTTAGTGTCGACGGTGGCTTATCAGCCTTTGGTGCTTTTGCTGATCCCTATCCCATGCCCAATTCTTAGTGCGTTGGTACAGCTTAAATTCTAGGGATCGAGGCGTAACTCCTGCTCTAAACATCATTTTGGACCTATGCTTACGGATTTTGCGACGGCGACGCTCCTACGGAATCTTCATGCGCCTCCGCACAACGTCCACAAGCAATCGGCCGCGAATGCGCAGCCGGAAAAAAAGCTCGGCAGGTGCCTCGCTCTGGAATGGATAAAAGTTTTTCAAAATGTAGCGAATTTGCCTAATTTCTCTTGATGGATGAGCATAAAACTGTTGCACTTCGCAGTGTAGTATCGCTTGTATCTACAGAGCATTCTAGTCTTGGGAGGAAGGACCGTTTTCGAATTCGCGTGCGTCGCGCAGCTTTG
>CAZVBC010000033.1:0-28916 GCA_964625155.1 uncultured Pirellulaceae bacterium
TTAAGCGAGCGATTGGAAAAACATATCGGGCAGCTTGCCCTTCACCAATCAAAAAGAACGCGATCGAGAATCAACTCTCGGTCGCGTTCTGTTTTTGGTAGCCCGAAACCTCTTCCATCGCACGGGCTCGATCGTCGGCAGCGTCTGGGGCTGAGATTGTCTAGTATCCCATATTTCTGCGCGAAGAGGCTGTTTTTGGCGAATGGGGCGACTTGACGACTGTGACCGAAAGTTCGATGCTTGTGAGCGATTTGAATGTAGCAACGCTCGACAAAGGGTCGCAAAAATGTCTGAGGTAACTGGAACGGTCCATCTAGCAGTGGATTTGGGAGCTTCTGGTGGGCGAGTATTGGCGGGGCGAGTTACTTCAGAAGGTATCGTCCTGGAGGAAGTGCATCGGTTTCAGAACGGCGGAGTCCAGCAAGGTAAACGATTGGTGTGGAATCTGCTCGGTTTGTGGGAAGAGGTTTCACGCGGGTTGGGCTTGGCAGCGGCGCGGTTCGGAGCATCGATAAAGAGCGTCGGTGTGGATACTTGGGGCGTTGATTACGTATTGTTGGATCGCAACGATGATGTTGTTGGGCCCGCTTTCCACTATCGCGATGTTCGCACGCGCAATATTTTCGATCAGGCCTTTCAACGCCTAAGTCGCAAGGAGATCTTTGCCGAGACCGGTTTGCAGTTTATGGAGTTTAATTCAGCGTACCAGTTGCTGTCGATGAGGCTGGAGGATTCGCCTTTGCTCGATGTTGCGGAACAATTCTTGATGATTCCGGACTATTTTCATTGGCAACTCAGTGGGGAAAAGTGCAACGAGTTTACCAATGCTTCAACGACTCAGTTGCTAAATTCTGAAACGTGTCGTTGGAGCTCGCGTGTCGCCAACGCATTCGAGATTCCGCAGTACATTTTTTCAAGTCCCGTGCAACCTGGACACAATCTTGGGCCAATTCTACCCCAGGTCGCCAATCTGACGCAGTTGCCCAGCGACGTGCAGGTCATTTTGCCAGCGACCCACGATACTGGCTCCGCTGTGTTGGCTGTACCGGCTGACTCATTTGCACCTGCCGAGCCCGATTGGTGTTACATCAGTTGCGGAACGTGGTCGCTTCTAGGGGCCGAGGTACCCAGGCCATGTGTCACAGAAGCTTGCTCGAATTACAATTTTACCAACGAAGGTGGCGTACAAGGGAGTGTGCGGTTGCTGAAAAATATATCGGGCTTGTGGATCGTCCAACAATGCCGCGCCCAATGGCGTCGCGAAGGGCACGAATGGAGTTGGGACCACTTGGTTCATCTGGCAGAACAAGCACCCAGCATGGAAGCGATTTTTGACACCGATGATCCATCCCTGACGGCACCTCCCAATATGCCGCAGGCGATTCGCGATTATTGCAAGCGCACGAGCCAACCGATTCCAGACACTGAAGGGGCTATAATTCGTTGTGCCTTGGAGAGCTTGGCATTACGATATCGCTTGGTATTTGGTTATTTAGAACAACTCGTTGGACGCCAGATCAATACGATCCATATGGTTGGTGGCGGGGTGCAAAATCGCATGTTGTGCCAATTGGCCGCCGACGCTTGTCAGCGACGAGTTGTGGCGGGACCAGTCGAAGCAACCGCTTTAGGTAACGTCATGATGCAAGCAATCGGTGTGGGAGAGCTGGCCTCGATCTCGGAAGCGCGCAGTTTGGTCCGCCGATCCAACGAGATCCGCGAATATACTCCTCGCCGTGGTGGACGTTGGGATGAAGGTTTTGCCAGGCTAAAAAAATTGATTGCAATCTAAAGGACGAGTCCTCAGTCCAAAACTAAATTACTACAATGCTGCATGGGCTGTCGAACCAGGACTCAAGTAGTGACCCAAGGTACACATGGCTAAGTTCCTCGATTCAGGTTTGGCATAAAGAAATTTGCACAGGAACGCAACAATGATCAATGCAGCAATTGCAGGTGTTGGGTTTATGGGCTGGATTCACTATCTAGCTTACCAGCGATCTAAACAAGCCAAACTGGCGGCTTTCTGTTCGCGCGATGCGGCCAAGCGATCGGGAGACTGGCGCGGAATCAAAGGCAACTTTGGTCCGCCGGGAGAGCAAATCGATGTTAGTGGAATAAATGCTTTCGACTCGCTCGACGCGATGTTGGCAGATCCAACGATCGACTTAATTGACATTTGTCTTCCTCCTCATATGCATGTCGACGCAGCCCTAAGGTCTCTCGCCGCTGGCAAGCATGTGCTGTGCGAGAAACCACTTGGACTTTCTACCAGTGATTGTGAGCAGATTTTGGCGGCGGGGCGAAAGCACCAACGCTCCGTCTTGGTCGCACAAGTTCTGCCTTACATGGGTCAATATGAGTATGCCTACAACGCAGTCTCGGCAGGAACGTTTGGAAAACCGCTCAGCGGTTACTTCAAACGCATTATTTCGCCACCTGACTGGATACCGGATTTTTACGACGCTCGACGCATCGGCGGACCGTTGATCGATTTGCACGTTCACGACATGCACTTCATCCGTATGGTCTTTGGCATGCCTCGACGAGTCATCTGTACTGCGTCGATGCAAAAGGATGTTGTCAAATTTTGCCATTGCCTTTTGGAATTTGACGACGCCAATACCATCGTCAGCACGTCCAGTGGAGTTCAGGATCAGACCAGTCGACCGTTTACGCATGGGTTCGAAATGGTTTTTGAGCAAGCGACGATGCAGTTTGAATTAGCGGTTTTGGCGGATGGGTTAGATGTCATGCCGCTGAAAATCATGACTACTGACGGCAGAGTTTTGCGGCCCGAGTTGGCTGCTGCCGATGATATCGCTGCATTTGCGAATGAAATTGACGACGCGGTCATCAGCATCCGACAGGGTATACCTCAGCGGCGTCTGGATGGCCAAATCGCGCGCGATGCTATCCATTTATGCCAATGTTTGCAATTATCAGCCCAAACGAAAAACTGGGTCAATTGCCAATAGTGTAGGTTACTGCAAGATCTCTTGCGGATAATCATTTACCGATCGCAGTGCTTCCGCATACCGAACTCCGCAGGTTATACCACGATAGGCTGCGAGCACTTCCTTAGTACGTTGCGCACCATCAATTTTGTGCATGTCGTAGTTTACATTGCGCATCAGTGCCATCAACTTGCCAAGCCACTCCATGGCTTGCGGCCATTCGTCAGAAACATCGACAAACGTATTCGGTTCGAAGCCGAGGGTATGGCCGGGACCGTTGTCGTACCAGTAAGTCTTGCGCGCGGGTCGAAAATCGGTCAAGCCATCTACTAATCGATCTGCATGCTTCAGTGCGACAGTGCTCAGTTGTGAGGCCACTTCATGATCCGAGTGCCGGTCGTGGGGCCACAGCATAAATGCCACATCCGGTTTGAGCTGGGCAACGTGGCTCGCCACAGCTCGTTTGGTTTGAAGATTAAAGTCAAAACGGCTGCCTGCAAAATCGAGGAACTGCATTTCGACCCCGTACGAGTTAGCCAGGGCTTGCGAACCGTCGACCAACTCCTGGTGGCGACCTTTTACCGGCGGCCAATTTCGATAGTCGCCTATCAGATTCAGAATGACGACACGATTGTTTTTGCGCACGGCTTTGAGCAAGATGCCAGGAATACCAAACACGCAATCGTCATAGTGCGCACCGATTCCCAAGATTGTCTTGGCCATGGACTTCACCCTTTGCGTAACTGGCTGAAGGCTTGAGACATCGCGTCGCGCAACATCGAACTATCGTTGGAGTAAACCACTAATCGAGCGCCCTGGCGAATAGTTCTGAGAGCTTGATCGGGTTTACCAAACCAACAACCGGCGGCAACATGTCTTGAATTGGCACAATCGATCACTCGCTGGATCATTTTGACCAGCTCAGGTGAATCATATTCGTTGGGAATGCCCATATTTGTGGTCAGATCATTCGGGCCGATGAACAAGGCATTGACTCCGGGAATGGAGCAAATTGCATCGACATTTTCAACTCCCAACACCGATTCGATCATAGGAATAAACAGAGTATCGGCGCATTTCTCTTGGGTAACATACTGGCGAGTTTTTTCGCTTGGCCATTGCCCGCTAGTGAGCACTTTTTCCAAAGCCTTTCCTTTCAGCGGACGATACACGGCCGCCGCAGCCAATCGTTTGGCGTGTTCAACATCTTCGACGTAGGGGACAACGGCACCATCGAAGGAATCGCATACTTTGGAGACATCATCGGGCTCGCGACTGTGTGTTCGGGCTAAACAAGCAATACCCTTGGACGCTAGCGCGTAACGCAGTGGCAGAAACTCGGCCAAGTCCAGTGCATTATGTTCAGCACTGACAATCACAAAGTCTAAAGTGTTTTCAGGCAGAAAGTCGACCAATGCCGGCGTGACGGCATTTTGGATCAAGGTACCATAGACCGTTTCGCCACGGAGCATCTTGGCCTTGAGAATTCCACCCAGCTTTGGAAAGGGCATTACAAGGACTCCTCGACAACTGGGTTCTTTAGGGCTCCAATGCCATCGATTTCGATGGTCACCCGGTCACCTCCTTGCAGAAATACCGGCGGCTTACGAGCAGCTCCAACACCGTGGGGCGTTCCCGTAAGAATGACCGTGCCGGTTGCCAAGCGTGTACTGCCACTCAAAAACTCGATCAAGGTTGGCACATCGAAGATCATGTCGTTTGTATTCCAATCCTGCATCGTTTGACCATTGAGTATCGTGCGAATCCCCAGCGAATTGGGATTGGGAATCTCGTCGGCTGTGACCAAATAGGGCCCCAATGGACAGAAAGTGGCAAAGGTCTTGCCACGGCACCATTGACTCCCTCCATACTTCTGTTGCCAGTCGCGAGCGCTGACGTCGTTGGCGCACGTATAGCCCAGAACGTATTTCAGTGCGTCAGCCTTGGACACGTTGTGACAGGTCTTGCCAATTACCACAGCAAGTTCGCATTCATAATCGACGGATTCACTGCGCAGCTTGCGCGGCAACACGATCGGATCTTCCGGATTCTGAAGCGTTCCACTATTCTTCATGAACACAACTGGGAACTGAGGAATTGGGTTGTTTCCTTCAGCAGCATGCTTACGGTAATTCAGACCAATACAAATTATGTCCCGGGGCTCAAGCGGAGCCAGCAACTTGCCAACGTCGGCGGCGACCCCGGTATCGACTGGGCCTGCAAACAGGTCTCCTTCGAGCCGCGTTGTTTTACCGTCTGCATGCAGTTTGCCTAAATGAACGCTTCCTTTGGAATCCTGGTATCGTAAGATCTTCATATTTAGCTTTCAGTATCACGTAAACAGACTTTGATTACCAATTTGCGAACGGAACAATTCGCTGCGGTACCAAGCCAACCCGATGTACCGTGCAGCAAGGCCACAATCATAGCCTAACCTTTCCGGCGCCACCAGTTTTCGCGCGACATCTAGAACAATTTTGCAATCTGATTTACGGTCGCGCTACATTGGCTTTGTCCGTGTACATCGTTTATGATCGGGTCATGGAAAAAGAAAATTGTGTGGGCGCACTGGCTGCTTGCCGCACGACTGTCGAAAGGATAGGATGCCCAGCTTTCTTTGGGCTTCCGGTTGTTTGTAATTGCGAAAGTTAGTTTGTGGCTGCTTCGGATGATTCCGTTCGCAACGCTCGCTTGGGCTTGTGGTTGTTCTTTATCTATCTGCTGTTCTACGGCGGTTTTGTGTTGATCAGTGCGTTTGCCACTAGATGGTTGGAGTGGACACCATTGGCGGGTTTGAATTTGGCTGTGTTGTCCGGATTCGGCCTGATCATCTTGGCGTTGATTTTGGCACTGATTTACGGCTGGCTGTGTCGTTCGGTGCGCAGCGACGCTGGCCAGGGAGGTAAGTAATGGTTGAAACCTCCTGGCTGGCAATTACGGTTTTCGCCGCTTTTGTGGCAATTACTCTCGGGTTGAGCTTTTATCTCGGTCGTCGAGCCAAATCGTCGGCTGGGTATTTTGCAGCGCATGGCGAAATCCCCTGGTTCATTAATGGCGTTGCCTTTGCGGGCGACTACCTTTCGGCCGCTTCGTTTCTGGGAATCTGTGGCATGATCGCCACTTTCGGTTACGACGGCTTCCTTTATTCGATTGGATATTTAGCGGGCTGGGTAGTGGCGTTATTCGTTATCGCAGAGCCCATGAAACGGCTGGGGCGTTTTACTTTCGCAGACGCCTTGGATGCAAAGTATCGCTCGCCTGGTATCAAGCTGGCCGCAGGTATTAGTACGTTGGTTGTCAGCCTCTTCTATCTAATTCCACAGATGGTAGGGGCAGGCGTTTTGGTCCAGCCGCTTTTGGGTTTGCCTCATTGGGCCGGTGTAGTGCTAGTTGGCACGACTGTCATTCTTATCGTGGTTACTGCCGGGATGGTATCGACAACTTGGGTCCAGTTCATCAAAGGAACACTCTTAGTTGTATTCAGCGGCATTCTCACACTGATGTTGCTCTCCCGAGGTTTTCAAGTTAGCGAAGGAGGTGTGGATGGCTACCGGTTTGCCAAATTTGACTCTCTTCCTTCCAGTTCGCTGGTGCCAGGTGGCGTGCTTGGGCCTGATGCATGGAAGATTCTGAACGCGGATAGTGGTTGGGAGAACAGCGGATTTTTACGTGTCCAAGACGGTACCCAGGAACGTGTCTTCAGCGTCCATTCGCGCGAAGATAGCCCGGGCTTGGTTGACGTGCGCGAAGCACAAGTGATTTCGATCGACAAAGATGGAGTTACCCTGATCAATGGCCAACCAAAATCCACAGGTAAAACAGAAAATAAATTACACCCAGTCGGATTTCTCAGCAAATTACCTGATGGAAAATCACAGACCGGCTCACTAGGACCAATCGAGTTTATTCGCGTGCTTCAAAATAGCGAAGTCGTGCTCTGGGGTAGCAAAGAGGTCAAGCATCCCGACGGCGGTAAAACCACTGTTTATTTTCAAAAACCGACTTCAGGAAGTCGCGTGCTGCGTCCCGGCGAGCATCCTATGTTTGCAGGGATTCGTAGTGGGACATTGCTCGATTTCGAGGCGTTCAAGAAACGCATCGACTTCATCTCGCTGATGCTGGCTCTGTTCTGTGGGACAGCTTCGTTACCACACATTCTCATTCGATATTATACAGTGCGCGATGAATCAGCCGCTCGTAAGAGCACGATCGTTGGAATCGCAAGCATCGGTCTATTTTATGTATTGACACTTTATCTCGGGTTAGGTGCCATGACCAGTGGCACGATGGACATTACCAACAACAACATGGCTGCACCTTTGCTTGCCAAAAGCATCAGTTTGTGGCTGTTTGCAATTATCTCGGCCATTGCATTTACCACGGTGCTTGGAACTGTCAGCGGTTTAATTTTGGCTGCAAGTGGAGCGGTTACTCACGACTTGCTATGCAGTTACCTGCGATTTGAATTGACTGAACATCAACAAGTTCGCATCGCCAAAATTGCTTCCGTCGGGATTGGAGTGGCGGCCATCGTTCTAGGTATCTTGTTCGAGAAATTAAACGTAACGTACCTTGTTGGTTGGGCGTTCAGCGTTGCGGCCAGTGCGAATTTGCCAGCTCTGGTGATGTTGTTGTTTTGGAAAGGAACAACGCGCCAAGGTGTAATTGCGAGCGTCGTGGTAGGTATGGTTAGTTCGTTAACTTGGATAATGTTTTCCACGGACGCATACCAACACATATACAAACTCGCGGCTGCTGACGCACCGATGCCGTTCAGCCAGCCTGGAATTGTTACCATTCCTCTTTCTTTTGTAACTCTGATCGTGGTGTCATGGATGTCGACGGGCCGACCACGCGGGGCTTCATCGGGAAATAGTTAGTGAAGTAGGAATTGGCTATGCGTTTGGATGGACGAACCGCGCTGGTAACGGGTGGTACACAAGGGGTTGGAGCGGCCATTGCCGAGTCGTTAGCCAAAGCAGGAGCCAATCTGGTTTTGCATGGATTGCGCGACGATGATCGTTGTCAACAAACACTGGATCGCTGTCGAGCCTATGGAGTAAAGGCTGCTGTAGTATTTGTGGACTTAATGGATCCAGTTGAACAAAGCATTCCAGAGCTGTTTGGTTTGTCGCTGCAAGCGTGTCCCGATATCGATTTGCTGGTGAACAACGCGGGCAGTTTTATTGACAAACCATTTCTCGAAATGGATTTTGCCACCTTCGAGAGGACGATGCGATTGAATGTTGCCTCAGGTTATTTTCTCACTCAAGCCTTTGCGCAACGGTGGATTGAACGGTCGATGCAAGGCAGGGTATTGTTTACTGGATCCATCAACGGACAATTGGCGGAAGCGGATCACACAGCGTACGATACCAGCAAAGGTGCAGTGTGGATGATGGTTCGCAGTTTGTGTGTCGCACTGGCACCACACGGAATTCGCGTCAACTCCATGGCACCTGGTTTGGTCGTTACACCATTAACTGCACCCGTACTGCGCGGCGACTCACAAGCCATGGAATGGATGAAGCTGCATACTCCCAACGGCCAAGTGCCTGAAGCCGACGTCTGTGGACCGGCTGCCGTCTTTTTGTTATCCGACGAAGCCAAGCACATCCACGGGCAAACCCTGTTAGTGGATGGCGGTATGAGCGTGTGGCAGCAACCTGATCTGCCGTCACGTTTTCGCCAGTAAGACTACCTCAAGCGATCATTGGTCATTTGTCGCAACAGTTACTCTTTGCTCCGGCGTGGATCACTGAATTCTCGCATTAACCTAAGAGTTTCGGGGCTGACGTGGTGTTCAATTCCCTCTGCGTCAATCGACGCGTTGGGCTCAGTTACTCCTAAAGCTAACAAGAATTCATAGACGATGTCGTGTCTCTCTTTGGCTTGGCGCGCAATTCTCAGTCCCTGTGGAGTGAGTTGGACCGGTCCATAGGGCTCGGCGGTAACCAACCCCTGAAGCTTCAGTCGCCCGAGAGTTCTGTTGACGGTCACATGAGACACACCAAATTGTTTGGCTAAGTCCACTGCGCGACAGGCTTGTTTCTCTTGGCAAATCATAGCGATTGCTTCAACATAATCGTCGGCTGTTTCACTGGCGTGAGCTCGACGAACTTGTGCATGCTGCTTCGCTCGTTCTGGTTGTCTCTTCATCGTTCAATAACACCAGTCTGTGGAGGTCGGTTCAGATTAACCACACGCATGCTTTCATTTTAGCCCTTGACTCATTTGTAGCATCGGCTACAAATAGTTTAGCCTTTGCTACAATTTGTATTGACGCTCGAGAGTCAGTGGCGATGGTAACTTGCGCTGCAGACGCGTTGATTCGCTTAGGTGGCCAACATGCCCTCTGGGGGAGAATAGTAAATTTCCGAATATGGTCGCGCTTTGGCGACTGGTAGAAAAGTACTTTCCAACGCTCCGGCGCCCTTCCGCTACGTGAAATAGTGGAGCGGCGCCAGTCGTCCAGTATGCTTTTGGCTGCCGCCTGCCTTGGTTTAGTTGTCAGTGCACGATGATAACGGTTCTACTCAAAGCGGAAAGATCACATGTTAGCAAGCACTTGCATCCCAGCATTTGAGCGCCGAGCATTTACGTTGGTTGAACTGCTGGTCACCATTTCCGTAATCGGCGTGTTGGTTGGTTTATTACTCCCGGCGGTCCAGTCGGCTCGCGAGTCGGCTCGTCGCCTACAGAGCCAGAATAATCTCAAGCAGATGGGGCTGGCTATGCACAATTACGAAAGCACCGTCAAGCAGTTGCCTGCTGGTTACATATCGGATCGAGTATCTGCACAGGCGGATTTGAGCACACTGGATAGTCCGCCAGGATGGGCCTGGGGGGCTCTGTTGTTGCCTTTTCTCGAGCAAACCTCGCTCTCCGCAAAACTCGAATACTCGCTTCCATGTTGGCACCCTGTTAATGCGAATTTAGTGCGCACTCGACTGCCGATGTTTATTAATCCAGGAGCTGAAAACTCGGAGGGAGATGTGGCGATTCGCAGCAGCCAAGGGGCTGTCATGGCATGGCTGGGCCGTTCGCATTATGTCGCCAACGCAGGTCAAGACGAACCGTGGGGCTATGATCCTCCACTGGCCGACTGGAGCCGCGTCGCAACTGGTCCGTTTTATCGAAATTCGAGGACACGGTTTAGCGACATCCGCGATGGACTGTCAAACACTGTCTTCATTGGCGAGCATACGACAATCAGTGAAAAGACTTGGGTGGGCGTCGTACCTGGTAGTTTTTCATGTCCTTTAGACCCTCAACGATTTCCGTT
This sequence comes from uncultured Pirellulaceae bacterium, assembly GCA_964625155.1. Taxonomy (GTDB): domain Bacteria; phylum Planctomycetota; class Planctomycetia; order Pirellulales; family Pirellulaceae; genus Aureliella. The sequence goes on from CAZVBC010000033.1 coordinate 10,243, forward strand.
TACAGAATGTGATCGAGCCGCTACGTACGTCTTGTGCCACTCGGGCCCAGCCGTAGATGAGCCCGGCGTGATTCATGCTCCGTCGTTCCCTACCTGTCACGTATGTCAAATGTACGCACCGTGGAGCGCCGGTGGAGGACACGTGTTGTTAGGTGACGGTAGCGTCCGTTTCATTCCCACAACTGTGAACTTAGATACTTGGGCAGCGATGAACAGTTGTGCGCTCGGAGAAGTCGTCCCGATCGAAAACTGAACCTTTGGAAAAAAGTAGACGTTGCTGAGCAGAAGAATTAGTTAGGTCACTCGGCTTTGCAGTACCGGTGCCGGGCAGAAGGATCATTCAGAATGCTGGTGCACATGTCGCTTGGAGTCGTGGGTGGTACCGCGCGAAGACAAACCCTCAACGATGATTTGCAGATTATTGGATTTGTTTGGAGTAATCTCGACTTGCAGGGCTGAGGTTGCATATGAACCAAAGCGTGGATGAACTACGCCATCAGTGCTGGGCCTGAACTTAGTCAATTCTTCGACCATGACCATTTGTACGACGACACAATCATGTGTGCCAGCTACGGCACCGTCGCCAGGCTCGTACGTTGAGAGAACGAATCGCCCGTCTCGAGTAATTTCGCCTCTAGCGTTAATCCTGTGATCGCGGGACCTCAATTCAATCGATCCAACTTGGACCGGTGAGCCACTTTTGAATACAACTCGTCCGGAGGCAGGGTGAGCTGGTATTTGCGAATTAGTGCAACCTAAAACGTGCAAAAGGACCAGCGATACAACCGCATGCCAACTGAGCAATTGATTTTTGTACATAGAAGCGACCTTCCCGTTTGCCACAGTTTATTGTGGCAAGCTCGATCTAGATTGGGGCGAGTCCATTTAGTCGCTGATTGTGGCAACTCGTTGGTCAGCTCGATTACACAGATTTCCTAACGCCTCGGTATCCAATGCGACAGCTATCGAGCGGACGCTGCCATCGGCCAACGCGAATTGGCAAACGCCAGGATGCCAACTGCCCCAGGCGACGAGACTGTTTCCCGTGGATCTGGCGTCCGAAACGATTGGCACAGTTGGTCCACCAACGCGCGAAAAGTTGAAGACACTGTCGCCATTATAAATAAACGCATCTTCGGGAGATTGCCCCAATTTGCCCATCGGTACATGCATTTCCCCGGTCAAAATCGTATGGCTCAAACCGTCCGTGACATCTTTATGCGCGATTCGATCGATCCAATCGATTGGCATCGAACCATTACAGCGAGCACGACTTGAAATTATGGTTCCTGTGCCGTTACCTCCGTAATAAAAATCCGTGGGCAACCCAAACGAACCGGGGGAAAGGTCTCCATGATTGCCACCGTAATCACCAACGGCACCGGATACCGTTGTTGAACCAGCGGATACTATTGGAACCTCGCAGCCACAGGGCAAGCGTATCCACTTCGTGGTGGTCGTCGCAATGACTCCACTGCCAATCGCATTTGCGGGCGAACGACGCGAAGGGCAGACGTAAACGCTTAATACTTGCTCTCTCGTTGCAGCCGGATGGTTGGCATAAGATTTTGAGTAATCCCATTGTCGTTCTACAGCAGTCTGCTCCAGAAACGGCATAATGCGGACCAACCATGTCGTTTGTTCGCCACCACAGTCGATGCCCGGCGGATCGCCCGGTCGCGGTTGATAGCGAGCAGGAGGATAAGCTCGAATTGCCTCCTGAAATAGTTCGGTCGCAAGCGCAATCTGGTGTAAATTGTTTTTGCATTGCAATCCTCGTGACGCTTCACGAGCCGACTGGACCGCCGGCAGGAGAATCGAGACCAAAACTCCAATGATGAAAATCACGACCAGCAATTCGACTAACGTAAATCCACGGCGAAGGGGTTGGGCCAAGAGCATCATTGTGCACCATTAATGTGAATCGTTTGTCACTCGCTAGAGCAAATACACGGCAGCACTTACCCCCCTAAATCTACATAACGAAAAGAAGTTCGTCTATCAAAGAAATAAGTTAGGCTTCAATTTAGGCCCAATTTTGAGACCGGGACTCGCCATAGTCCGATAATTTGAGGGTCAGCAGAAGGCCTTCGCCTAAAGACATGGATGCAGGCATTTCTCGCGTGCACCTAGTTATTGAGTAGTTACGATAAACGCATCAGATAGAAACCGGAAGCTAACGCGTTCCGACTGATTAATCCATCATCCAATGATTCGAAACAGTCATCATGACTGACGACCACTCCAGTTATTTTGTCACTTGGACCGTCTATGGCACCATCTTGCAAAGGTGGTGAGCGCGGTTGGAGGAAATGGAGAAAAGGATACTATTCAATGCGAGACACATAACATCAGCCGGAAGGTGTTAGCCTCCGGTTTCCGATATTCGATAAACTTGGCTCGTGCACCTGGTTATCGAGTAGTTACAAGCTCGGTTCGGTAAATCAAAATCCGTGTCGTTGATAGTGGTAGCTACGAAACTGAGTTGGATAAGGTTGCAACACCGGAGCCGGCATCAAGACCTGTGGAGCTGGAGAATATGTCTCATGCACAATCACAGACGTTGGTCCGCTGCGCTGGGGAGCGATATAACTTGGCTGGCCAGAGATGCGTGCGTTCTGCATGGCGGCGATCACATTGTCGGAAACTCCGGACTGGTGAAGAGTGATGATTTCACTCACTTCGAGTTTGCGTTGGATGCCGTTATTTTGAATATGACTGACAATAACCAATTCGCTGACACCGCTGCGCGACATGGAAATGACATCAGATATGGAGGCACCGCAGCGACGGATTTGGCTCTGTTGTGAATGCCGCAATGCTTGTTGGCTCTGCCAGGCTTGGTGCTGATAATACCGTTGTTCTTGGATTTGTTTGTCGCGAATATTTCCCAAGATGCCACCTGCAACTGCCCCCGCGACACTGCCGATGATAATACCTTCAGGTGTTTCATCGTTTTGATGGCCGATAATTCCGCCAACCACCGCGCCACCGATCCCGCCCAAGACTGCGCCATCTTTGGTTTTCGATTGGGAGTACGCATCTTGGCACAACATCCCAACAATGACGATGCATGCAATTGTTCGAGTCATGGTTTGCTTCGCTCATCCTTGAATAGATACTTGACGACGGTCTTCGTACGACGATTCCCTGTCGAGCCATAGACCTTCGTCTTCATGCTATATCGGCACGGTTGATCGGCGAGGCTCAATTTCTGCTAGCGGAAATTGGAATCATCTTTTCAACTCTTCCGATCTTTACAACGAATACGCAAAGTCGGCCCCATTGTCGAGATCGTTTTTGCACACCGCAGGTGCATGGGCGAGTAGCAATCGCTAGCAATTCAAAGTCCGCCTGAACGAGTCGTGCTAGCGGCTGAACATCGGTGAGCGTTGCGGGAACCAGAGTGACAGATCGATTCTGCGCATGGCGACATCGAGCACAAACAAGCACAGCGCTAATATTAGGAGGTTGGGCCAAAGCGGCTTTACCATTTGAGCTGGAGTAGTGCGATGCTCAAGAACTTCTTTAACCGTCGGATCATACAACCCACCAGAAACTTGGCTGATTTGTTTCAACAAATTGGAGTCAGTCGGTCCGAGTCGCAATTCGGCGGGATAGCCGACCACCAATCCACGCGTTTGACGAAAAGTCTGCGTCCCATTGCGCGATTGGCTCAGTTCAAGGTGATATGCTCCTGAATTCTCGGTCGAGAATTCCGCTTCGTAGCGGCCCGGAGCGGTGTTCCGCATTGGCATGGGTTCGTTTTCCAAACCAGGCCGAATGACCGTCATCATGGTCTCTGCGGAATTGATAAATGCTCCGTGGTCGTCAATCGAATCAACAATGACTCGAGCGCGCTCGTCCTTTCGCTCGATTTCGACAAACACTCCTTTTGTATCGCTCTTGCGCATTGCGTGGCGAATTATTTGAGCCCAAAACTTGCCAAAGTCTGGCCACGTTTGCCACTCAGCGGCCCATTGGCTTTTAGCATCTGACGTGAAAGCGACCGACAATCCAAGACCGTATCGCCACCAAGCTAGCAGTGGATCACCGGCTTCGCTGGCCAAGATAAATTCGCTGGTAGGTTTGGGGCGAGTGATAACATAACCGAGTAAAAACGGTGCGGCCTCCAAATCAATGTCGGACAATACTTGAGTTGGACGAATCAACTGTGGCAAGAAAGGCAATTCATTGACCGCAGACTTGCTGGCAGTAACCGTTTCCTTCGCGAAAATCTGTGGAACGCTGTTCGGATCATCGCAATAATAGTATCTCCCACCACCAGTCGCGGCCAATTGTTCCAGCAATTGTTGGTCGGCTTCCGCACCCACAGCGACACTGGTAAGAGTAATACGTGCGGCCGCCATATCTTGCGCAATTCCATCGAAATCACCTGGCGCTGAATGTCCGTCGGTCAGCAGGATTACGTGCTTGAGCTTGGTGTTCGCCGCGACCAAGGCATCGTAGGCGTCGCTCAAGCCCGGATAGACAGCCGTTCCGCCAGAAGCTTCGATCGAGCTAATTCGGTCGATGATATAGTTTTTATCCGATGCACTATGTAGTTCGCTAACCCAATAGCTTGCTCCGTCAAAGGCGATTACTCCCAATTGGTCTCGTGGTCCTAAGAGCTCGGCTGCGCCTTTGGCTGCATCCTTGGCCAACTCTATTTTCTGGCCACCCATCGACCCCGATTTGTCGATGACCAACACCATCGCCATGCTCGGTTTTTCTTTTTCCTTCTCGAAATTGCTGCGCACAGGGAGGATTTCTTCGAGCGTCGTCTTGTAGTATCCACCCAAACCGAACGATTGATCACCGCCCAACATTACCAGTCCTCCCCCCAGTTCCTGAACGTAGGATCGTATGACTTCCATTTGCTGCAAAGTCATCGCCGTGGCGGGGACGTTAGATAACAACAAACAATCAAAACGTTGTAATTCGGTCAAAGATCTAGGCACACCCTCGGCTGGCCGAACCTGTACCGCGAGACCTTGTTCCTCGAGAGCCCAGCGTAGGGCATTAGTTTCTTCTACCTGAGAATCGACCAATAATACGGCTGGTTTGCCTGACGCAAAGACAACCGACGCAGCCAAATTGTTATCGAGCAAGGTGTCTTTAAAACCGCGCACTCTCACTGCAAAATCAACCTGCTTCTCGTTGTCGATGGTCTGCCGAAATCGGAACCGCGTCTCACCTTCCTTGATCTTGATCGGTTCCGATTTTTCATTCACCAAGAGGTCTCCACGATAGACATCGATATTTCCTGTGTCTTCGTGATTGGATGCGATGACGACTTCGACGTAAAACGGCTCTCCTTGCCGCACTTGCGCCGGCGCAAGCACTTCAGCAACTTGAACCTCTGGTTCATCACGAGTCGCCAAAGGGATCACACTGACAGGAATCTTAACGCTCGCAGCGGCCTGCACAGCATCACCAAGTGTTTGCCTACCGTCAGACAGGAGCACAACATGAGGAACGTAGCTCGGAGGAATCGCTCCTCGTGCCGTCTCGATCGCGGCTGATAAATTACTTGCGAGCCGATTTTGTTCGCCGGGTGCGGAGTGAGATTCGGATACTGAGATAACACGCTCAGGCTCGGCCGCGAAATCCAGCAGTGCCAGCTCGTTGGCTCCCCGCTGCTCGGAGAACTGTTTTACAAATTCCTCAACTCTCATTGCAGACTGAGCGTCCACACTTTGGCTGCGGTCGATCGCCAGAATAACGAACTTGCGTTCCGTGGGATACAGCAGCGCCAATCCCGCAAGCGTCAGCGCCAATAAGCACACGATGATGGTCCGCAGGACTAACGAAAAACATCGCTGTGCTTTCGGAAAGTCGCTGAGGCTGTGAAGGTAATACCAAATCACTGGCAGAAGTAGTAACAGTGACCACAGCATCCATGGTCGCGACAATTCCAATGACCAATCGATAATGGGCAGCGAGTAAATCATCCCACCAACCTACGCTGATAAAGCCACCATTCTGTCACTATCAAAGCTAAGGCCAACATCGCAAGATAGAACCAAATCGAACGACCTCCGAGGCTCGCCAATGCTAAATGATCGGCCCTGGGTAACTGCACTCGCGGTCGTAAATCACTCTCCTGCCTGTTGGCGAGATTGCAAGCGATCAATATGGCAGAATCAGACGCTGCGGATACGGATTGCGAGCCCAGGTCGTTTCCAACCTGCTGGGAACTGAGCGATTCCTGCTCGCCAGTCTCCTGTCGACCAACTAAATCAATCGTCCATACGCCCTGCCGCAACAATGGGCCGACGGTCGCGTTCTGAAGGCCTTTTGCAAGAGGAGTGCGTTCTCCATCTGGACTGATCAATTCATATGCCTTGCCAACTTGTTCGCCTGCCGCAGATTCCACAACTGCCAGGACTTGGCCAGAATTGTTGTCCAAGTTCTGGTCAGCAGCTTCTACTTGGGTGTTGGGCACGACTGGGGAAGCCAGCGGGATGTTGACAACTTCGCCGCTGGCAACACTCGCACGCAATTCGGCGGCAGTACCTTCAAACCACTCAATTGTGTTTTTCATCAATACTGGAAAAGCAATTCTCAGCGGCAAGTCACCTTGGTCCAAGTCTACCGACAACAAAACACAATCGCCTGAAGGTCGATGAATCTGAGCCAACAGGGAATCATCTAGAGGCGTGCGCACTAACCACGTCGCTTTCCCTGTCACTTCGAATTGCTTGGCTGCAGGAAAAACTACGTTCGTCAAGCTTAAATGACGCGTCAAAGGAGAATCGTCGCTGACCGAAGCGACAATCGGCTGGTCCATTTTTTCCCCCAACTCCCACAAGTCGCTCGACGTCTGTGGATCAATTACCATGACTCGACCGGGCGGAATTTTCTCAGTCGACGATTTGTGGAGGACCAATATCTCGTTCGCTGTGAGCGTTTCAGGCAGCTCGCTGACTATGCGCAATTTGACCATCGGAATCGACTCTAGCACGCTCTTAAGAAAAAGGCTGCCGGGCGTGACAAGTGTTACCGGAATCAACTTGCGCGGAGGCAAAATTGCGCGCGCAATATTGTCTTGTGCAAGTGCATCATCGATTCGCAAACGAGCTTCCAGCGTCCCACCAGTCGCCGACGACTGGTCCAGATTCATTGTCCGCGATTCACCAGCAGCCAACTTGACCGGCACCACGTCCACTAATTCATCAGCCAGCGTCAATTCCAATCGGCACTCTTGTTCGATTTCGGCCAGATTGCTGACCTCGATCATCGTTTGGTATCCAATGGCATCTGCCAAGCTGCGTCGAACTTGGAACTTTGTAATACCCATATTGTCGAGGCGGTCGCCGAATCCGAAAAACTCGATCTGTTCATCCGCTTGCAATTGAGCAATATCCTCGGTACAGCCGTCGGTCAGAACATAGATACGTCCAATCGTATCACCCGTCACCAACCGCTTGGCGGCCACAACCGCCGCGTGCAACGAGGTCGGTGCATCTGTTTTCGGCAAGTGATCGATGGCGTCGAGTAATGTGCGCGCATGTTGGCTTAGGCCAAGAACAACCTGCGGTCGTCCTCCTGCGGATAGTACAGCCATTTCGTCGCCAGGACGCAAGGAACGCACCAAGGCTCGAGCCGATTGCTTGGCCCTGTCCAATCGGGTACGCCCAGCGTCAACCGCATTCATACTGGCGGAATTGTCGATCACAACCATCAACTTGCGACGCTGCTTTTTCTGCCAGCTCCACAAGGGATCGACCAGCGCACCGACCAATAGAATCAAAAATGCCCACTGCAAAAGTAACGACAACCAATGTCGAAGTTCTCGCCACCACGAACGCGGTTTCTGTTCGTCGAAGAGGCGATCCCAAAACAAAAGAGTAGTTACACTTTGGCGGCGCAGACGTATTTTGAGAATATAAAAACCTAATATCGGTAGGGCTAACCACGCCCACCACCAACCGACTGGATTGGCAAATTCGAGCCAGTTCATCGAATCCCTCCAGCGACGCGCATCATGCGCAGTATCAATTCATCGAACGGGACATCGGTCGTCGTTCTGGTACATGCCAATGAGTAACTTTTGCAATATGCGTCGATCGAAGTAAGGAACTCTACAAACAGCTCGCGGTATTGCTTCAACTTGCGTTCCGTAATCGTTATTTTGCGGCGCTGACCGGTTTCGACTTCTTCCAATTCGATATCGCCCAGCGTAGTTGGGTTTGCCTCTTCGCGCGAATGCAATTGAATCATGTGAGGTTCAAAGCGACGATGGCGCAGCAAATCCACTCCACGCTGGAACCCCGCTTGATCATACAGATCGCTGATGATCACCACCAATCCCGTGCGTTGGGCGCGATGCACAAATCCACGCACAACTCGGGCTAAATCGGTCGCTCTGCCACGCGCGGGAATCTGATCAAGAAAACGCAGGATGGACAGAACGCGATCCTTACCTCGGGTCAGTGGCAATGTATCGACGATTTGGTCCGAATACGCGACGATGCTCACTCGATCCAATTCCGTCAAGGCGATGTAGGATAGGGCCGCTGCCACGCGGCGAGCATAATCAAATTTGTTTGGAGAACCTGCTTGCATACTAAGCGAACAGTCCAGCAGGATATAGACGTGGAGATCTTCCTCTTCTTGAAATCGCTTTAATAACAAGTCTCCGTAACGGGCATAGACGTTCCAATCCAGATAGCGCAAGTCGTCCCCACGCGAGTACTCGCGATGGTCGGCAAATTCGATGCCTCCACCAAGCTGCTTGGTACGTCGCTGGGCCAGTAACTGGCCACGAAATACTCGACGCGAGACCAATGACAGGTACTCCAGTCGCTTCATGAACTCTGAGTCAAACAAGGGTTCGGAATTCATCGGATAAACCTACGTCCAGCAGAACCTTGTGCCGTCCATGAATGGCTATGTGCCCGGCGATCTTGTGTGAATCCCAGCGCGGCGGCATTCACACAAAAGGTCTTTGTCACCAGTACGGCCCAATTATGCCGCTTGCATCTTCAATGCGCTCGATAGAACATCATCGATTACCGTATCCGTTTTGACGTCCTCAGCTTGTCCTTCGAAGTTCAGCAGTATGCGATGTCGCAGACATTGGTGAGCCACAGCGCGAATGTCATCGCGCGCAACATAATATCGATGGTCGAGTATCGCGTGGATCTTAGCAGAGAGTATCAACGACTGAGCCCCGCGGGGACTGGCACCGTAACGTACAAACTGTTTAGTCATCGGGCTGGCCAATTCGTGATCTGGATGCGAGCCCATAACGGTATTGATTGCATAACGCCGCACGTCGTCGGCGATTGGAATACGCCGCGCGAGCATGCCCATTTCCAAGACTCGGTCAGGTTCGAACAAGCGTACCGCTTCTGGCGTGTCGAGCTCGGTTGTGCGCTCGAGTATGGTTTCAATTTCGTTGGTCGATGGGAATGGGACTAGAAGTTTGAACAAGAAGCGATCAAGCTGAGCTTCCGGCAAAGGATAGGTTCCCTCCATCTCCAATGGGTTTTGGGTTGCCAGCACAAAAAACAAGCCATCGAGCCGGTGAGTAATGCCGCCGACGGTCACACTCTTTTCTTGCATCGATTCGAGCAATGCTGACTGTGTTTTCGGCGTCGCACGATTGATTTCGTCAGCCAATATAACGTTGGCAAAAATTGGCCCACGCTCAAATTGAAATCCGCGATGACCACCACCCTGAGACTCGACGAGAACGTTCGTGCCAATCAAATCTGCTGGCATCAAATCAGGCGTGAACTGAATCCGCGAGAATTTAGCATGGAGGACATTCGACAAAGTGCGCACCAACAAGGTCTTGCCCAGCCCAGGTACTCCTTCGAGAAGCACGTGGCCACCTGCGACCAGTCCCATCAACACTCCCTCAACGATTTCACTTTGCCCGACAATTACTTTGCCGATCTCTCGGCGCATTTTTAGGAAGTCATCGCGAAACTGATCCAACTGCGATTTCAGTACATCATCAGGCTCAGCCATAGGTGTCTCCCACAGAAGGTGTATTGATAATACCACCTTGTTCTACGGTTCTCATTTCCACAAGTCAACAAGAATCTGTACAACGAGGCCAATATTAATTTGTGACCGCATCGTCGTTCTTGCGGGCAGTTTGCCGCTGAAATCGTACAGTCTGATAACACGCTTTGGACGAGTCACTGTTGATGACCCGCTTTCGACTCTTCTCCGTAAGCGCCGGTCCTACAAACGCTCTATACCAGGCTTCCGCTCTGCCGTGGAATGTACTGCACTTGACGCTCAGCCTCGCGAGTATTCAATTCCTCACGGCGTTGATCCGCAGTTGAAGCCGGTGAGAGATTTGGTTACTTGGCGGAGCTCAGTAACCAGTTGGAGACGATTAACGAGAGGTGTGTTTCGTTTCTTTAATAGAACAAGATTGCTCGAAGGGTGAAATGGTTTGACATTTTTGTGTCCATTAATTCGACGCAAGCGAATTCTTATTGGACCTCGACCAGAGCTTGTTTGGTGGCGGCGAGAATTCGCTGTTGTGCTTCTTCTAACGAGCTTTCCAGAAAAGCACCGGCAGCCGCTTTGTGGCCACCGCCGCCAAACTGGTTGGCCAGCCGGTTGCAATCGACCGCACACCGACTACGAAAACTGATTTTAACGCCCCCTTTGAGTTGTTCGACAAGAATGACTGCGACTTTGGTACCAGCAATTGCGAGGGTCAAATTGACTGCATCTTCGGTGTCGCTGGGGAGCGCACCGGTTTCTGCGAAGTCCTCTTTGCGCACAAACGTATGTACCAATTGGCCATCCATTTCGCTTTGTGTACGGGACAAAATGCGCCCCCGCAAACGTACGCGTCCGATTGTATCGCGTTCGTACAAGTCTCCATAAATCGCCGCAGGGGATGCGCCGCATTCCAACAAGTCGGCTGCGATTTTGTAAGTTGTCGCAGTGGTAGAACCAAAGCGAAACCAGCCGGTATCGGTCGCAATGGCAGCAAATAAAGCCCGAGCCATGGGCTCCGTAATTTGCAACCCCATTTCGCGAGCCAATCGCGCGACCAAATGGCCAGTGGCTTCGGCAGTCGTTTGTTTGAAAAACTCTGCTCCCAAATCGTCTTCGCCAACGTGATGATCAACGACCAACTTGGTCCCTTGGAAACCGCGCAATACGTCCGCCATTGGTCCTAGTTGAGCCCAGGCGCTGGTGTCCAATACGATCATGCAGTCTGCATTGATTTCCTGCGGGCTGATATGTTCACCGAGCACTTTGATAGTTCGGGAAGGGTCGATGAATGCTAAATTCGGCGGCGTAGGGTGACCATTGATAATCTGCACTTGCTTGCCCAACTGACATAACAGACCCGCCATTCCTAACTCGCTTCCCAGCGCATCACAATCCGGGCGAATGTGGCTGGTCAATACAAACGATTTTGAGCTTCGAATGCGCTCCGCTAGTCGCTGCCAATCAATCGACATCATGTTGAACCGATTTCTTATGTTAAAGTATCAACTGCATTTAAAAGAGTGAAATTGAAGGTTGGGAGGCAATCTGGATACATTGCTGTAAATCACTGGAAATTTGCAGCATCAAGGCGTCTTTCGAGGGAAATGTCTGCACATCTCGAAGTCGGGCCAGCATATCGATTTCCACAACTTGATCGTACAATGTACCTTGCCAACCGATAACGTGTACCTCAACCTTCGATTGATCGTCGTGAAAGGTTGGGTTGGGACCAATATTAATTGCCACTGGCCAGCTTTTGCCGTCGAGGTCGACGCGTCCAGCGTACACGCCCAATGCCGGAATCAAGATAGGTATTTTTTCTAGGTTCGCTGTTGGAAATCCAAGCAGGCGGCCTCGACCAGCACCACGGACAACTTTGCCGGCGAGTCGGTAGGGCCTTACCAGCAACCGATTCGCAGAGTCAAGTTGGCCGTTCGCAATCAAAGTTCGAATGCGCGTGCTCGAAATCAATTGTTGCTCGAGTAATTGCGGCTGGACAATCCGAAGCGTCACGTCCGCTTGGGTACACAATTGACGTAACACGTCGACATTCCCGTCTCGGTCCTTGCCAAACATGAAGTTGGGCCCTTCGACCATAGTCTTGGCACCGATCGCGTCAACCACCACGCGGTAAAAAAACTCAGGCGCTGCCATATCCAACAGAGTTTGGTCCGTGGGATACACGATGACAACTTCGACTCCCAGCAAACCAAGGATTTCGACTCGCCTCTGAATCCATGTCAAAGCAGGCGGGCTAGGAAGTTGTGGATTGAGTATCTTGGCTGGCGGCGGGTCGAAAGTGAACACAATCGACGGTCCACCCTGTTGCCGGCAAGCTTTGACGAGTTCACCAATAAGCACGGCATGTCCACGATGGACCGCGTCAAAATTCCCAATTGCCAGCCCACCGCCTCGCAATTCGTCAGTTATTTCCCCGAGGTGAGTGATTAGCCGTGGCATTTAGTCTTTGTAATACAGGGCGACGAAACTATTAAGAAGTTCATTCTTCAAAACGCACGATCTCAATAAATGAGGTGTGTCGGTTTTGGTGCTTTGGTATAGGTATGTTGCGAGTGTAGTTTATACGAACTGCAAGTTTAACGGATGTCATCGGGACCAAGATCACGATTATCGGCGTGAATTTTCAGAACACAACAGCGGTTTTGCTTGCATACAGGTATTCCGCACTTCTGGCAAAGATGGCAAGCAGTGGGTTGTTGCCTGATTTGCCACCTGTGGATACCTTGGTCTTTTTGTAAAAGGTTGTTCATAAAGGTGACCGGCGGAATTCCTTGGGGCTGTCGACTGCCAATGGAGGACGACGTGGCCAATGCGAAGGGAACGGCATGACACTGGCAACGCACGAAATGTGTACCGGTGAGTGTTTCAAGTTTCATTGACCACACAGGTTTCATTGACCACACAGGCCAGACGAAAAGTGGACCGATACCAACGGACTTGGCGCCGGCATTCGGTGATCTGGCTGCTCAGTATCCGAGGTTTACATTTGTCGTCCGAGTCCAAGCCCTGGTAATTTTGGGCTGTCCACGTAGAATTTTTGCCGCTCGCCCAAAAGGAGTTGAACCGTGTTTGTAGCCTTGTCGACGGATTGTTTTCCAGAAATCACCATGCCCGAACTGGTCGATGTATTTATCGATCTGGAATTCACTACGTTTGAGATTTCAATGCGAGAGAACGGAACACCTCTCAGTCCCAGTCGCATCGAATCTGAATTTGAAAAGGCAATCTTTCTCAGTCGTGATTGCCATCGGTTGAATATTTGTAGTTACGATGTGCACATTGATGCCACCGGCCAGGAGTATTTGGACCAATTTGCGTCGGTGTGCAAGCTCGGCAAAGCTACGAAAGTGGTGACCCTAACTGTTCCATCTGCCGAACTGGGAACTCCTTTCAACGAAGAAGTTGAACGACTGCAAAAACTGGTTGAAATTGCGGAAGGCGAAGGGGTGCGGGTCGCTATGAAGAGCCAAATTGGTCGTCTTAGCGAAGATCCCGACACGGTAAAGGTGCTGTGCGACAATGTGCGTGGCTTGGGGTTAACTCTCGATCCAAGTCATTATTATTGCGGCCATTATCGCAACAAGAATCTCGACAAGATCATGCCATACGTCTTTCACGTTCACCTTCGAGATTCCAAAAAGGATCAATTGCAAGTGCGCGTTGGGCAAGGTGAAATCGAGTATGGTAAAGTTATCTCGCAACTTGCCAAAGTAAAATACGATCACGCCTTGAGCATACAAATTGCCCCCATGCCCGACGTTGATCAAAGGCAAGAACTCCGAAAACTCCGATTGCTGCTTGAGTCGTTACTGTAAGCCACTGAACTAAGCCACTTTACTAAGTCCCTTTACCGGCACGCTAATCGCTAGGTGCTTGCGAGTTAAGTGCTGCTAAGGAGATGAACCGTGTTTGCTGGTTCAATCTGCCATGAGAGAGCATGTGTGGCTTGTTGCTAGTGAAAGCCAGATGCATCGAGCCAGCATGCATTGGTCCCCGCTGTCAAATCTGCATACCTCACTAGGCTGACTCTGTTCTGCAGAATATAAGCGGTATTATACTGGTAAGTTGCAATTGCAACCCATTTGGGATTCCGCGTTTTTTGACTTTGCAGAATGGCAGAGTCGAATAACCGCATTCCAGAGGAGTAGGTATCTCCAGTAATATTGGCATTATCGAAGTTGCCCGGTGACTAGATCGAATTGATGCTCTTAAGAACGACAGTATTTCAATGATTTCTGCTTTACGAAATTCGCTTAAGTATCGACAGATGCGAGTCGCAATCGTAGTCGTTAGTTGTGCCTTTTTATGCTCGGGCCGCGTCATTTGGGCTCAGCAAAAGCCACTGGATTTTGCACACGATATCGTCCCCATTCTCAAGGCACATTGCATAAAATGCCATGCTGGTGAGAGCAAGAAAGGAGGATTTGCGTTTAATACTCGTCATGAACTGTTGCAGGGAGGCGAATCTGGTGCGGCCGTGGTCAGCGGCGACAGTACAAAGAGTTCGTTGATTGAACGGGTTGAGTCGACCGATGGCGACTTGCGCATGCCCCCGGACGGCGATCCACTCACTAAAGACCAAATACTCAAGTTGCGTGCCTGGATCGACGGCGGGCTTGTTTGGCAAGAGGGGTATGCATTCAAGCAAGCGGCCTACGAACCGGCTCTCAGACCGCGTCGGCCGGATATTCCCGAGCCACTGGACGGGCGACTGAATCCGATCGATCGAATTCTCGATCATCAACTGGCGGAGTCGCAGATCGCACGCCCCAAGCCCCTTAACGACGAAGAATTTCTGCGGCGAGTTTTCCTCGACCTCGTCGGATTACTTCCCACGCCCGAGAAAAGAGTTGCATTTCTTACCGATCCGCGTTCCAACAAACGTGAGCTCTTGATTGCAGAATTGTTGAGCGATGAAATAGCATATGCTGAGCACTGGCTGACGTTCTGGAACGATTTACTGCGCAATGATTATGGCGGTACCGGCTTCATCACCGGCGGACGAACGCAAATCAGCCGATGGCTGTACAGATCTTTGATCGACAATAAGCCGTACGACCAGTTTGTGCGTGAATTGCTGGCCCCACCGAATGCCGAGTCGGCAGGTTTCAGCAGCGGTATTCGATGGCGCGGTACGGTCAGTGCTGGCCAAACTGTGGAAATACAATTTGCCCAATCGGTTGGACAATCCTTTCTTGGGATCAACCTCAAATGTGCATCGTGCCATGACAGTTTTATCGATCGATGGAAATTGGACGATGCTTACGGTTTAGCCGCGATCTACTCCTCCAATCCACTGGAAATTCATCGCTGTGATAAATCGATTGGTCGAACGGCATCTGCCAGTTGGCTCTTTCCTGAATTGGGCCAAATCGACACATCGGCCTCGCAGCCTGAACGTCTCAAGCAACTTGCGCAACTGATGACCCATCCAGAAAACGGGCGTTTCTCGCGCACGATTGTCAATCGCTTGTGGCAGCGATTGATGGGGCACGGCATTGTGCATCCGGTGGACTCGATGCAGACTGCACCTTGGAACGCGGACTTGCTCGATTTCCTGGCCGTCGATTTCGTCGACTATAAATATGATCTGAAACATACCCTAGCTTTAATTTGCAACTCGGTTGCTTATCAGTCTCAATCCGAAGCCATTGTTCCTGAAGACGTGGATAAACCATTCGTCTATCGGGGCCCACGGGCTAAACGTATGACTGCCGAGCAATTCGTTGATACCCTGTGGCAGATCACGGGTGCCGCGCCCAAGAGAATGGACGCGCAAGTGCTGCGAGGGAAAGTAGACTCGCAGCAAGCCGAAAAGGTCGCGTTAAATGGCAAGTGGATCTGGTCGCATGCGACTGCGTCCGATCGCGAAGGTTCGCAACCCAACGAGTCGATTTCGCTACGCAAACGCTTTACGCTGGACAAGGTCCCTGTCCGCGCGGGGGTCGTCGTGAGCTGTGACAATGCTTACACACTTTATCTCAATGGATCCAAAGTCAGTGCCAGTGACGATTGGGAGTCCGTCGAGGGAATAAACGTTGAATCGCGGTTGAAGGTTGGCAGCAATGAGATCCTGATTGTCGCAAAAAATGGAGGGAGTCAACCTAATCCTGCCGCAGCATTTTTTGAATGCAAACTAGTTTTTGATGAACAGCAAATTGACTCTATTTCTTCCGATGCGACGTGGGAATGGTCACCATCTATTCCCAACCCCAACGGCAAATTCAAGATCGAGCCGGACGATTGGAAATCCGCTGCGGTAGTAAATCGACAAGAGGTGTGGGCTCGCGCTGCCAACAATATGCGTTCGGCTCTAGCTCATGCGTGTTTGACGGATATGCCTATGATCCGTGCCGCGTTAATCAAGAGTGATTTCCTCCAACGTACGCTGGGGAGGCCAAATCGCGATCAGATCGTAACAATGCGTCCTAGCGATTTGTCGACGCTTGAAGCAATCGACCTCAACAACGCAAAAACTCTGGCTGACTATTTATCCAGCGGGTCTCGGCAAATTATCGAACAGCATACTTCCGATGTCGATAAATTAGTGCCTTGGATTATCCACTTTGCCTTGTCGCGCGAGCCCACTGAGCAAGAGATGTCGTTAGCGCGCCAAGTGTGCGGTCAAGTCATGACACCGCAGTCGGTCCAAGATTTCCTCTGGGCCGTGATCATGCAACCAGAGTACTTACTAATTCGCTAAAGAGAGCGGAAATTGCTATTTAGCCGTTAAGAGCAAAATGAATCATGTTTAATGAATATGAGTCCGCGTTGCCCAAAGCAGCAGTTCGCCGACAGTTTCTCAACTCACTAACTACGGCCGCTGCAGCCACTTTGGCATTAGGGGAACCCAAACCGATATTGGCCGCACAAGGTCAGGCTATCGAACACCCTCGACCGACGGCCGACGCGTGTATCTTGCTGTGGATGGCTGGCGGCATGGCAGCACCAGATACCTTCGACCCCAAGCGTTATGTACCATTCGAAGTAGGAGTGCCTATCAAGAATGTAGAAAGTACTTTTCCTGCCATTGATACAGTAGTTGATAATATCAAGATTACGCAGGGACTTGAGCAAATTGCTCAGGTCATGGACCGCGGGACATTGATACGCTCACACGTATTGCCCGACCTTGGTAGTATCTTGCATTCGCGGCATCAATATCACTGGCATACTGGATATGTGCCGCCGCAAACAGTCGCCTGTCCTCATCTGGGAGCTTGGATGGCGCGCGTGCTTGGTCCTCGTAATCCTGTCATCCCGCCGTTTATTACGATCGGTCAACGGCTCGAAGGGGTCGGGGAATCCGAAGAGCTAAAAGCGTTTACGACGGCAGGTTTTTTTGGCAGTCAGTTTGGACCGATGGTCTTGCCATACCCAGAAGAGGCCGCGCAGTCGGTTCGACCTCCGAAGGGCATGGAGGCTGGTAGGTTCGAAAATCGCTACAAACTGTTCCAGCAGATGATCGATCGCAATCCGCATCGCGAATACCTAAGCGATTTTCATCAGCAGTCGATGCTCAGGTCGATGGACAACGCCTATCGCTTGCTCAGTTCCCGGGATCGCGCCGCATTTGATATTTCGCTGGAGCCCAAAAGTAGTTACCAGCGATATAACGTCAGTCAATTTGGGCAAGGCTGTCTTCTCGCTCGTCGCTTGGTCGAAGCAGGCGCGCGATTTGTCGAAGTTACCACGGAATACGTTCCCTTTCTAAACTGGGACACGCACGCAAACGGACACGACACGCTAGTGAGAATGAAGCAAGAAATAGATCAGCCCATTGCGCAATTAATTCGTGATCTGGAAGAACGCCGCTTGCTCGATCGAACGCTGGTCGTGCTCGCCAGCGAATTCAGTCGTGATATGATCATGGAGGGCAAACCTGGCTCGAACGCTAACGACCAAACTACGTTTCCAGTCGAAAAACTGGAAGAAAAGAAACACTATGGCCAGCATCGGCATTTTACAGGAGCTTCGTGTGTGCTCATGTTTGGGGGCGGAATAAAACAAGGCGCTTTATATGGTGCCAGTGCTCGCGAACGCCCCTTTGTGGCAGTTGAGAATCCCATCAGCGTTACCGATTTGCATGCAACCATCCTGTCAGCCATGGGGATCAGCCCCAAAACTTCGTTTGATATCGAAGGGCGTCCCTTCTATCCCACTGAGGATGGGAAGGGGATTGCCGTCAAAGAGCTCTTTTCATAATCTTCAAGTCGTTGATCACTCTGTTATTTCCCATCATTTTGCTAAATCCCCTCAGTGATGACTCCGATTATGGTATTTTAGGGCCAGTGAGTTTAACTCGATCGCATCGCCTGTGAGTTGAAGATAAAGATGTTTAGTTCTCATGACCGGCAACATGCTTGCCAACACGCGTTTACCGATTGGAATCCCCGAGCCGGTGAAGGTTTGATGTGGCTGACCCGCCGCAATATGCTCAAGGCAAGTGTAGCTGGAATCGCTGGACTGTCCCTACCCAGCTTGCTTAAGTGCCGCGCCGAAGCTGCTCAAGCTGGACGCAAGATGGGAACTGGAAAAAGTGTCATTCTTCTATGGATGGCGGGCGGTCCAAGCCATATTGATACCTGGGACCCCAAACCGTCGCGCCCATTGGAAAATCGAGGGCCGTTTGGAGTCATCAACACAAAATTGCCAGGTGTACAGATATGCGAACA
>CAZVBC010000034.1:0-28737 GCA_964625155.1 uncultured Pirellulaceae bacterium
GAAAGAGGTTGTGCAAGGTCTGATTGGTCGCAAGAAACTGGATGCTGATCAAGTGGAAGACTTCTATAAGTTTGTAGTCCATTTACACCAGATGGGATTGCTCACATTGCCATTGTCCGATGGCGCCAATCTGCACAACAAATATCAACAAAAACTCGATCAACAGAAAAAGGGCAAACTGCTCAAGTTGCTCTTTCTAAAAATCCCACTGTTCAAACCTGATCGTTGGTTGACTCATACCTTGAGCTGGTTTGCACCATTGTTTACGCGCACGGCCTTTGTGTTGTGGCTTGTGTGTATGCTTGGCTCTCTCTCAATCGTGGGACTGTATTGGCGAGAGTTTGCCAGTCCGCTCGGCTCTATGTTGACACTCAGCAACTTACCTGTCCTGTGGTGTTTGCTGGTTGGCTTAAAAGCTTTTCACGAGTTGGGGCATGCGTATGCTTGCAAAAAGTTTGGCGGAAACGTCCCCGAAATTGGCGTGATCATGATGCTTGGAACGCCGTGTGCGTACGTCGATGCGTCAGCCTCGTGGGGATTTCCCAGTCGCCATCATCGCGTGATGGTCGCGCTAGCCGGTATGTATTTTGAATCGTGGCTAGCCATGCTGGCACTGGCGGTGTGGCTCAACACGGACCCTGGTTGGCTGCATTCCGCTGCCCAATATGCCATCACATTGTCGACCATCATAACCATCGGATTTAATGCCAATCCTCTGATGCGTTATGACGGATACTATGTCTTATCGGACATGACGAATTACCCCAATCTACATCGTGATGCTAAAGCCATTGCCATGGGATTTCTCAAGCGTTGCCTATGGGGAATTACTGGAAAAGTACCGGAGGTCGGACGTCGTTGGCGAGCCATTCTATCATCGTTTGGACTACTGTGTTTGGCGTACCAGTTCAGCGTTTCGATCGGAATCGCAGCGCTGGTGTGCATCATGCTGCCAAGTTTCGGTTGGGTGCTGGCGGTATTCATGTGTGGTGTACCTTGGCTGAAAGGAATTGTGAAATTCGTGAAGTACGTTTCCAGCTCACCGGAGTTGGAGGATCGTCGCCCGCGAGCGATTATCACAGCCGCAAGCTTGGCAACCGCTGTTGCGTTTACAATTGGCCTGATCCCAATCCCTGGCTCCGTCGTTACCCAGGGAGTTGTACGCCGTGGTCATGAGCACCCAGTCCGTTCGGAGTGCAATGGATTTATTAAGGAAACGGTCCCATTGCACGCCGGTTATTTGCATGCAAATTCGATGTTGGCGGTCCTGGAAAACGAAGAATTAACGTCAGAATATCACTCTCTGCAAGCTGAGTATCAGCAATTGGCTGTCCAGCTTCAGAACACTTTGGACATTTCGATTCCTCAACGTGAGCAATTAGCGATTCGGCTTGATTCTGTCCGTAAACAATTACAGTTAATAGAGCAACGTATCAGCAAGTTGCAGATTCAAACCGAACATGCAGGGGAGTTTGTTCGTCAGCCTGATTTTCTTCGGGAGGGCAAGTACATCCAAGCTGGCGAACTACTGGGGACGATATATCGGGGCCCATGGTTGGTTAAGGCGAAATTGACGGCCGAGCAATGGACCAAAATACAACCTCGAATTGACTCCTATTCCTCGATCCAGATCACTTCGAAATCGGACCGGGTCTTGCATGGCAGAATATTGTCTGGCATGCAATCGGGTAGTCGTAAGATCGACGAGCAAGCCCTGACGCATTTAGCCGGAGGAGGTATCGCTGTATCAGACGCAGGGGATGCAAGTGAGATTTACTTCGACGTGATCGTTGAATTGATTTCGCCTCATCAACTAGATCATTCACAAGTCGGTGCAACCGCAACTCTACGTTTTGTAAGAGAATCACAAACTCTGGGCGAGTTGATCACCAATCGCTTCGTGCGCTTTGTCGACCAAATCCGCCAGGTTTCTTTGCAATTCGAGTCATAGGAGAAACTTGGTGTGCGGCCCGCGAGCACGCATCCATCGTCGGTCGATAGGCGGCCGATGTAGTTGGCTGTAGAATGTAAACGCGAGGAATACTGTTTAATGCATTGCTCCGCATCCTAGCGAACTGAGTCGATGAGCCAAAATGATGATAAGCATCAACGTGACAGGATCGACAGCATGTCTTATCTTGCTGCTAAATTTGTGGGTTATGGTTCCATGTTGGTCCGAAGACGCATTGGGAACGCGGTTAAAGCCTCACCCGCATGCGATCGCCAACATTCACCCGCCGGGGGAAGTTGATGACCCCAGCTTGGTTCCGTTTATCGTTAGCGATTCTCGTAAGTTGCCGGGCATTGTGGTTGATGAAACACAAGCCGTCTTAGTTGGTTCGTGGCAATATTCAACGCACACACCTCCCTACGTTGGGCTTGGATACTTGCATGATTTGAAGAGCGATAAGGGTAAGAAATCGGTTACATTCACTCCCGATCTTCCACATGACGGGAGATATGAAGTCCGCTTGTCTCATTGTTACAACGTACGACGAGCTACCAATACGCCAGTTACCATCCATTTCGCCGATGGCGAAAAAACAGTTCGCATTAATCAGCAAGAGATTCCTGGGCACGAACGTCTGTTTCGTACACTCGGAATATTCTCCTTCAAAGCTGGCAAGCAGGGCTGGGTCCGTATTTCAACCGAAGGAACCGAAGGCAAATATGTAATTGCCGATGCCGTGCAGTTTCTCCGAGTAAACGATTCCATAGAGAAATAGCCTTCACCATCCATTAAGTTATTCCATCTTCGATGAACTCATGGCGTGCCTTATTAGTCTTTTGGATCTGCTGGTCGAGTCAACATTCGCTCGCCAATGAATTCGCGATCGAACTGACGATCCAAACCGAGCTGCCCGCAGGACGAGTTCCTCTGCAAGCACACATCGACTTCAATAAATTCCTGAAAGTAGGCGGACATAAAGGTGTCCTCGACCCGAATTCAATTCAGGTGACAAATCTGGTCACAGGTAGGAGTATCGAGTTTGCGAGGACTGAGGAATTCGCGTATGGGGACGCGGGCACCTTGGAATGGGTCATCACGGATCCGCAGCATAAGAAGTTCAGGGTGGGCTTTCGCGAAGTTGTCAGTCGCCCGCCCCTTGTTCCACAGGACTATGTTCCTCCGGTCGGCGTTGGCGATTTGTTGAGATTCAATTCGGGACCCTCGCAACCGATTGCGCTCCCATATGCCAGCAAGTTGATCGATTTGAGCGGTGATGGAATCGTCGATTTGGTAGGCTGCTGGAATTATGCCTATCGACCTGGATGGCCCTGGGATGGCATCGTCTGTTTTCCAGGCATCAAACGCAATTCAACTCATGGAACCAACTCTATGCTGCCGCAGTTTGGTGATTTGACACGAATTCGCTATGTACCGCGTGGCGATGAAAAATCAACTGCTCGACGGGACTTTGAAAACATCTACATGTGGGCCGATTTCGCCGACTTTGATAGCGATGGGAATTTGGACATAGTGTGGTGTCCAGCTAATCGAGACCAGCTTTATTTTTTTCGTAGCGACGGCGCTCGGGAGTCGAGCGGATTGCCACAGTTTCATGAAGCGGGCGCGGTGGCTCGACAAACTCGAAACTGGGAGGCATGTCGTGCAATCGATTTGGATCGCGACTCCAAAGTAGATATTCTGATCGGCGATCTATGGTTAAGGAGTTTGAGCAATCAAGCCATGCCACCGCAGTTTGCGACTGCGCAAGCACTTGGGATCGCGGGCGCTCGCGCGTGGATGGATGTCGACCTTGACGGTCGAATCGACGCCATCGTGCGCAGCGAAATCCAGGGCGATGGGTTGGCAAACTATGTCATTGGTTGGAGTCGCAACTTAGGTGGACAGGTTCTGAGGTTTGCGGATCCAGAAACATTACCGAGCGTCAGCGCGAAAGTATTGCACCCCATCGACGCAACCGTTTCAATTGTCGGCGACACTACTTTTCTTTTGATTACCGCGTATCCGAATCAGTCTATACATTATTTTGCTCAACGAGGTCCGAGGAGTTTTCAGTTTTGTGGAATAGCCAGTTCAGCCTCGGCCGTTATTTCATTGGGAGATCAAGCTTGGCCCTGCTTGTGCGACTGGGAGGCTGATGGAGATCTCGATCTGCTGGTAGGTGGCGGGTACGGTTGGTTACAACTGGTGAAAAATGTAGGAACTCGCCAGCAACCAGAGTGGGCTGCAGCGCGGTACGTTGAAGCCGACGGCAAGCCAATCCGTTTGACGCGCGATGCCATCCTGGGTGGCGAAAATTGGCACGACATGGGTTACCCGTTTCCTGAGTTCGCTGATTGGGACGGGGACGGATTGCCAGATTTGATTTTGCCGAATGAAACCAATCGCATTTTTTGGCTGAAGAATATTGGCTCGCGCACATCACCAATCTTCGGTGCACGCCAACAAGTAGTGTGTGATGGTTATGTAGACAGTGCAGAATCTCGCCAGCGCTCGGTCCGCCGCGCGGCTGATCCGAATTCCGCCAACGGCGTGTATCCGTATGAACAAGAGCAACCTTTTTTCTGGCGCACCGGCGCAGCCATCGCGGACTGGAACGGTGATGGCCTTATGGATTTGGTGACCCATAATGGCCACACGCGAGAGGCGACTTTGTTCGTGCAGTATCGGGACGATGACCAAGTGTTGCGATTGAAAAGGGGACAAGCACTTAAGTTGGTCGATGGTCGACCGATCAATGACAACATCGTTCAAAGGCGGTCGCATTGGACCGAGTCGTTTCGTGCAGTTGATTGGGATCGAGACGGTCGCATCGATCTAGTCTATTCGATTGCAGGGGCTCACGGCGGCAGTCTCGGCGGCAGCAGTATCTACTTACTGATGAACATAGGAACGCGACAGCAACCCGCATTTGCCGCACCCCGACCATTGAACTGCTTCGGCAAACCCATACGCATTACCAATCACGGACCACATCCCTGGGTCGGTGATTTTGATGGTGACGGTCTGCCGGACATTGTCGCTTGCGTGGAATGGAGTGTTTATCCATTCTATAGTCATCACGCGATTGAAATGGAGGCTGCCCCAGCTTTTACACTCAGTGCACAATCGCCTCTGAGGCTCAAAGCTGATTAGCAAGTAAGATGGTTGTTCGGCAGGGCTTAGTGCACGTGATTCCAGTTTCATTTCCTATTTATGATGTAGGGAATCGATGATGTTGATACGCATAACATTTTGTTTGTTGTGGCTGGTATGTATTCAGTCAGCGTTAAGTCGAGCGGAAGAGATCTACCTTGGCTCTGGAGCGAAGGTTGGTGAGGTAACGGATAGGTCAGCCATCGTCCTCGTGCGATTGACGACAATCGACCATCAAGACGCGGAAGGCTTGATTCCTGGTCGCACTGGTGAGGCTCGCATACTACTTGGAACGAGTGAACTACTTGGACCAAGTAAATCTGCGCCTGCGTTGCCTGCCACGGATTGGCAAGCGGTGGATCCGAACAGCGATTGGTCACATCAGTTTCGTTTGTCGGAACTAAAGCCGGCAACACGATACGAATACCGGATTGAATATCGCGAAGGGCCTACAGCCACCGCTAAAATTTCTCAGGTGCATTCATTTGTAACGGCCCCGGCGCCCGATTTACGGGCTGGGGTGAAGTTCCATCTAACGACGTGTCAGGATTTGCATGGTTCGGGCGTCTATGTCCACATGTTGGCTCAGAAGCCCGATTTCTGTGTTTCGGCGGGAGACACAGTGTATTACGACGGTCAGTGCTTGGCGCGCAATGTTCCTCAAGCATGGCAGGCTTATCAAAAGATGTTTGGTCTACCAGCCATGAAAGAGTACTACCGGCACGTAGGCGGGTATTTTATGAAGGACGATCACGACTTTCGGTTTAACGATTCCGATCCTCATATGAAAGGTCGCTGGGTCAACATTAAACAGAATGATCCGGCGGCAAGGTATACAGAGACTAAAGGAAATCAAAAGCTCGACGTTGCGTGGATGACCGCAGAGGAAGGGATTCGCGTTTTCAAACAGGTTTTTCCCATGGGCGAGCGGACATATCGAACGGTGCGCTGGGGTAAGGGGTTGCAAGTGTGGATGTTGGAGAATCGCGACTATCGATCACCCAACGAAATGGAAGATGGTCCTAACAAAACGATTTGGGGAATCGAGCAACGGGAGTGGCTCAAACAGACCTTGTTGGATAGTGATACCGATTACCGAGTGATCATTTCACCAAATCCCATTATCGGGCCCGATCGAATTATGAAAGGGGACAATCAAGCTAACTTGAACGGATTCTGGTACGAAGGACAGGCTTTTCTCGACTGGATCAAAGACAAACGGCTGAACAATGTCATTCTGATGTGCGGTGATCGACATTGGCAATATCATTCGATCGATAAACGCAACGGTCGAACGGTAAATGAATTCAGTTGCGGGCCGACGCATGACGACCATGTCCAAGTGGTACCGCCGCCATACGAGGGTGTAGAACGTCCATATTCGGCCAGTCGCGGAGGGTTTTTGGCGATCTCTTACCAGCCCGATCGCTCCCTAGCGGTCCAGTTCTTTTCGCAGAATGGCGAAGGGTTGTATCGCAAGGATTTCCGTCCCAGCCCGGGTCCATAAGAAAAATCCGGTGCATTTCTCAATCAAACCATGGTCGGATTGATCTAGGACTCGGCGCGTTGGCTTGCTATGTTTCTGGGCTTGGAGTTCGTTCTTTCCGCCCCGAAAACAGCAGGTCTAGCGGCAATGCCAGCATTGTAGTGAGTGAGGTCAAATTGAGCTGTGGCAAAGTTTAATGGCTATGTATGTTTTTTAGCGACTATTATCGAGGCATTTTTTGGAGCGAATTCACATGCCGCGACTATAGGACAAACGGCGTTATCAGATCCGATTGCGGCAGCCAATCGGAATGATGCTGGCTTAAATAGCTTATTTGTGTTATCTGCGGATCGGGTGTGGGCCGTTGGAGATCGAGGCCAAATTCTGGTAACTGAAAACGGAGGCGCCGAATGGCGGCCACAACTTTCGGGGACCACAGCGAACTTGTATGCAGTTCACTTCGCTAACGCGGAACGCGGATGGTGCGTCGGAGGTTGGATTGATCCACTCACGCGACAAAGTACTGGCATTGTCTTATCTACACAGGACGGTGGCGAGACCTGGAACTCGTATGTTCCAACTGGTCTCCCGCGGCTGCTTGGGCTTGGGCAGATTGGCCTCGGCAGATTGGCGGCTTGGGGAGACTACTCTCCTCACATGGCTGCTTGCATGTTTGAAAGTCCCGATGGCATTGCTTGGAATGGCGTAAAAAGCAATTCGATCGACTTGCAGGCAGTTGGCTGGAACGGTGCCGGAGAATGGTTGAGCATTGATTCGCGGGGATTGGTAACTCGCAATGGAAGGCGCACTGCGACCGAGTCCCTTGCGGTTTCTGTTCCCACGTCGCCCATGCGTGCTATGACACACAACGGAACAAGCTGGATCGCGGTAGGTGATAGAGGTAGGGTACTAAATAGTCGAGATGCTGCTAATTGGCACGAGCCTGTGGTCCCTCTGTCTGAACTCGCGCGTCGAGCATGCCATTGGAGGTGTGCGGCGTCGCATGGGGATCATGTGTGGATTGCTGGGTATCCGGGTTCGATCACATTATGCAGTAGTGATCGAGGTGAAACCTGGCGAGCAGAATTGAATCCCTTTCCGGTTCCTCGGAATAGCTTGGCTTTTGCGGACTGTAATCGAGGCTGGGCAGTTGGACCCAATGGAGCTATTTTTGCAACGCGTGATGGTGGTGCAAACTGGTTTGTACAGCGTCAAAGTTGGCAGCGACTTGCCGTGTTGTCGGTTTCCAGCCGTAGCGAGAGCGTTCCTTGGCCGGCTCTGGTGGTTGCTAGTTGGGATCAACGTTTAGCGACGGCGAGTCTGGTCGTGCATGCGCAAGCAAGCGAATTGGCAGGAGGATTTCCGCCAGCTCCAGCAAGTTTCTTGAGCCAAATCGCGCCTCGATTTGGAGTAGCTCAGCATTCGACTTGGTGTGCTTATCCGTTTTCCGATTTACGAGTGGACGGGCCCCGGCAATGGAAGGAGTACTATCACGAAAATCAGTCGGCAAACGCAACATCGCTGTCGGCGATCGAGTACGATTTGGCCATTGCGTACCAAACTTGGCAACCGAGTGTCGTATTAACAAGCTCGGCCACCTCTGCGCACCAGATCGATCGGCTTCTTGCTAAGTCTGCTTTCACGAGTACGCAACTGGCAGCCGGAGTGACTGGATCCGAAATTGCAGCCATTTCACACTCGTTGGGATTACAGCCTTGGCGAATTGGCAAAGTAATTGAAGTCACAGAGAGCGGAACAGGGCGTTTTTCGATATCTGCAGAACATATTCTGCGTGGCGCGGGAGTCGCGGTTGAAGATGTGCTCCGGCCACTAATATCTTGGGAACGACCTAGGCTTCAAGAATGTTCCATGAGGACGATTCCTCAGGAGTTTCTCAATCCAGCGGCCTATGAATCATTATTGGGAGGGATTGCGATTGGACCGGAAAGTGTTCGCCAAGTGAGGTTAGATAACGTTGGTAATTACCAGTTAGTTGTCGCGCGTGCGCAACGTGAAGCTGCCATCGATCGCCTGCTCGCGCAAGAAACCAATTCAACTGACTCGCCGGAGAGATGGAGCTCTCAGCTTGAGTTCCTAATTCGTACCTTACCGAAACATGATGTAGCTTACGCATTGATGCGCATTGCACGTGACAGCCTCAAGAAACGGGACTGGTATCGAGTACAACATGCTCTGGAGTTGCTGGCCGATTCGGGCGAAGCGGCAGATGCACAGCGCTGGTCCAACTTGCAGACCGCAAAGTTGCTGGGTTGCGACGAGTTGTGTGCTTGGATGAATGCCTCGCGCACGGATATAGCAGAAGGAATTCCGTTGGCAGAAACATCCTCTGTGGTTCGAGCGGATTGGGAACTAGAGTCACCGTTTGGGAAATCGGGTGTTGTTACCGGCGCAAACACTGTCGTGCCTGACGTTTCTCCAGTACAGCAAGCTAGCTATTCGGCCCGTGTCCCCGCGCTGGAAGCTCGCTTCCGTTCATGGCAACCCCACTATGCAACTGACCTTCAAGCATCGATCGAGCGGCTGAGATTAATCGATTCCCAAATGTTGTCGATCAATAAGAATCCGGACAAACTGCTACTTCAGCAAGCTAGAGTGCGTCGTTTGGCAGAATTCAGTTCACCCGCGATCGCCCCTTCGACTGAATGGTTGGAAATTGTGGCCGGTGAACGATCTTTGGACGGTTACTCTCAAGCAGCAGCAAATGAGTTGCGGTTGTTAAGTGGACAGAGCAATTTTCTAAGCAGGGCACTCAAAGCCAGCCGAGCGAGCCAGCCGCCGCTGTTGGATGGAAAACTGGATGATGAAGTTTGGTCGCATGCTACCGCAGGTGAGTTGGCCAATGGTTATGAAGGACCAGAGCATGCTCCTGCACACGTAAAATTCGGATACGACGATCAATACTTATACCTCGCCATTGAGTGTCCTCGCCGGCAGCGATCAACAGTAGATCGCGAACAGAGAAAACGTCATTACGACATGAATTTGGTGGGCACCGATCACGTACATATTCTGTTGGATACGGATCGTGACTACGCGACGTCACACGAACTGGGAATTAACGAATTCGGCGAAACGTATGATCGCTGTTTGGGCTTTCAGGAATGGAATCCTGCTTGTTTTGTTTGGGTCGATCGTCGGCAAGATTGCTGGCGGGCAGAAGCTGCGATATCGTTAAAAGATCTGACGATGCGAGACGATTTAGCTGGTCGAGCTTGGGCGATTTCAGTTTTTCGATTCGTTCCACAGCAGGGAATTGAAAGCTGGAATAACGGTGCATTACAGCGTCCGTTGCCACAAGGGAGTGGCTTATTACTGATGGAACGATAGCTTGTATGATGAGCGAGGATATACTCAGGCGAACAGCAGAAAAGAACAACCAGCGCACCGGAGAGCTCGCGCCGTTCCGCTATTCTTTCTTGCGCGGAACGGCGCAAGCTGTCCGGTATACTTTTAACTACCTTCGCCTCACCCCATGTACTGCTGGCGACCAGTGATCAGTCAACAAAATAGCAAGCTATGCCGTTAGCACGCCGAGTCTCGCAACACGATGAAAATACTGATATTTTCGCACTACTATACTCCAGAGGGGAACGCTCCAGCGACGCGCATTTCGGCTTTAGCACGCAGGTGGATACGCTCAGGCCACGAAGTAACGGTCATCACCTGCGCTCCCAATGTTCCGGACGGAAAGATTTACCCTGGATATCGTAATCGAATTTGGCCGCAGACCGAGTGGCTCGACGGCGTACGTGTCATTCGAGTATGGACCCACATTGCACCCAACAAGGGTTTTGTTCGTCGCATCGCAAATTATCTTTCTTATATGGTCAGCGCTGTCAGTCGCGCGCTGTTTTTGCGAGCACCCGATATCATCATCGCAACATCACCACAGTTTTTTTGTGGTTGGGCAGGCGTATTGTATGCCGCAATACTGCGATGCACTCGATGGTTTCGCGGTCGAAGAGTCCCCTTTGTATTGGAGATTCGCGACATTTGGCCCGAATCGATTGGGGCCGTGGAGGCCATGAAGAGTTCTCTATCGATGCGCATTTTGCAGTGGCTGGAGATCATGATGTACCGACAGTCCGACCATATCGTGACTGTGGGAAAAGGATATCAGCGGCAATTAATGGCCAAAGGGGTAGGCGCGCACGATGTGTCCATCGTGATGAATGGAGTTGACAAAGACATATTATCAGCGGACGGGGTTGAGCCTCAGACGATTCGCGAGGAATATGGTTTGGAGAGCTACTTTGTTTGCTCGTATATTGGTACCATCGGCATGGCATGTGGGTTGGACGTTGTCTTGCGAGCCGCACAGACGCTGGCCGATCGGCAGGACCAGCGTTTCAAATTCCTGATCGTTGGCGATGGGGCCACTCGCGCTGAACTGCAGGCTCAAACAACGCAATTGGGGCTAGAGCATGTCATCTTTACCGGACGGCAACCCAAGCAGCGTATATCCAGCTTTCTTGCAGCGAGCGATGTAAGCCTCGTGCACTTGATCAAGACACCTTTATTCGAAACGGTAATCCCATCCAAGATCTTTGAGGCTCTGGGGATGCGGCGTCCCATTATTGTAGGAGTGGCTGGTGAGGCGCGCGAATTGATCGAACAGAGTGGCGGTGGTATCGCGATCGAACCGGAAAATGATACGCAGTTGTTGGCTGCGCTGGAATACTTGTACGACCATCCAGAACAAAGTGCGGCGATGGGGACAGCAGGTCACGACTTTGTTGACTCACGCTTTGATCGTGATCATTTGGCACTTGAGTACCTTGAGATTCTCAAACAGTGTGTGCAACAATTGAACGCAAGTGTGGCAAGGTAGTATGCCGTTGACACCAGTATTTTTTGACCTCGTTCGCTTACAACAGTTACTGACATCGCAATCGTTATTCGAAGTTCGCCAGCGCAGAGGCGCGTTGTTCAGTCCATCTTTAGCGTACGGCAGGCATTCCTGTGCACCGCTCCCCACAGCCAAATTGGCGGCGGTAATGATCTTGCTGGAACCGTGCGATAATGGGTGGACAATTCCTCTTACCGTACGTCCGCAACATTTACCGGACCATCCTGGCCAGGTTTCCTTGCCCGGCGGACGCATGGAAGGAAATGAGACGGCTGAGCAAGCGGCCCGGCGCGAATTTTGCGAAGAACTGGGGTTAAGTGAATTTCCAGGAACGATCGTTGGCCCACTCCGTTCGTTGTATGTCTATAACAGCGATTACTTCGTACACGCGTTTTTGTCCATCTGTAACAGCCCACAATCCTACCAACCTTGCAAACGCGAGGTTGAACAATTGGTCCATTTGCCAATCCACAAGATTATGGATGACGACCATGTGACAACTGGCGAATTTGTTCGAGGTTGGGCGCGCTGGCATGCGAGAACGTTGCATCATCAAGGGCACGTCGTGTGGGGCGCTACGGCCATGATCTTAGGAGATTTAGGGGCAGTTCTGAAAGCTTATTCAACGGGGCAGTGCTTGGAACAAGGGGGAGAGAACGAAGTACGTTCCGCGCCCCTGTGAGCGGAAGCAGTGAAATGAACCCCAAGGTATTCTGCCGCTAGTGCTCACGCCCCTCATGCGAGATGAATTCACGCTTTTAATGAGGAGCGCCAGAAGTTGCAGAAATGATGTTCGGTATGCCTTCAAGCCCGCTTGATTCTTGAATCGCTCGACTACATACTTGCTGACAATTCGAGATCCGAGGTTGAGCCAAACGATTCCACTTCCCGCCCAAAAAAGCGGCCCGCCCAAAAAAATCGGTGAGGTTTGCGGAAATATTGCGAGTGAGGTTTCAACGCGGTGCAATTCCCAAAAAGTTCATCGTGAGCTTCGCCATTGAGAACCTAAAATCTCTTTTGCATGGGCATTGGGGTTGTTTCTTGAATTTGCTGCGAGCACCAGTTGGTGGTGCAAGTTGTTTCAATTGCAATACGGGAGCTGAGATCATGCCACTTGCACGTGCGATTGCTTTAGTCGCGTTGATTGGAATTGCATTCGTTTCAACTCGGCAAGTCATGACCCAACAAAACGCTGATATGGTCGGCGCTGCAAAAACGTTGATGGCTGCGGTCTCCAAAGATGGCTTGGCCAAATTGCATCAGCCGATGACAACCGAAAAAAGAGTGGAATGGCACTTCATTCCCATGGATACTCGCAATGGACTTCCCTTGATGGATATGGAACCAGCTCATCGGTCACTAGCGATGAAACTACTGGAGTCTGTGCTTAGCCAAGCTGGTTATGACAAAGCCAAGGTTGTCATGAGTTTGGAAAACGTACTGCGTATTCTGGAAGGACCAGGCAGTCACCAAAAGCGAAATCCCGAGAAATATTACTTCGAAATTTTCGGCGAAGTTGGCGCCGATTCTAAATGGGGCTTGAGTGTCGAGGGACATCATCTGTCGGTGAACTTTACGATGTTAGGGAACAAGATTATCGATTCCACGCCGCAGTTTTTTGCGTCGAACCCTGCTGAACTCAAGAAAGATTATGGTGCCGAATTTCCCAAAGGCATGCGAATATTGCGCGATGAAGAAGAGCTAGGATTTGATTTGGTGAACAGCTTAAATGCACAACAGAAAAAGTTGGCCATGCTGGGTGAACCCACTCCCAAGGAAATTCGAGCGGCTGGAACGGCTCAGCCTCCCGCCGCTGAAAACGTAGGTATCACAGCCGACAAACTTGCATCCGAGCAGCGTGACATGTTGCGCAAGCTCATGAAATCGTACACAGCAAAAATGCGTGATGAAGTTGCCGCTGAACGCTGGAAGTTAATCGAACAAGCTGGCTTTGACCGCATTGCGTTTAGTTGGTCAGGCAGCGAGAAAGCTGGTGAACCTCATTATTATCGCGTACAGGGGCCAACATTTTTGATTGAATTCATTAACGTGCAACCTGACTCAGCGGGTAATCCAGCTAATCACATTCACTGTGTATGGCGCGATATGCTTGGTGACTTTGACCTACCAAATCTATTGCAATAGTTGATCGTTAGGGAGAGCTTGACCGCTTTACTAACGGATAATCTATGAGAATTTTCCCATAACGCGCCGGCATTGAGATTTATGTCTCGCGCGCTGTTGCTGGTTGAAGCGACCGCACTAGTCATTGTGAACTCCGGTCAGTTTCCGCGAGGAAATCTTGGTGGCCATTGACAATCTTGGTGTGGGCTCGATGATCTTAGGAATTGCGCAGCCAATCTAAGAATACCATCGTCTACTCAAGCGATGCTGGCTGGAATGGCGAGCACACGCGTAGTAGGTGACAGTAATCCTTTCTCGGCACGATGCGCATGGTCAACACGCTATTTCTACCTGAACTGCGCGAGATGCTGGCGGCTAATGACGTTGCGGAGTTAGCTGAATTCTGCACGGCGTTGCACCCAGCTCGCACGGCTGAGTTTATGGAAGGGCTGGATGCCTCGGAGGCTTGGAAAGTTCTTCAATATGCCGAACCGAATTTGCGAGCTGAGATCTTCAGCTACTTGAATTATGATCGGCAAGTCGAAATGCTGCAGGGTGAGGATGATACCCAAGTCGCTGATTTAATAACGCACATCTCGGCTGACGACGCTGTGGATCTCTTGAGTGAGTTGCCAGAGGAGCGGGTCGAGCATCTGCTGGCTCTGATTCCAGCCCCAGATCGAAGAGACATACGCAAACTGCAAACCTTTGAGGAAGGTACGGCCGGCGCGTTGATGACCACAGAAGTGGCTTGCCTCAATCAACGCCTTACGGTGCGCGAAGCGTTTGAAAAGCTCTCACGGCAAGCCGAACGACTGGAAACGATCCACTACATATATGTTGTCGATGATACCAATCATCTTCGTGGGGTGGTTAGCACTCGGAACCTGGTTTCATCGATCGGCAAGCAGGAGCGAAGACTGGGCGAGATGATGAAGACGGACTTGGTGACCGTCGACGCCCACGACGATCAAGAGTCTGTCGCTCAACAGGTCGCGAAGTTCAATTTGATGGCTATTCCCGTCGTGGACGGGGATAGGCACTTGTTAGGAATTATCACTCACGACGACGTGATCGACGTGGTTATCGAAGTGGCCACAGAAGATGCCCAGCGTTTTGCCGCCGTCGATCCGCTGGAGGATAGTTACGCGCGGACACCGATTTTGACACTGACGTGGAAGCGTGGGATGTGGTTGGGTATTCTGTTTTTTGCAGGGCTGTTTACCGCTCTGGCGCTTAAGCACTATCAACCTGAATTGAATCGCTTTGAATGGATGGTGTGGTTCATTCCTTTGGTCATTGGATCAGGTGGCAACTCAGGTAGTCAGTCGTCCGTTTTGATCATTACTGCGATGGCGACCGGTGACGTGAAGGTTAGCGATTGGTTGACGATACTTACTCGCGAAATTGCTACCGGTGCGCTACTAGGGTTATTCTTGGGCTTGGTCGGACTCGCCCCTGCGCTGTATCTTGCCCCCAATCCCTGGGCGGCCATGATCATTCCGCTGACAATTTTTCTAGTGGTGATATGCGGAACTTTGACCGGTTCTGTCCTGCCCTTATTGTTCCAGCGCATTGGCTGGGATCCTGCACTGATGAGCAACCCGTTTGTGGCCGGAATTAACGACATTCTGGGAATCGTCGTTTACGTTTCCATAGCTCGCGTGTTGCTAGACTAACGGCCGCCATCCGATCGCTGAGCCGCAATGCTTAGGCACAGATCGCAACAAGCATCGGGGATCTGTGCGGTTACTTGAGTTGAGCCAGGTATTCGAGCAGGTCGCGAACTTGCTCCACGGTCAGTTCGGACAGCAACAACTCGGGCATCAGTGATTTGCGTTGCGGAACCAGCCGATCAATATCAGCGACCTGAATGCGCAACTCAGTTCGATCGGCTTGGCGGAGAATTACTTCGTGGTCGTCTTTCTTAATCAACAATCCCGTGACCACGCGGCCGTCGGCTGTTTCGAGCAAGTAGGTTGCGAACTGTTCATCAATCACTTTAGATGGATCAACCAAGCTCTCTAACAACTTTGGGCGATCAAGTTTTTTGCCGATGTTGGTCAAATCAGGGCCAAGCGATTGTCCTTGGTCGCCCAACCGGTGACAATTTCGGCATTGAACACCGCTTGCTGCCAACATTAGTTTCCGTCCTGCGTCTGCATTTCCGCGCTGGGCAAGGATGTCAGCGGAATCGATGTGGTTGCCGAGCCGTTTGATTCTTTTTTCTTCCGGCAGGAAACGTTCGAACAAATCTCGCACTGCCGTGTCTGAATGCTGCATGGCCAAATCAATGATTTGCTGGCGGATTGATGGCCTTGCTGTTGTCGCTTCGATAGCATCGACCAACCTGAGTGCACCACTTGGCGATGATAGTAACAGCTTCGCTTGTTCGGCAGCCACATTATTGTCTACTGCTGCAAGTAGTTGTTCAACGCGTTTTTGTTCGGTACTGGCGATACTGCGCACGCTATGTGATGTAGTTTGAGGATCGGGTTGTAGTGAAGCGATCCAATCATGAATTAGCTTCAGACCGTCGCGATCAATCGTCTGAGCTCCAAATTGAGGCATATGGCCATGTCCCAACTTGCTCATCCGATAATACAGGACTGAGCGGTATGGAGCTCCCGGTGCCACCACTTCGGCTCCCAAGATACCGAACGTACCCTGTGTCGGTCGTGCAGATAGCAGGCGAGCTTTGTCGAGTGGAATGTGGAACTGAACATCGAAGGCCGCTGACCCACCTCCACCACGGCTGTGGCAATGTCCACAATTAACCTGCAAATAGGACCGCGCCCGGGCGTCGAGCGGTTGTGGGTGCGAATACGGATCCGTCCAAGGCTCGATTCGCTGGTCAATCAATTTCGCAAAAAGTCCCTGGCTGGCTAACTCGGCAAGCTGGTCTTTTTGAGAACCTGCGGCAGGCTTGCTGTTGCTGAGCTGCGGTGGCCGAAACCCGTGGATCGTACCGACCCGCGATGTGTGGCATAACAGACACTCGGTACGAGATGCATGTCGCCATGTCTGCTGACGGCTTCCACCGGGCGCTTGAGGATCAACAATCGAAACCACCGTTTGGCTAGAAACGTCATCCGCAAGTATGGCATCCGTTTGTTGTTCATTCCAAATATAGTTGTAACTTTTCCAGGTATCGACGTCGAAATGCAAGATCTGAGTTTCCAACCGGCGCCTAGATTGGGGACTCCCCGATTCAGTTGCAATGGAGACGGTCTTCGCAAGCACACCACCATCAGGAAATTTCCACTCACCAGCGATGTAACCAATTTGTACATTTGACGATTCGTAAACATCGAGCTGAGTTGTGCCTGGTAATGCAATAAATCGTTCCGCTGATGTTCCATCAGCCCACATGGACGCGTTGACAGTAAACGGATGAATGCCCTGTTCCAACTGGTGAGATTTCGTATCGGCAAACAATCCAGTTTCACTCAATCGTCGCGGAAACTCCGAATTCGAATCCCTTCGGGGATTGGGTAGCAAGCGGTGGAGAGTGCCCGTCGGATAATCTACAATCACGACCTCGCCCAGGGCATCGATACCAAAGCTGGAAATCTGCAGAGTCGTGTCAACCAATTCGTCGCGCCACGTAACATTTCCTTGTTGATGTCTCAACGCCCAAATCTTGCCAGTTACATAGTCGCCATAGACATACGCCCCTTTCAGCTCAGGCAATCGTTGGGCATTATAAAAATAGCCCCCTGTAATTGATCGCGATTCAATATGACTATGTTCAACGGTAGGGGGTAAGATAGGAGTCGGGCCAACAGCTCGCTCTTGATGGACTCCCTGCGAACCTTCCATTACGCTCCAGCCATAGTTGCCTCCTTTTTTTATTGCATATACCATTTCCCATTTTTCCCAACCGACATCGGCAGTCCAAAGTGACCCATCGGTTGGATCGAAGCACATCTTCCAAGGATTGCGCAGGCCAAAAGCCCAGATTTCTTCTCGAGTATTCGGTCGCCCAACAAATGGATTATCCTTGGGGATCGCATACCGCAATCCAGGCTCCGTGCGGTCGACGTCAATTCGCAATATCGACGCTAAGACGTCCGAAACGTCCTGACCCGTATTAAGTCCATCAGGCGGAAAACTGCTCCCACCATCACCTGTCGAAATGTACAAATATCCATCGGGACCGAATTGCAGATGGGCGCCGTTATGTCCGCCACCTCGCCACGTAAAAAGTATCTCTTCAGAATCGGAATCAACCGTCGGCGGAGTTGTATTGCGAACTTTGAAACGTGAAACTCGTGAGCCGGCAGGGTCGTCATTCTTTAATACATAGGAAATAAAACAACTGCGATTTTCAGAGAATTTAGGATGAAAGGCCAACCCGTAAACAAACGTAAATCCCGGTCCGCATCGATCAATTTCAGCAAATAGATCGGCTTTCACCAAGGGATCATGCGGTCGGTTTTCAAAAGAGTATATTTTCCCCGAATTGGCCTCTAAAACTGCTAAACGGTTTGAATCCGGAATATGTACGAGTTCACATGGACGATCAAAAGTCAGCGAAGGAAATATGCGTTCGGTAACGTATGGACGCGGCGGTTCTGGAGTTCCTTGAATACGAGATTTGGTCCAGGCCGAAGTGCGCTGGACAGTAGTTTCGGCTAACACAGCGCTCGGGAAGAATAAGCATATTTTGAGAATCGCAAAACACACAAACTTCGACAAGTAGAATGGATGCGTTTCTCTCGTAACACAAGTTCTCATAGTTCGCTCGCAGTTTCGCGGTGGGTCAAACACAGCTAGTCGATCGGCGACCGCGCCCAGTCGCAACGTAATTCTAACTCAAAGAAGGTGAGCAACTACAGAGCAGCGGTCTTTTTAATTCGCCACCATTGACTCGTTGCCACAGCGATCTCGACCAAATAACCGTCAGCGAAAAAACTACCTTTGACGTTATTCCGTATCGCACGGAGGCTTGATCGGCTGACGGTAAATTGCATTCGCACCATTGGTCGTCAAATATTCGAAGCCGGTTTGATGTCTTGGTGCGAACGTGCCGCAGACATTGCCGCGACAGCCCACAGCGTCACACAGGCAACCGCCAATAAGGCCGAAATGGGTCGGTCGACAAAGCCGAGAAAACTGGATTGACTTCCACTGAGTGTTTGTACGAATCGTTCTTCCAGTGGGCCGCCGAGAATGATGCCCAATACCATCGCACCGATGGAAATGCGGTAGTATTCGCACACAATTCCGACCAAGCCAAAGATCAGCATCAAGCCTACGTCAAATAGACTGCCATTAACGGCGAACGAACCCACGATGCAAAAAACAAGAATAATGGGAAGCAGTATGG
Organism: uncultured Pirellulaceae bacterium; assembly: GCA_964625155.1. Taxonomy (GTDB): domain Bacteria; phylum Planctomycetota; class Planctomycetia; order Pirellulales; family Pirellulaceae; genus Aureliella. The sequence continues at coordinate 18,917 of CAZVBC010000034.1, forward strand.
GGCGTGGAATCCGCATGGCCGTGCCGCCAACTCGAATGGCTACCATGCCGATTGGGATCATCATTAGGTTTGCGACCAAGAAAATTAAGTAGATGCTGTAGACGATTGCTCCTTGCGCTTCAAAAATCTCTGGCCCTGGCTTGAGGTTTTTCATGTATAAAACCCCAATTACAATTGCAGTAACTGAATCGCCTGGGATTCCGAACACCAACGCGGGAATCCAAGCACCCGCCAGTGACGCAGAATTTCCTGTACAAGCATCTGCGATGCATTCTGGCGAACCACGTCCATACTCTTCCGGTGTCTTGCTAAAACGCTTGGAAGTTGCGCTACATACCCAAGCGGCAATGTCGGCGCCTGCTCCTGGCAAAATCCCGATCAGCGTGCCGATGACACTGGAGCGAATCCATGCGGGAATCCGCTGGCTGAACATGCTCATGGCCGACCGCAATACGCCTTGGAAATTCGGGCGAGAAGCGGTCGTAGATGCAGCCAGCCCACTTTCCAAATTCAACGCATTGCGAATTACTTCTGAGACCCCGAATAACCCGATCATCGCTGGTATGAAGTTGATTCCTTGAAATAGCTCCGGTTGCCCGAACGTAAATCGAGCCTGGCCGTGAACAGCGCTCAAGCCAACGGTTGATAATAGGAGGCCAACTAGCAATCCAATCACAGCGCGCAGTACTGATGATTGGCCGACGATAACTGCACAACTCAACCCCATAAAATACAACCAGAAATATTCAGCGACACTAAACCAACTGGCAATCTTGGCCAATTGATGCCCGAGCAGCATCATGACCATGGCACCAAACAAACCACCAGCCACACTGAACCAGAGCGCAATGCCGAGCGCTCTACCTGCCTGTCCCTTCTGGCTCATTGCATAAGCGTCATCCGCATAAGCAGCCGAGGCTGGTGTGCCCGGAATGCGCACTAGCGTCGTCGGAATGTCGCCAGCAAAAATTGCGCAAGCCACCATCGTCACGATGGCTGCCAAAGCTGGAACCGGTCCTAACCAGAACGTCATCGGCACAAACAACGCCACTCCCATCGTGGCGGTCAAACCGGGCATGGCTCCGATAAAGATGCCGTACACCGCTGAGGCTAAGATGATGCCCCAAACCATTGGATCGAGCAAGACATTATTGATCGCTTGTTGGATTGCTTCGCTCATGTTCGTTTCTTACCAACTAATCAGTCCGCGAGGCAAAGTAACTCTCAACATGACAACGAACACCTGATAAATCATGGCACTAGTGAGGCATGCGGTGACGACTGCCGTTGGGATGCGAACGCGAAAAAGCAAAAACAGACACAACAGTAGGACAGTTGCCGTGACAACAAAACCCAATACTTCGACCGTAGCGATAAAGAACGCGATTGCGGCGACCACAGCTATCGCCTGCACACCGGCTCGTCTACGAAACTGGAATGAAATTTCCTTGTGCTGACGATTGCGGTAGGTTACGTAAGTAATCGCGACGACAAGTAAGCTCGCGACGATCCCGGGAAACGCCATCAAGCCCAAGTTCTCATTTTTTACATTTCGAAAAGTGTCACTGGACAATATATCCCGGAAAAGCTCGTCTTGTGTTGCCAGCGTTTTGGAGAACTTAGGCCCGGCCTCGAGTGAAATATCAAATCCGGCAGTCCCCATGAACTTGGAGAATTCATCGCTGGCAGCCACTTTTTCCAATGCTGTTGTCAGCTTGGCGACTCTGTCGGCGGGTGTTTGCTTGGGAACCCCGATGCCGCGCCAGCCCGCAATCGACCAATCACGTCCTTGTTCACGAAAAGTGGGTACAGATTGAAATTGAGCTAAGCGCTGATCTGCCATCACGCCCAAGCTACGTACCTTCTTACTGGCCGTCATCGCATCTGCTTCGGGTAGAGCGCAACAAACGAAATCAACTCCACCTGCATACAACTCTTGGAGCGATGGGCCAGCGCCACCGATCGAAATCCAATTGACATCGTTACCATTCAATTCACATGCATTCAACCATCCGGCAACAGCGACATGCCAGATTCCACCTTGCGCTGTCCCGCTGGCTTTCAACTTGCCAGGGTTGCTACGAACCGCTTGTTCAAGATCGGCAAGCTGTTGGTACGGACTGTCAGCCTGAACAAAGATGGCTGCGCTATCCCGATTGAGCTGAACGATGGGCGTAAAATCTTCGTAAGTGATGTTGGTCAAGCCACGCCAATGTAGCATGCTTAATTCGACAGTTAACATCGTAATCGTATATCCATCCGGCCGTGCTAAAGCTCCACGCGTGTGTCCGGTGACGCCCGATCCACCGGTCGCATTGATGACGTTGACCGGGACTCCCATCTCACGTTCCAACTGCGAAGCAATCTGACGCGAAACTCGATCCGTACCTCCTCCGGGAGACCATGGACAAACAAGCGTTATTGGCTGTGACGGATAATCCTGCACGCGCGAACAGCCGCTGAGCTGAATCGCTAAGCTGCTAGACAGCAGCGTTGCCAGGCACGCCTTGGTTCTAACTCGCTTTAGTCCCATTAACATCAGTGTGTAAACTTGGATTCGCGAGCAGACAACCAAAAATGGAATAGGAGTGGTTTCCTGGGATGGCATGTTTTCAAAATACCAACATGATAAGATTGCCGAGACGGTAATTTTCACGGAATCCAAAGCCCGATGGCTTCACAATGCGGAAGGGAACGTTTTACCCTGTTCGCACCCAAGTGGCTATAGCCGAACTCGCTCCTCGGTCCTATTCCGCAGCTTTTGTAGGTGGCTCGAGTTGCTCCTTGAGACGATTCATTACCGCAGAATAATTAGGATTCGAAGCAAGATTGTTCATCTCGGAGGGGTCATTGCGACTATCGTACAGCTCTCGACCGTCTACACCATCGATACCCCATTGCGTGTATCGCCATTGGCTTGTTCGCAAACTCCGTCCTGAAAAACGAGTGTAGGACACCTGAGATCGCGCAGGCCGATCTGACATCTGATCGGGTTTGCGCATCGAGTCCACCAAACTGATTCCCTCTAATCCAACCGGTTGTGGAAGTCCTGCCAATTCAACTAGAGTTGGAAATAGATCGAGCAACTCTATCGGCTGGTAACAAACCCCTGAAGGTGTATCAGGTGAGCTGATCAACAGAGGCGTTCGCAGAGATTCTTCGAAAAGACTGTTTTTTCTCCACAAACCATGTTCTCCAAGATGGTATCCGTGATCGCCCATGACCACCACAATCGTCTGCCTGCGCAGATTGATTTGATCCAATGCTGCCAACAATTGGCCAATTTGTTGGTCCACAAATGACACACATGCATCGTAGGCAAGTATGGATTGACGAGCTTGGTTGGCAGTCACACCAAAATTGGGCCATTCAGGTGTTGACTCAAGCGCAGCGACTGGGACGCGAGTACGGTAGTCGAGAGGCATTTCCGCCAGCGTCGGAGCGCGGTTCGAGTACAACTCAAAAAAAATTTTTGGGGCGATATATGGAATGTGAGGTCGATAGAATCCTGCCGCAATAAAAAACGGTTCGCCGGCATGCCGCTGCAGCATTTCACTCGTAGCCTTAGCCACCAATCCGTCGGTGTGCTGCGCTCCCGTACGCGAGGACTGATAGAACGACATGCGATCTGGCAGTGGCAATTTAGGAGTAAATACAGTTAGCAGACTCTCTTCGTCTTTATCGCAACCTCTTGGATCGATAGCTTGAACCCACGAGCGTGAATCATCGAGTCCCTGCATGCCAATGTGGGTCGGGTTATCTTGATGAAAAACCTTACCAACTCGTCCCGTAAAATAACCGTGCTGACGAAACCATTCGGGCAAGGTTATTACGCTGGGCAAGGTTTCACGAAAATGCGCTCGGTTGTTTACAACTCGCGTTGTGTCGGGACGCATGCCTGTCAAGAACGATGCGCGACTTGGGCCGCAAGAAGGATACTGGCAATAGGCGCGATCAAAACGTACCGACCTCTGCGCCATCGCGTCGATGTTGGGGGACACAATATGAGTCGCCCCATAACATCCCAAGCGAGTATTGAGATCGTCCGCAATGATTAGCAAAACGTTCTTGCGCTCGGTTGCCGGCGATTGCGCGAACGCTGCTACGAGACAACCGAGGAACAACATAACACGGATCAAAGTGCCAGGGGGCAACCAAATCCAGAGCGCACAAATCAAACTTAGGTTGCGTGGTGATTCGCTCGATTTGTTCATGGAACGCGATGTAGGTTGTGAGGATTCCACAGGAGGGCATTACATGGCATCGAGACAGACTTTATTGTGTCGCTGCTTCGAACAATGGGGAGGAGCTCGGAGGGATGATCTTCAAGCGTTTGTTAGCCAATTCGCGACGCCACAATGTGACGCTACTACGACTTGGCGACGCAGCTTGATAGGCGTGATCTTGGCCAGTCAATCGCTTGAGCTGGTAAAAAGCCAACACTCGCGCGATTTGAGAGTCACTTTCCAACAATTGAACAAGCTTATCGAGCCCCTCCTCGGCGAGTTGTTGAGCAGACGGACCCAAAACTAATTCCGTCCATAAATCTCCCTGAGTTAAGTTTGAACTGATAAATGCTTCGCGCAGCCGGTCGGCTTGCGCCTTGTCGCGTGCGATCAACTGGCGTGCTAGGTCCAGGGTATTTGTCCATTGGCTTCGCCCCTGTGCGTTTCCCAGAATTCCGTTGGTACGCGCTAGCGCTGTCCAGTCCCCTAACATGCATAACACTTGGGTCGCCATGGCGCTCGTTTCGGCACGTCGACTGTGGGATGTTTGCACCAATTCTTTAACGATATCGCCATCGGCAGTGACCAATCGCCCTAAATCGTCGGCTGCTTGAATATCGATTTGCCGGTCGGTTAGGCCACGATACCAAGGTAGCACTTGCTTGAGTGTGAACTTTGATGCTGGAGCCGTTCCAACTACGGAAACTCCTTCCCCAATTTCGAGAATTAACTCTCCATCTTGATTCACTGCAGGAATCTCGTGCCCGGAAGTCGGCTGGAGACTCATGGAACCGTCAATCGCAACGATTGTTAAAACAGGTTGCACAGCCTGTTCGCTGGTGAGCCTATCGTGCGCGGTGGTTCGATAATTGAATTCGATCGCCCCTAGGCCATTGGGAGTTTGCAAATTGACGATTCCTGACCAATTTGACGTGACAAGCTGAAGCTTTCGAGCCTGAGAACCTGCGGCGATAATGGCGCGCCCCATGGACAAATGAACTACAGGTACCGTGTTATTGTTTGGGCGATCGACTTGCATGATAGTCGGCCCACGAGTCGTCCAGTTCATTTGTCCCGCGAGATCAAACGATGTTTCGGTGGCGGGCGGAGTTATTAACCAACGTGCGAATAGATCCTTATCGGGAGCGACTCTTTGAAATGGCTCATCGATGTCTTGTTTTGACAGCACCAAGGCGCGGTGGGCCGTATGGTTCGCAGGTGTCCAGCGAACCACTGCGGTAACATTAGCATCTCCCAGCGGTGGTGCGTCTGATTTATCCTTATCGAGTGGAACGTCCGCAGAAGCCGTTGGGTTATCCTTGGACGTATTCGCTGTCTGCTGCGAATCGTTTGGGCTAGCAGTTTTTTCTTGGCTTGAGCTGGTTGGCTGTACGCTCGTTGCTGAGTCGTTATCATCCTTGGTTGCTTGAGCTTTATTTTCTGTGGGATGATCTTTTGAAGGCAGGATTGGGTTTTTGTTCTCCATCACATCGTTGGTTGATTTGCTGGTGGAATTCTGCGCAATACTAGCAGCGTCGTTCTCGGTAGGGTGAACGGGGACCGATGGCCGGCTAGCGAATAATGTTCCCACCTGCTCCCATGGCCCGATCGCTTGCAATACCAACATCCCCAAGAGAATCAACAGCGCGCAGATCGAAAGTAAACCCCGCCAGTTACTGCGAGAGCGTCCTCGCAAATACTCGGGAACTTCGTGAGCAAGTTGATGACCTTCCAAATCCAATCCCGTTGGTCGAATCGATTGACCACCGCTGGCTATCATCGGCGATTGCACCGCGTTGGGCCTAGCCACAGCAACTGCGTCGACAAGCGGACGTTGCGCTTGCTCGGTTATTTTTGTAACCGCCACATGTGATTCTGCCAGTGGCTGCCGTGGTGGATCGATGCGTTTCTGTAAACCCTCTTCGATGGTGCGCCAGCGTCCCGAGGTCCCATCGTCTATTGAGTTTAGATGCTGAGGTTTCTGGTTTGCAGTCACATCGCAGAGCAAGCTTAACGCGACGACTCGCTGAAACAATGCTTGAGGAATTTCGTCCGAGTGGTGCAGCGCGGTCGCAAGAATCCGATGGCAATCTGCAAGTTCAGCAAGCTGGATATCAGACTCTAGACAAATCCGTTCCAGCTCCGGGACTTTTTCACTTTGCAATGTATCGTCTAGATATTCTGCAATCGTATTTGCATCACCACCCAATCCCCGTCCATCGATTCGCGGCGCCAAAATGTTCTGCCGACTGCCTAACGAATCAATACGTCTGAGTAGCTTGCCAGCCATCTCACTTTGCTGGACTCGTTTGTGCAGATCATCCAGCTCATTAGGATTCAAAACATGGTCACGATATGCCAGCAGGGTTCGCAGCGTAAGTCTCATGAAACATACCGTGACATTGAGCAGCTTAACAAATAGGACACCGTCCAAAAAAAATGCGAGCGACATAAATCGCTCGCATTGAAACACAAGTATCCTAGTCGGACGACTTTTTACTAGTCTTCCAGCGATGCGACCTCACCACCATCGCGAGTATGAATCGCTCGCCAAATATTCATGGCAATATTACTGGAAACAAATCGAGCGCTGCCATCACACATGGCCACTTGCACACCGCCTGTATGAAAACTCCAAGAACACCGGCCAGTTATTCCCCAACCGTTAGCACTGGATGCTCGGGTCATGACGACCGGATCAGGATTAGGTGGATACAAACGATCTCGTTCCGTTGCCATGGCCAAACCTTGTGATTGATTGCTGACCCACAAGAACGGGTTTGTTGGAAATTGCCACTGACGAATCGACTTGCCTTGTTCCAATAACATGAAAGTGTTGGAAGTTCCATCGGGAATTGAACCCATGGTGTACCAAGAGTTCTTGTTGCCTAAACCATTTCCTTGAGTTGCTCGTTCGGCTGACGTCGAGTTTGCGGTCGTTCCATTGGTGATAATTGTTGTTCCACGTGGGCCCTCACCTGCGTTCATTGCATAGTCTTTGAACTGGTTAGGTTGACCAATAGCCGGGGCACTTGGGCAAGAAAAAGAAGGTGGCATATTCTCGCAAGGAATCTGGTTTAGAAGCGAAAGCGGGGTGTTGTCAGGCCCTCGATTCGCAGGAAACCAAGCATCACCTTTTTCACTGATCCATGGACGACCACTGAAATTCAATTGATTAAAGAGATTCCCAGCTTCCATAAACGGCAGGACAGAAGCTCCCCAGCCCCACATGCCGTTATAAAAGTTATTCGCAGCTTCAACATTGGTCAGCCCTTGCCCCCAAGCGTCATTGGTGCCGGCAGCCTGCGTAGTAAAGGCGGTTACTCCAGAAGGGAACTTTTTGTACGTATCGTGGTAGTTGTGAAACGCTATCGCTAAGTTATGCAGATTATTGCTGCAGCTCATCCTACGAGCTGCCTCACGAGCAGCTTGGACGGCGGGCAAAAGTAGCCCAACTAATACTCCGATGATCGCAATGACCACCAGTAATTCCACTAAAGTAAACCCCTGGAACCTACGACTCATAATGCGCACCCCTTAGTGGCTTTTTGAATAAGATGACCTGACTACTGCTCGTCCCCATTCTACGCTGGCTCACTCAATGTGTGAATATTCTGGCGCGAAAATGATTCAAAGAAATCACATCCAGAATACGACTTGTATGAGTTGATGCCGAGTAAATAGAGAGGTTTAGTGCGTGGTTGTACTCATTTTTCCCTGGAAAAGACAACTGGACACCTAGATTCTGGGCTGACTATTCAGCCTAAGCCCATGTTGTCAGCGATGATCTTATTGCGATCGTCCCAGTCCAAATTGATCGCCAGTCTCAATAACATCTCCTCTAATCGCAGCTATCTGAATCATCTTCTCACTTTGCACTTTATTGCCACTTTCGTCTGTCAGTTGATAGATGATTGTGCGAGTAGCAACATCGACGACTTCACCCGTTGAGGGGTAGGCCCAGCGGCCATCTAGGCTGAATGTGATCCAACCAGGTTCATCTCGTAGAGAGATACTGGTGAGCTGTTTGGGAGGTTCTATTCGATTGTCAAAAACATGCAACTTTTGATTAAACGCATCAACTACCCAAACTTCCCGTTCGTCAGGCGTTAATCCAATCCCGTGGCTAGGACATCCGTGTCGTTTTACTGGCCCTTTTGAAAACCCTTGGACCTCTAACCGCCACAGTTTCTTGCCTGTGCGTAGATCACCAACTTCGAATCCAAGCAACTCGTTGATACAAACGTAACATTTCGATTGATCACCATTAATTGTGAACGGCCTGATACTGTGTGCGAACGGACCACAACCACGAGTACTCGATTGCTGCGCATGTTCGACGATCGACAACACGGGAGATTTCAAACCCGCTAAATATGCCCATTTGCCATCTAAGCCAACAACTGTGTTATGCGCACCCGAATTCGGCTCCAGCTTGGCAATAATATCTCCACTATCTGCATCCACGATGTGCCAGTGAGGCCCTTCGAGCGATGGCAAATAAATGAACTTACCGTCGGGTGTCATTGACATGCGATCACAACCGCCAGGATAGGTTCGCTCCCACAAGAGTTTTTCGGACTTGAGGTCGACGCATTGCAACGATTTGATCGTACTTACATAAATCCGATCGGTATGCGCATTAGCACATACTCCTTTCACATTCATTGGCTTACCTTGTTCGTCCAATCCACCGAGGGGAATTCGCTTGACGAACTTGTGCTCGCGATCAATATCGAAAACCAACAAGCCATGGCCTCCATATTCCAAATAATTTCTTACACCAGGTGTGGCCACGTATAGTAAGTTTGTCTTTTCGTTTGTCTGCGCAAGAATTCCAGGCAGAGTTTCGAACCAGCAGCACAATAAATTGAGGACGCCAATACCGAAAGTTAGAGTTCTCGAGTTCATAGTGGCCTCATTTGATAGAGAATGATTTGAAGTTAGGATCAGTTAACACACACCGATTCAGCGTGTTGGATCAGGGTTAAGAGCGGGCATCTGTGCTCCGACACTTGCTCGCCATTGCACCAGTAGTTTTCTTAGCCGCTCAATCTGCCGAGGATACTGAGTTGACAAATCGGATTCCTCGTGAGGATCGAGATTTAGATCAAACAGTTCGACTTGCGAATCCTCGAAATACTCGATCATTTTCCATTGTTTGCTACGAACGGCGCTGGCAGGTGTCATGCGCGGCGCATGATAATAATGTGGGTAATGAAAATAGAATTCGTTACGAGGCAATGCTGCATTACTGTCATGCAACAGATTGGATAAATCCAAGCCGTCAGTTGGCCACGAAGATTGTGGTTCGATTCCGGCTTGCCGCAAGATTGTGTGGAATAGATCGGTGAGCACGATTGGCTGTTCACGCGTCTGTCCAGCCCGATTTTCCCCCGCGCGTCGCATGATCAGCGGAACTCGCAGACCTCCTTCATAGAGTGAACCTTTGCCTGACCGCAAAGGAGCATTTGTCGTTACCGGCATCGAGCGTGCGCGATCCTGGCCGATGTAGCCGCCATTGTCACTGGTAAATATCACCAAAGTATTACTGTCAATATCCAGGGACTCGAGCCTAGCTCGAATGCGCCCCAC
>CAZVBC010000035.1:0-28343 GCA_964625155.1 uncultured Pirellulaceae bacterium
GCCAACGTAGTTAAGAACAGCGTCATTGCTAGGGTCATGGCGTTGTCCTTGCCAGGCGTGTGTTTATGGTCTTGAGGTCTCCATTTGCAGACTCTCGCATGTGTGCTTTCAAACTAGAAAACGCTTCTTGCAATAAACAATCGGCATCGTCTTTATTGAGCAGCCTGTTATCGTAGCGCACCAAGAGTTGCAATTGTTCGGCGTAAATCGAAGCTGTAAAAGCGACACACATATAAGGATTCAATGGTGCCAATGGCTCAGCTCGCTCCAAGATCAATCCACCGGCCACAATCCGTCGCGCAGCATCTAACAAGGGAGACCGACTAAATAGCTTGCCGAGATTTGTGAACACCACTGTCGTTTGGCAGCGATTGGTCGCCTTGGGTATGCGTCCACGAGCCAACTTACTGCGCAGCCAAACTGAAAGGCTGAACATCAACGCCAAGCGGTTTTTCTTAATTAACTCCATCTCTTCATGAATGCTCTTCAACAGCTCTGCTGTCTCTCGGATCTGGGGTGGTTTCCGATCCAAGAAAATCGAACTTACAATGTTGCAGGCTGGCTGCAATTGGTCAGCCACACTCGAGCGCATGCTGACGGGTATCATCATTCGCAACCAATCGCTCTCCCCACGAACTCCTCGATTAGTGCGAAACTTGTCTAGACTTTCAAAGATACTGCTGGCCAGCAACTCATTTAGCGCAACCTTCAGGCTCTGTGCCACTTGCCGCAACCGGCGAGTTTCCGCTGGACTAAATGTGCGTGCCTCAGCCGCAACAGACAAAGCCTGAGCTTCGTCTGAGCAAACGGGCGAATGAGGAATTAAAGGGATCGGCCGGCGCATGAGGAATTGTCGCACTCCATGCAAACCCACCATCTGCTTGGGGATCAAACGCAGTATCTTCAATGGACTCAATCCAAATTGATTCCGGCGAGAAAAACTCGCGAAGTCGAGCTGCGGCAAACCTACTTGGCTATCAATATCCGCCTCGATATCTCTTTGAAGGATGTCATAAATCAGCAGTAACTCGTGCACAGCCGTGAGTGTTCCCAGGCCATCGGCACACGCATGATGGACCTTGATGACAAGGTCGCAGTAACTCACTTGATCTGTGCCGGTATATTGGCGCCCCATAACTATAAAGCCGGTTTGCGTGGACAAGTCCAACGAACTGTCGGTGAGCCAGTCGTCGTTGGCGTCTTGGCTCACCCAGTGGACTCTGGTCGCTGCCGAAGGAAGGACGTTCCAGTGCGCTGGGCCATCATTCTTGATAACTAGCGAACGGAATAGGGGATGCCGGTTGATGGTGTGCACAACGGCCAGTTCCATAGCTGGTCGGTGGACTATTCCGCGAAATCTCAGCCTAAGAAAATTCACGCAAGGAAATGCCGGGCTATCTTGAACAAGCATCAATTGTTCAAAGGCCGTCATGGCGATCGATATGGGTTTCGTGGCGTGCGGATCGCTGAGTTTTATCAGGCTGGTACGAGTCGAATTCACTGGTGGCACCTATTCGCTGCCTGAAACCACAACACGCTCACCGAGTAAGAAGCGGCCCCAGTTTGCACGATCATCACACAACCTCCGTGGATGCTGCACCAAGGTGCGACTTCAGGTCATGAAATTCATGTGCTGATTTTCTGTCAGGTTCTCGAAAAAAACATCGATGAAAAGGTGACAAGAGGATTGCAGGAGTCAGAATCAGGTCACTCACTAAGCCAACCATCAACAATGCGAAAGTCAACCATGCAAAACGGGCTACCGGCGTAAAGGGACTGAGGACGAATACCAGCATTCCCACGCCACATACAACAGCAGTTTGCACCATGGCCCCGCCGCAATTAGCAAGGGCTTCTTCGACCGCCGCTGCGGGTTCCAACCCTTTAGCACGCGACATGCGAAAATGAGTTAACAAATGTAGCGTGTCGTCAACACAGACTCCCATGATGACACTGGCGGTCAGCACCGTCCCCAATTCAACTTCCAGGCCGCACCAACCAATCAGGCCAAACACGATAGCGGCTGGCGTGATATTAGGCAGCATGCTCACTAATCCTCCTCGCAGGCTGCGGAATAGCAAAATCATGGTCAAAGCGATCATGATGAACGCCCAAGTAAAGCTGCTCAACAAGTCTCGCAGCAGTTGCCGCTGAGTTCGGTAGACAAATGGAACTCCGCCACTGATATCAACCGCAACTCGATCGACGGACTTTTTACGAAATCTCTCTACAGCATTTTCTACGTCGTCGAGTAACGTCGAGTAATCTGGACGAACGGAACCTGAAACGCGACCGCTGATGCGCCAACATTGTTCGTATTCATTCTGATAAAACAACCGCATTTCTTGAAAGTCATGTTCACCGTTGGTGATTGCTTTGCTCAAAACAGCTCGTTGAATCACCCCGCGCATTCCTTGAGTTTGTGGCAACGGAGGCAGCAGATTAAGGGCTGACCATGTAACCTCAACTCTTGGCACGCGCTCAAATTCTTGACGCAATTCGTCAAGTAATTTGATGCGTTCCAAAGGCTCGGCCAGATCCTGCCGCTGGAATCGCAGTACCAACTCGATGGGCACCAAGGGACCAATTCTCGATTCCAGCCAAGCATAGTCGTGAATCAGTTTGTCATTTGTCGACAACAATTGGTGTGTCCCGACGCTGGTCTGCAAACTGGTAATGCCCAGCCCGACACCGACGATGGTTAGCATCCAAATGATGAGCACTAAAAATGAACGACGATGAAGACGTGCAACCAACCAGCGCGACCACTTGGCCTCGTCACCATTCAATCGCTCTTTTACCAACCATTTCAACTTCCACGACGAACGAGAACACCATGTCACGTGAAAAGCAACACCAGTAACAATCAAGCAAGCGTTGAGCGGTACGACGATCGCTGAATAGAATCCGAAGCGAGCAATGGGGACAATTTCGCTGCCACAGAGAGAGACAAACCCCATTGCCGTAGTGGCGGTTGCCAAGACCGACGGAAGACATGCCCTACGCAACGCCGTCCAAGCTGGTGACTGCACACGCTCGTGCGAAGCATCGTAATAATATCCCAAGTAATGTAGGCCAGCAGATATGGTTAGCACAAACGACAAATTGGCTACTAACAATTGGATGGCATCAACATGGCCACCGGAATAGTAAATGATCGCCAAAGCAAGCTGTTGGTTAAAAATGGCTCCCAAGAAGAGGACTCCGACCAACCAAATGTTGCGAAGTGACACAAACAAAATGGCCAAGCAGATCGCAAAAGATAAAAAATTGAGTTCCGCAAGTCGTTCGGTACTGGCTGCATTAACAGCCACAGAATCTGCTGTTGACCCAGCCATATGGATGTCGGACCGTGGTAGCTGGGTCGCAACTTCGGCGGCGTTCCACGCCCAATTCATCGCGGATCTGCGATCGTCGATGCCAGCTTGTGAAACCAAAGCGATCACTGCCGATTGTTGTGAATTTTCTCCGATGAAAACTCCATCCAATCGCATGCGTGCCGAGCGTTCATCTCGGCCAGATTGGCGAGCCATCAACGTTGCCAGTAAGTCGCGGCCACTAAATGCTCTTTGGAAGTAGTGCTGGCCATTTTCCGCTGGCTGTAGCAGGCGACCTACGAGCAAACTGCAGCGGGGATCGTCCAATGTACACCCAGACCAACTGATCATGAGAAACTCATCGCTGCCAAAGCGCTCAAAAAACGCTTTCAGCCGTTGAGTTTCTGGAAAACTTTCGGGCAACCAATCTTCAACTCGGTTCTGGTTCTTTAACCACGCTTGGCGAGCTCCATGTCCCACCAATGGCCAAACAGATGCGATCAGGACCAAAGCCAAAACGGGCAGCCAATTCGGAGGCCAAATCTTTGGCGTTTTGACATGCGAGGTTTGGTCCTGCAGTGCCCGAACCATCGACGCAGGCCTCACGTTATCGTGCTGACACTGTGCGACAAAAGTTGACCTGCAGCCGTTCGGCTCACTCGACGTTTGCCCCAGCGGTCCTCTTCGCCATATCGCAAATAGATGTGCAGCACTCTTTCGTCAATCTCCGGACAGGGAACATCTGCCGCGAACCTTTTCAAGTTCGTGCAGTCAAATTGCGGATCAGTACTCGCATAGTTACTGTACATCGCTAAACCAGGCAGAAATTCGGCCTCAAAGGAGTTGTATGTTCGCGGGTCAATCCGCTGATATCCTACGTACTCTACTCCGGTTGAATTGAAATATCGATAACCTGCATTGATCACCTGACGAGGCGTCAGACACTCGTCCGGAGCCAAATGAAAAGTATTCCCGTGCGCAACCGGATCCAACACCAAACGAGTCATCACCCGCGATACCCAGTCGACGGGAACTACGTTGCGCCGCTCATCACCGGTCATCGGTAATCGAAGGCGAGTAATGCGTAATCCGTCAGGCCCGACCGGCTGGCGAGGAACCAGCAAGGCCATCAAGCGGAGGTATAAATAGATTCCGTGATAGGTATTCGTAAAACCTGTTTGCGAGTCGCCTGCAATCACTGCTGGGCGATAGACTGTCAGTCTATCAAAGTTGCCCGACTGACGCACAAGCGTTTCCGCGATCAGTTTGCTCTTTTCATAATCATTGCGAAAATCTTGACCACAATCCAGTTCCGATTCGAGAATCGTTCCTCCTCGCAGACCGCAAACGTACGCAGTCGAAACATAATGTAAATGGCGAATCCCAGCCGCCTTGCACAGACCAAGCATGTGCCGAGTGCCATCAAGATTTGTTTTCCAAGGTTCGCCACTTCCGTCCTCGTGAAACGTTAGAGAAGCAGCGCTGTGAATCAATTCAGAGCAATTTCGACTCAGCCATCGAATCGCTTGCTCTCCCAACCCGAATTCGGGCTGGCGCATGTCACCATCGAGTATCACAGGCCTGGGAAGCGAACATTCCAGCTGTTGTTCCCAGGTATTCAAAATCGCTTCAACGCGCTGTTCGGCGGACTCTTTCTTAGAGCCGCGCACCAGAAGTGCCAGCTTTTTGTTGTGCAGCAAAAGATCGCGAATCAAATACCTGCCAAGTAATCCTGTCCCGCCCGTCAACAACAAATAGCCACTCAAGCTCTTATCCTTTCATCATGAAAGTACCGCGTTTAACGATTGTGCGCCGGATGTCTTGGCTGACCGTGTGATTCCCACCTACTCGCTCGTAGGATCGAGACTATCCAGCTTCTCCGCCAAAGCTAAGCCATTTGGCTTATTTATGTCTACAAGCCATGCCTGTTCCTTCGCCACTTAATCCCAACGAATTTAAGATTGTAACCTTGGCCAATGAGCGTCATAGGTAATGTGTGCCGTTTGTCGACGAATCGTCACAGATAGTACCGGTCTAACAAGCATCAAAGCCACCTAAACTAACATGCATCGGTGGCTTAAGTGGCTTACTTGCACAGTTGACCTGCGATAAATAGGTGTGGCCAATTCCAAAATCGACCCACATACAACAACAAACCACCTACGGCCAGCGAAAATCGTTTCCTTATCGGTACTGTTGTTCGTTGATCCGTGCCTACAACCAACTCCAGTACAATAGGAGCCCAGAAAAACTTACCATCAATTAACCGAAATCCTGCAGGTCGATACAGCCTTGCGATATCGCCGCTGAATTTGCGATTCGCGGTTAAATGAGTCACTACAGCGGGGTGAATATACCAAAATGGTGCGTGGGTAATTAACCTGCCCCCTGGTTTCAAGTATTTTGCTAATTCCGAGACCAAGTGTTGCGGTTCTGGGACGTGTTCAAGTACATCCAGACACACCACATAATCGTAGGCTCCCGGTACAATGGCATCCTTGCTCTCGAGCACCGTCAATGAAATGCCTAGTCGCTCGCCAATCGCTTGTGCGAATCGAACGCATTTCTCGGAAACTTCAAAATAATCCACGCGATGTCCGGCCTGAGTCAAGTACAGGCTGTCGATTCCCAGTCCATCGCCATAGGTCAGCACGCGCACAGGCTGTGAGTGGTTGCGCTGAAGGTAATTTCCAATCCAAGCTCGCATCTGACACTTTACGGCATTCCTATTCCAAATCAATGTCTCGAACAAGAAAGCATCCGTCTGTTGGTAAAACTCAGCCATCTTGTCGTGCCAGACATATGGCTGCAACTGCCACTGGGCAAGAGCTTCGCGGACATTGATGCCCAGATCTTGCATCTCACATTCGAACCTGCGTCGCACTTCGCTCGAATCCTGCTGAGTCAACTTCGCTAACAAGCCAACAAGGAATTCGTTGTCCGAAAGGGGTGATAGCAACGGTTGGGGCAATGGTAACGAAGGGATTTTGTGCGGTGTCATTTTGCGCTCAAGAATTGGGAATAATCCTGACATCGAGGTCGATAGTATACCCATCGAATTGCGCAGCTTTCATGAGGATGTTAGTCCTCGGAGCTACTTTTTTCATATCCAAAATTTTGTCGACGGCGTCCTTTGCGCTTTCAAGCTAGCAGATGCGCTATGAATTAAAATGTCAATCGATTTGCTAAAGGACTAGCATTGATGACGGTCGCATTTTTCCTGACCTGCGCGCTGCTGCTGCTGCTCGCTACACAGGTAATCGGCAGCCAAGCTTACCTTCGCTGGTTTCGATCGTACCCGATCAGTGATATGCCTGATTCGCAACTGCCTCCTGCCGCCGTGGTGCTGTCACTTCGTGGCGCCGATGAATCCCTCACCCAATGCCTCGACGGCATAGCCAATTTAAATTACCCAAACTACGAGATCCATATAGTTTTGGACCACGAGCAAGATCCAGCGAAAGAAATTGTAAGTCGCTGGGCAAAGGAGAACGACCACTTCCCGCTCAAGGTTAGCGTGCTAAGTGAGATTTCTCGCAACGCTTATTTAAAAACAAGCGCCATCCGTCAATGTTTGCGTAGACTCGCACCCACCCTCGAAGCGGCCGTAATGGTCGATGCGGACACGATTGTGTACCCGAACTGGCTGCGCGATATTGTTATACCTATGGTGAACAGCGACGTGGGACTAGTAACTGGAAACCGGTGGTATGTACCTCAAAACACTTCTCTAGGGTCTCGTGTCCGATTCATTTATAACGCGTGGTCCGTACCTGCCATGTATTTTATGCAAGCGACCTGGGGAGGATCGCTGGCCATTCGCCGCGATGCCTTCGATCAGCCATACTTTTATGATCGCATGTTAGATACATCCTCCGAGGAAAGTGCGATGCAGGAAGCGACGCGACATGCTGGCCTACGCATGAGCGTGCATCCCAACGTCATGATGCTTCAACGTGATCCGATCGCATTGGAAGATTGCTTTCGCTTCATACGCCGCCAGTTAATTTGGACACGCCTTTATCACCCACAATGGCTCAACGTAGTAATTGGCGTATTGGCTATTTATTTGCTCACCGCTGCGTCGGTTTTGTGGGGCCTGTTCTGTGCCTGGGCTGGCGATTGGAGAGCAAGCTGTTTGATCTTCACTGCGGTGGCGAGTTTAGCGATCGGTAACCTATTAGTCATCAATCACTTGCATCACAGAATTATCGGACGTATCAAATCCGTACAAAGAGTCCACACTCCTGAAATGGACTGGCGTACTGGCCTTCGGATCTTAGTGGCACTTCCAGCAGCTCTTGGTATTTTTGTGGCAGCCGTCGTTTCAGCCACAATTGCCCGACATGTCGCGTGGCGAGGGATTCTGTATAGACTAAAACCACCCCGTCAGCTCGAGATGCTGGAGTACCGACCCTTTGCTCCTACCGCCAGTTATCGCGTTCCACTGGCCACACAACTTGATACTGAATCTTCGCGAAAGGCTGCTTGACGTAGCGTACGGCCAGAGCCCCAAGACATCCAACTTGCCACCAAACACTTTTTCGCTTTGCCCCACCAAATACGACACCTTCGCACTTGCGACATGCTTGAAAGGTAAGGAGGTCACATGGTAGTGGATTGCCAAACATCGCTTCAGGGGGAATGTGATCGCGAGTAATTGGCCCGAAGGTTTCGCGAATGGCGCTCGTTCCGTTTCGGCTTCGCTTGCGCTTTGCCAAAAATCCCTCCCTAAACGCCACGAACATTTGAAGAATAGATTATCGCCGAAAGTCGCTCGGACCGAAATACACGACGTTTGGTTCGGAGCGCTCATTGAAGAACTGACAGATATCTGCACGCTGAGCAACTAGCAAAAACTGCATAGATCCTCGGTCCCCAACTTTGGAAGAATTTGGCGAGCTACTTTTTCGAGCGGGCCGAAGGCTCCTGCGTTGATCCAACCATTGATGGAACTCAAGTGGCAATATCGCTCTGGCACAAACAATCGGTCTTCAGGATTGACCAAACAGAAACGCAATTCGGTCGAAAAATTTCCTTCTTCAATCCATGCCTGTTTGCGATTACTTGGGACATCGCCAAAATTTTCTGCAAATTTCTCATTCCATGAATTCACTGGCGTGTAGACGACAATGTAGTTGCCATCGATCGTCGATCTTTGACAACTGAAGCTCGTCAGCTCGAGGACCAAGTGTGAAACTAACGCAAGTTCCTCTTGCAAGATCACGGATGGCTTGTACCGGCGCAGAATTACCGTTCCGTTGGATGGCTGTTCGAAAATCTCATATCCATCTGGAATCACGTCCAAGTTACGACCACTTGCGCTGGTCGATTTCTTCGACGCGTAATACTTTGGCTTGCCAGACTTTGTCTGGCCTTCGAAAAACCAATAAGTATCACCTTGTCGATTTCGATATTCCAAAACCACGGTTGTTGGAGACTCCTTGTCAAACCGGCGCGATCCATGATCATTTAGTCTTGGCGTTCCGAAATTTGCGACGAGTGCCAGTTAGTTTTTTTAAGCTAAGCTTCCGGGGGAATTGGCGAGCCATGAGGGTCAAGGTCTGGTGAATTGCTTTCCGCAACTAGGCGCTGGCGCATTTCCCGGTCGGTAAAATGTTCTAGCTTCTCTGCTCCACCATGCAAAAACTCACTGGCCATACCAGCTTCGTTGGCTAAATAGTGCTCCCACAATCTGTGCGAGCGTACGATGTTTTGTGCTTGCCCGTGCCCTGCTTGGGTCAACTTTAATTTGCCAGCCTGATAGTCGACAAGATGCCGAAAACTCAACCAAGCAATTACCAGTCGAGCGCGAATTTTAGTCACTAATAATGAACGTTCGAGCACACTCAAGTCAAACGACTCTTGACCATTCAATTCTGATCGGTAGAGCATAGCTAACACATCTTCGCCCAGAATGCGCAACGACACTTCCCAATGCCGATAGAGACGCGGCAGCAATCCCTTGCCGGGGGCTAGAAAGACGCAGCTTGCCAAAATCACCCCAGCAGCGACAGCCATCATTCCGGCAGTGCTGGTGCTGCGAAATCCCCACCAAGCCGGGATCTGGATCGCCATCAAGTGTCCGAAGATCGCGCTGGCGACGCCAATCAATACGCTTAAGAGAATCATGATTGTTAGTCGATCCGTCAACAACCAAGCGGCGATGGGCGGCACTACAAACATCGCGACTACCAAAATATTTCCGACGGATTCGAAGGACGCCACGCATGTAATTGCCACTAACCCAGCAAGTGAATAATGTAATAAAACCGTAGGAATTCCTTGCGATCTCGCTAGTTGAGCATCAAAGGTGCTGACCAGCAGAGGGCGATAGAATAAACAGACAAAAGTCGCGTTGAGCACGAGAGTCATACTCAAGGTAACGACCACGCGCGGCACTGAAAATCCGCTCACCTCAACTCGATCGAATATCGATGTCTCGATCGATCCGTACAACACGCACTCGGGATCCAAATCGACTTGATCGGCCGCTTGCACTATCATCACCAGTCCTAGCGCAAACAAAAAAGTAAAAACAACACCAATCGAAGCTCCCTCATCCACTCGACCAATGTGGCGTGTGAACTCCGTCAAAAACACTGTCAAAATTCCGACTGCTGCGGCTCCGATAAACATGCCCCAGCCTTGACGTTCGCCCGTAAGCAAAAATGCGGCTGCCAGTCCTGGCAACACTGCGTGGCTGATTGCGTCTCCCAATAAGCTTTGGCGGCGAAGGACCAGATAATTTCCTAACAGGGCCGCCGAGGCCGCGCAAAGTGCACCAGCCAAAATAATCCAGCCGTCAATTTCCCAGGACCAGTTTTCCATCACGCCCCCAGACCGTCTCGGCGGTGACTTGGAGTCTCAACTTTCGACGAGCTCGACGCTGGAGCAGAATCTACATGGCCTGCGATCGGATGCGGACTAGCAGGAACAGTAATCAGCCCTGCTTCGCGCCAGGCTTGGTCCAACTCCAGCAGATGCTCTGGTAACAAACCGTGTTCGAGGAAATCAGCATCGCGGTCCACGTTCCCGGCATCGACATCCAAAACTCTCAACAAATACATTTCCAAGAGACGATGATCGCGAACTACATGCTGCGCCGCCAGCCAACCTCGCTTAGTCAGTTCCACGCTCTCGTCAGGACGCAGGACTGCCAATCCCAGCACCTGCAGTCGCTGTCCAATTTTCCTTACGCGTCGCACTCCCCACTTGCGAGACTGTACAAGTCTCTCAAGTGCAATCGGCTGGCCCGTAGCTTGTTCGGCAGCATCACGATGGTTGCGTGTCGCTTCAATTATTTCATAAGCCAGTCGCAAGAAATGCTGGATATCTTGCTGATCGCGCAGGCCTCTTAGTCGCAATCCTTGCCAAATGACACCGCGAGCTGGCCCAAACAAAAAACTGATAACAAAGGCCAGGCAAGCGACCAACACGATCGTCGCGCCACTTGGCAGCTTGGCAAATGTAGCACTTAACAAGGTTCCGATCGAACAACTCGCCCCACCTATGCTGGCGCTGATCAATAAAATCTTGGCCAACGAATCGCTCCAAAACCTTGCCGCTGCAGCAGGAATTACCAACAAGGCGATGACAAGTATCAAGCCAACCGCTTGTAATCCCACGATGGTCACACCGACAACTAAGCTCATCAACAAAGTGTCCAGTAACAGCACAGGCCAACCTTGTGCACGAGCCAATTCAGCGTCGAAACACAAAATCTGCAATTCTTTTCCTAATCCCCAAATGATCGACGCGACCAAGAAGGCTGAGCCACCGCATAACCACGCATCCTCTGAAGTCATCGCGGCAGCTTTGCCATAAATGAAGCTCTCCAATCCGGCTGCGTTGCCACCACTTGATTGCTGAGCGATGCCCATGAGAGCCACGCCAGCGCCGAAAAAAACGCTCAGGACTATACCTAGCGCAGCATCTTCACGCAGTTTGACCACGTGCCTTAAAATGAGCACCACCAGTCCTCCCAAACTGCCACTCAATGCGGCTCCAGCCAGCAAGATGGCTAATGATTTGTCGATGCCCAAACTGGCACACCACAAAAACGCTGATGCCACGCCGGGTAAGGTAGCGTGGCTGATCGCGTCTCCAAGTAACGCACGCTTGCGCAGAAGCATATATACGCCCAGCAGGCCCGCTGAGAACCCCAGCAACGTCGTGCCACATAAAACCACGCGCGTATTGTAATCGCTGAGAGTGACGACCCTCCAAGCCCATGCAGGCAAATCTGCCAACCAAAGTGAACTCAAAAGATCGCTGAACTTCGTTAAGGTAATCGCATCCTTCATGGTCGCAAACTGGATTCGCGACGGCGCATCGCGTCTCCCACCTCTTCCAATAATGTCAGCTTACCGCCATAGGTTTTCTGCAGATTTTCGTCCGTAAAGACATCAGCCGTCTTGCCTGCCGCAATCAGTCGAGTATTGAGCAGGACGATATGGTCAAAATACTCGCGCGCTGTGTGTAGATCATGATGCACGACGACAATCGTCTTACCTTCGCTGCGCAGCGATTTCATGATATTTACAATCGCAGATTCCGTCGCAGCATCCACGGCCGCAAAGGGTTCATCCATTAAATACAAATCAGCTTTTTGCACCAATGCTCTGGCAAGGAATGTACGTTGTTGCTGCCCGCCGGACAATTGACTGATTTGGCGCCCGGCCAAATGTTCGATCTCCATTTGTCGCAACGCTTCGTGGGCTGCATGACGCTGAGCTTTCCCAACACGTCCGAACCATCCCAATCTACCATAGGTTCCCATCAACACGACATCCAAGGCTGTTGCAGGAAAGTCCCAATCGACACTCTCTCGCTGGGGGACATAAGCCACAGCAGCACGGTTCTGTTGATATTCCTTTCCAAAGATTGAAACCTCACCCGAGATGCGTGGAACCATCCCCACAACTGCCTTTAACAACGTGCTCTTGCCAGCACCGTTGGGACCAACTAAGCCAACCATGCTGGCGGACGGTACATGAACCGTCACGTTCCAAAGCACAGGCTTGCGATGGTAGGCGACCGTCATGTCGCGTACAGATAACGGGACGTTAGTGCAATTCTCGGCAACTGGCCCACCTGCAACGTTCATTTTTCAGCCTCGAGTCCGCGAAAGCCCTGTGCGTCGACCTGATCCGACCCGAGCGCTCGCGCAATCGTGCTGAGATTATGATCCATCATGCCGATGTAGGTCCCTGCGTATGTTCCGGCCTTGCCCATTGCATCGGAAAACAACTCACCAGCGACTCGCACTTGATGATTGCGAGCTGCAGCACCACGCAACAGCGCTTCGATGCTCTCCTTGGGCACGCTACTTTCAATAAACACACCCTGGATATTTCGATTCACCAACATGTCTACTAATTCGTTGATGCGCTGCAATCCAGCCTCACTTTCAGTGCTGATCCCCTGTACCGCCTGCACTTCGACTTCGTAGGCTTTACCAAAGTAACGAAACGCATCATGAGATGTTACTAGGACTCGCCGCTCCAGAGGTATCGTCTTCATAATCCGCTGGCCATACGCATGCAAGCGATCGAGTTTTTCGCGCAGCAGAATTGTTCGTTGACGATACTCGGCAGCTCGAGCTTGATCAAACTTGGCCAATTGATCTCCCACGACTTGAGCGACTTGACTCCATAGACTGACATCCATCCACACATGCGGATCAGGATGTGACGATTCCGGGTCCACCCCCAATGACTTAGCGTCAAGCAATTCAGCCACTCCCACCGAAACTTTCGAGCTATCAAGTTTGGTAAGTGTTTCAGCCATCTTCCCTTCGAGCATCAAGCCACAATAGAAAACGATGTCGGCTCTCAAAATCGCTTGCACGTCATCGCGAGTCGGTTTGTACAAATGTGGATCGACTCCATCTCCCATCAATTGAGTCACTTGTACCTTATCACCGCCAATTTCTCTCACCAGGTCCGCGACCATGCCGACGGTGACCGTTGCATGGATTTGCCCAGTCCCTCGAAAAGCAGGTGCTGCGGATTGTTCGCGTTTCCCTACTGTCGAATCCACTTCGGTCACACATCCGGCAACCAAAGATGCTATGACTGCAATCCATCGGGCCAACATTTTTTCTCGGCCCATAACCATTCCTTTTCCAAAAACAAGAGATTTTGACTGGTCAAAACTTTTTTTAGACTACTCAAAAAATCGGTAAGCTGTCAAGCTCCCAGCAGGAACATTGTGGCTTAACGGGTCTTAATGAGACTTATGGAAAGGCAGTAATTCTCGCCGGTGACCGCTTGTTGCGAAATCTTTCGCTATGGTTCAGAGGTTGTTGGTTAGGGAATATGTACCAGCAGGCCGGTAGCAATTGGTGCTTTCTGGCACAACAATCAGGTTCTATACTGACATTCTTGGAATCTGGTCGCGGCTTAAATTTGGGGTGAAAGCCTCGTCGAGCCGATTTTGCGAACAAAGTACTTTGAACTACGAGCGGCTGGTTTACTTTAGGAGACGATCGTGGCAAACATGAATTTCTCGCGTCGCCGTTTCTTGACCGGGGTTGGATTGTCAGGCGCGGCAATTCACGTCGCGCTACCTTCGTTTGAATCGTCATACAATTCCAGCGGTACAGCATACGCCGGAATTGGTGGAAAGAATCAACCCATCGAAACTCGATTTGTCTTTTGGTTCAATGGGAATGGGATTGTGGAAAAATATTGGATTCCTCGCCAAGACGGTGAGGGATTCGAAATAACTCCTTGCCTGCAACCGCTTGCCCGATACCGCAACGATATTCACATTTTGTCTGGCGTCGATAATCCTGCCGCCCGCGTGGGCGCGGGAAATGGTCATCACAATTCAATGAGTGGATTAGTAGCAGGCGAGAGCTTCACTGGGCGAGGAGCCGGCGGTCCGTCGATCGATCAAGTGATTGCTCAACAGATTGGGCAGGACAGTCGCTTTCGCTCATTGCAAATCGGCGTGTGCCAGGAGTCGTTTGGTGAGAGCATTCAACGCAACATGAGCTGGGCTGGGCGTGATCGGCCACTCCCACCCGAGATGATTCCGCATCGATTATTCGATCGGCTGTTCGGTTCAAAAGAACAGTATTGGATCGAACGCAAGAAGAGCATCTTGGATGCTGTTTCCGACGAAGCTTTAGCATTAAAACACGAACTGGGATACAACGATCAACAACGATTAGAAGAGTATCTCAGTAGCGTCCGCAGTCTTGAACGTTCGGTGGCCAGTTTGCCTCCAGAATACTCGCGCGTCGTGGAGCAACCACCCGAGGGTGGCGATTTAAAAGACTGGCCTCGAATTGCAAAACTGCAAACCGATTTGCTGGTGCATGCATTAGCGTCTCGCCAAACGCGAGTTGCTTCCTACATGTTAACCAAATGCCAAGGACTTTCTCGTTTTCCTTGGCTTGGGTTAACCTACCAACGTCATCATGAATACACTCATGGACGGGTCGAGACTCCGGAAGGTCAGCGCATGATGCGCGATATTTGTCGTTGGCACGTTGAAGAATTTGCGTACTTCTTGTCCAAATTGAAATCGATTCCTGAGGGATCAGGTACTCTGCTCGACCATACTTGTGCACTGTACGTCCACGAGCATGCTGAGGCAAATGCTCACAAAAATGCTGGGCTCGCCATGATTGCTGCCGGACATGCAGGAGGTATGAAAACGGGTCGCCATACACGCGTTACTGGCACGGTCGGCGATTTATACCTGACGCTTGCTGAAGAAGTTGTTGGAGCGCGCATCGATCGTTTTCCAACTAGTTCGACGAAGCTCAGTCAAATCGTATAGGTCTTGTCGAAAAGACCAAGCATTTCAGCAGGACCAAATACCACGCGTTACCATGCGATCTGTGCTTCGTTTTCTGAAAACTGCAGTTTAGGTAAACTGCAGCACAGACAAAGCAAGGATATTTTGGGCGCAGTGGCCACGGTCCATTTCTCCTCCTCTTTGATGCTCCAATCCGGAATGCCGACGAGTCTATTTTGCCCTGAACTACTTTGAAAGCTTGGCCATCGCGCAGTCGTGTCGCAGATGCTAGTGGCAGAACCCCGGTTGTCACGCCCAACATCCGGCTTATGATACGATGAAAGTCCAGGATGTAGAGGGAAAGCTCCAATTGTCCTAATTATGTCGAACGGCATGAGCGTGGAACCGTTAGTGCTTTTTCTACTTATGCTCATTAGTTTGCTTCCAAGTAGTGACAAGGTGTCAAAATGCCAGAACAATCTCCCAATCAGTGGTTCAAGTTGGAGGAACGCTTCTTTAACGAGGTGGATCAGAAGCTGGTCGAGAACCTGCGCTCAAAAATGGAGGTAACTGAACGCGCGGAAGGCATTAAACGAGTAACCGGAATTCGAGATGAAGCATTGGCAACAGCAATTGCCTCCAAAAAGATCTCTGTAGAGACGCTTGCGGCTTTCCGCTTGGTTCCACTTGTTGCTGTCGCTTGGGCTGATGAGCGGCTGGACGATAGCGAACGGGAAGCGGTCTTGAAGGCTGCAAAGAATAGCGGAATTGACGAGAATGACCCAGCCGGAAAACTTCTTGCCGCATGGCTGCTAAACCGGCCGTCCAACGAGTTATTTGAAACTTGGATTGAATATGCTCGCTCGTTATCCCAGTCTCTTGCTGGGGAACTCAAATCCCAATTGAAACGCGAAGTCACCCAGCAGGTACGCGATGTGGCAGAGGCTGCTGGAGGGTTTCTTGGCTTGGCAAGTATCAGCGCCAACGAACAGGCACTGATACAGCGAATCGAAAAAGCTCTTTCTTGATAACAACCATTTTGGACATCGCCACCTTCGATTATTGTACGCTGTACTTGCCGCGACATCGCTTAACCGCGAGCCCGTCTGACTGGACGTGCAATTTGCAAAGGCTAGCCCTGTTGGTTATGGGATTCTGTCTATGCCGATTTATTCGGTCAGTTTTGAGCTGCGAATGAAAGCTCTTTTAAAATTGAGATTTCTTTCTGCAGATCAAACGT
The DNA here is from genome assembly GCA_964625155.1 of uncultured Pirellulaceae bacterium. GTDB lineage: Bacteria > Planctomycetota > Planctomycetia > Pirellulales > Pirellulaceae > Aureliella. Next base: position 16,312 of record CAZVBC010000035.1, read on the forward strand.
GGTCGCATGAGTCTTTATGCGACTCCAGTCAAGGCACCCAAGAAGCTGCTGGGGTTCAAGTGGCCTTGGGGATTCGATTAGGCCACACGTCCATGCAAGATAGCCGACTATTGCCCGACTCGTTATTCCCAATTCGCGAAAATGACTTACGCGCGTATCTCCATGACGTTTGGCTAAACGGCGACCATCCGCTCCGACAATCAATGGAACGTGAGCATATTGTGGCGCGGGCCAGTCGAGTCGTTGAAGTATATCAAGTTGACGAAAAGTGCTGGCGAGTAAGTCATCGCCGCGAACGACTTCCGTCACACCCATCATATAATCGTCGATAACAACTGCCAGTTGATAAGCAGGCCAACCGCTGCTTCGGCCTACGACAAAGTCACCGAGTTCGCTGCCCACACATCGCGTGATCGAGCCCTTCAACCAGTCGTGAATCGTAAACGGAATATTGCTAGCTCTCCAGCGCCACGCGAACTCCCGATTCTGCAATTCAGAATCATGGCGTGTTCTTTCTCGGCATGTACCCGGGTAAATCGGTCCATCGACAGTTTCGTGAGGCGCGCTCGCGCTTTGTGCGACTTCAGCCCTTGAGCAAATACAAGGATAAACCCAGTCGAATTTGCTAAAGTCTGCGATAAACTTCTGGTAAATATCGGCTCGCTGCGTTTGGGTGTAAGGTCCATGTGGGCCGCCAACATCTGGACCATAGTCCCAATCCAAACCCAGCCAGCGCAAGTCATCGAGAGTCGCTTGATGAGCCCAAGGCTTCACGCGAGGAGAATCGATGTCCTCCACTCTCAGAATCAATTTCCCACATTGCATCCTGATGCTCAGCCATGCCAGTAGAAACGTCCGAGCATTGCCTAAATGCAACGCTCCGGTTGGTGAAGGTGCAAGCCTTCCGATAGCTTGGCGATCGATTCCTTGAACAGGCTGTACATCCATGAATTGTGGCAAGATTGACTCACTGGGCTCGATTGCGTCGGCGATACCGGACTGCTGTTGCCACACTCGCACCAATTCCAAACAAAACTAACGACGACGGCTCAGGCACCGCCACCACATTGAAGTTCAGCGAATATGTCGATAATGGGCCAGTTTCCTGAATATAGATTGAGTACGAACCAGCAGGTAACGGTACTGAAAACGAACGTGGTGGGCTAGTGTTATTTGTGGCGCTACTGGCCAACACAGATAAGATATCCGTTCCAACACGATTTGGATTCAAATCCCCAACGACACTGGCACCCAGAATCCTGGATAGGTCCGGTGGATTGCCCGCATTAATTTCTTCCTTGGTATATCCAAAAACTGCACTATCATCAATTGCTAGAAACATGTTCCCGGGTGCTGGTTCGGTGCCACCTTCGATCGTCCTGCGACTGGAATAGCTCGCCAGAATGATCGATTGCAAGACCGTGCCTGCTTCAATCCGAAACGTGAAAATATCTGCCGTATCGTTCGAGCCTCCAGGCCCAATGAAGTTTACGCTGCCAGAAACGCTATTCACACCCAAAGTAAAGATTCCCAAGTTCGTCGGGTTGTTGCTGTCCGACGAAAGTTGACCATTCACCGCTTCTGAGTAGACGACTCCTGCGCTACAGGTAGGAACCAATACACAATAACTCTGGAGCAGAACAATCAATCCGAGACAATTAAATAAGTGCTTACGAAAAGACATGTGGACGATCCAACTCGAGCATTGGGAATAGAATCTTTGATAACCCATGTGTGTCACACTTCCATGTGACATCCGCTAGTCAAAAAACTAACGTAGAACACTGTGCATCAACTATAAGATGCTAATCCCGCAGTGATATTTTCTCAATGGATATGCAAGTTTTTGCTCGCCGAAAATCACGGCGACTTCCTTGCAACAGAGATCAGATAAGGAAGTTGCTATTGCGGCCAGGCGCCGTCATCCCTGAGGTGATTCACGTGCCATCGTACAAGATTGTTGAATCGTCATTCCTCCAGAAAATCGTCCGATTCCCCATGAATTTTGGTTAACCGGGATGCGTACTGTTGCGGTGATCTGTGTAGCTGTTTCCGCAATGTTTACGGTCGCGCCATTTCCACAGCGCACCGCATTCAACAGGTTTGTGGCCGCAGCCACAGCATCAGCCGCTTTGCCACCCGGTACAATCGCTTTTCGAACACCTTCGTACGCGGCATTCGAGGCAGTGTGGCGAATAAAATTCAGTCGCGTTATCTCTATGGAGCCCAAAAATAGAACAAACAAGACTGGAGCAACCAGTGCAAATTCAACGGTAACCGTACCGTTTCTCGCGCCAGGTGCCCCAACCTTGCCGGGAAACACTTGGCGTTTTCTGCTCTTTCTGCGAGGTATCCGAATCGTCATCCCGAATGCTCCCGAACCATCTTCTAATCAGTGATGACAACTGGCAGTTGACGCGCCAGCTCACGAAAAGCCGCCCGAAGCTGAGTCTGATTAGTGGTCCAATAGTATTTTCCGCCGGTAATATCAGCAATTTGTTGCAAATCCGCTTGGGCTGCGGTCAACATGGAGACTACATGCACAGTAATACCAGCCGCTCGCGCGTCGGTGGCGGCAAGCGATGGATGGCGCCCATCATTCCACTGGCCGTCGGTCATAAGAATAATAACCTTTCCGGAAAGCGACTTGCTGTTCGTCCCCTTCAAAACACTAACAGCCCGATCGAGTCCGGCCGATAGGTTGGTACCTCCCATCATCGGAATCGTGTTTCTGGCGTAAACCGCACTGCGAACACCTGAGAAGTTGGTGGAACTACTGGTCGACGATGCGGGCAGTGAAAAGTCGACTGCTGACGATGGATAAAACGTATTCGGAGAAATAGGCATCGTATAGTCAGTTCCCCACGTTACCAAAGCAACGCGCGGCGGAGTGGAAAAGGTCGCAGCTTCTGATAAAAATAGATCTACTGAGTCGCGCAAAACCGCCCACCGACTTGCAGTGGGATGGGGTGGAGAAAGGTGGTTTCGCCAAACGTCTCCCCAAGCCGTAAATCCCGAGAGCATTGGATTGCCAGTCGGGTAGACCCAGTCTGCTCCCGACATGTCAAACAACATTGACCCCGAACGATCCAAGCACAAACATACTTCGACCTCTTGTTGGCCAGCAGTTGCTTGCGCCGTAGTAGAGAATTTCTGATGGCCAATTGCGGGCGCAAAGAAAAGTGGAATCGCCTTGTGCGCGGCGGTTTCTGCAACCCTTCCATTGATGCGCACCGCATTCGCCGGTGATCCATTTTCCGAAAACTGCCATTTGCCATCTGCCCCAGCCGAAACGCGACCAATGATCACATCTTGTGCCGTAATCGAAAAAGGTTTGCCGCCGACTTTGTTCTTCGCTGCATAGGCAATCGCCGCGCTGCGGGCTGCCGCCGGATCCTCGGTACGCGATAACGCTTCGGCTCCCGCCTTGGCAGCCGCGTCCGCAGACGACTGGAGTTGAGTTCTAATAAGCTGCATATATGAGTAATCGACAGTTAATGCAGCAGTGATGACAAACGTAAACAACATAGCCGCAATAAGAAAATGCGCTGCTCCTTGTCGAGCCGCAGACCTCGTCTTATGGCGGACCAATTCACGAGAGAAGATCATGATGTAATTCCTCGAATGATATCGGAACTTCGGGAAAATCGATGGCATTGCAACGCTGCGCTCAACCTGTCAGCCAGCCAATTCCAGTGCCTGCAAATTGAAGTGACTAGTTTCCCGTTTCGCACAGTTACTAAAGTCTTACCATGAACGTTTGCGCTTGAAGTTGTTTGTCCTTGAAAAAGCGAAGTGGGCCCGTGCCAATGGCAGCAGCATTCGTCGATACCGTCACACTAATCTCCGTTCCTCTGGGAGTGGTTGCAGTTATTGTTGGCGATATTTGCAACGAATAAGTTGCGATCCCACGTGCAGACAGAACTTCTTGCGCGCGAGTAACGCCGATCGCTTGAGTTGCTCCCGGACGCGTCACTTCTCGCGCCACTTCGTAAGCCGCAACTTCTAACGACTGACGCATAAATATTGCGTTCGCCGATTCGATTGATCCGAATACCAGCACAGCCAGCAGTGGCAACGTAACTGCAGTCTCGACCGCCGCCGTTCCACTGCGCAAAGTTGCACCGGAGCAACTGCTCTTGCTGTACCTTAATCCTCGACTCACTGAGCCGAAAATGTGGTTCTGTTGGGATTTGCTCATCTCAGAAATCCTCAAGTGAATGCGCGGTCTTAGGGTTCCAGTTTTTTATCGCTCACAGCCAGCTCGCGGGCACACACTGAACAGCTCATCGCGACCTTCAGTTCGCGCTGAACTGCTGGTCAATACGATCCAGCATTGATCTTGCCGGATACGCTAATCGGCCTGGCTGAGACTTGTTCGCTTATTTCAACCCTACGTCACAAAGCACGTGCTGGACGCACAAACTCGCTAAAATCTTTGTAATTCCCGCCATTCAAGTCGTGTTCAGCCGACTTCTTCTTGCGGTTAAAAGATTGCGCAGAACTGCATAGCGCCCTAGGGAAAACACGAGAATTTAGATTGTTGCAAAAACGCAACATGCTCCCTTTAATCTGCTCTACTCTCGATGCACATGGCCTGGCTTATGGAACATCGCTCAGGCTCGCGCGCAACTTGCGAAGTTGAACATCCACTTTGGTTGAAGCGTCACGGGGAGTCGAAGGTGAGATGCGGCCGACTTTTAGCCAATAAAACTGAGCTGCTTGGATGCTGCGCCGGCGAGCCAATAACTGCTTCCAGTGATCTAAGCTGGCAACTTCCATCGCCTGCTCAAAGCCAGACGACTTGGCGAGTCCCACGTAATCAACGTGAGCGATTGAGCCCGCAGTGGGTTGCCCACCCGTGACTTCGTACAATCCGTTATCCAACAATATCACGCTCAGGTTTGTGGCTCGACTAGCCACGACAGTCGTCAACGAACCGAGATTCATCAGCAGCGAACCGTCGCCTGACAACACAGTAACGTGCAAATGCGGCTTTGCCAGTGCCATCCCTAGCGCCAATGGCACGGCACCTCCCATCGTCGAAGATAGATAGTTGAAATCGAACTCGTGCCGCGACATCGTAGGCCAAATGCGAGCGCTCATCTGATTGGTTACAACGATTTCGTCCTCTTGCCGAACATGAGCTAACCACCCAAGCAGTTCTTCACATGACAGACGATTGTATCCACTTCCGAGCTCTTCCCGCATTTTATCCGGCTCCCTCGGCAACCAGCGCGACTCCCAACGTGTCGTTCGCTTGGCAAGCTACATAGTGCTGCTTTAAGTTCTCAAAATGATCGTCATGCTCCACCCAAACGTGATCGAGCTGCCAAGCATCAATCAGCGGACAAGCAAATCGACGAGCGGAATCAGGTGAGTTGGGATTCAACCAGTTTCTCACTCCGATCCAAGCATACAACGGACACTTGAGATCGTATGCCACATTACGAAGAGCATCTCCAGATTCGAATAGACCTGTTGTCTGCATGATGATTAACGGCCTTGCACCTCCAGCCCACAAGCCCGCCGCCAACGGCCAAGCTTCTCCTTCGCGACAAACTCGAATTAGATGCAAGGGCAATTCCAACAGAGCTTTTTCCCATTGTCCAAACAAGGTGTCTGGAATCCAAACTACGTGTGAAAACTCAAGCTCTCGAATAGTCGCAGCCGCTGCCTGAGCTGTAATCATCTTTTGTCCATTGGATTTTTCCATTAGAAAAGCAACCTCCCGATTTGCCAGCCATTGTGGAACAACCGGCATACCGACTCAAGGGGCCGATCCATCACCGCAGAAGTTCGGCGGCGATCCATCAATCGTTCGTAGCTGAGCCACCATTCGGCTGAACAATCGTCACAACCCTAGCCTCGCCGCCATTGGGATCACTCACCTCTAGATCGACCGTCTGAACATCTTTGGAATTGGCCCAATAAATCGTCATCTTAGCGTGACGATTTGATCCAATCGGGACTTGAATCGCATTGTCGCTCGTGGACAAGTAACTCCCACCGCCAGTTATTTGCTGAACTATTCTCTGTTGTCCACATTCGATGGCCACTCGCGTTCCGATTGCGTCACGATTTGAGCAAGTTCCGATCAGACGTACGGCGATCGCGGTGTTATTTGTAGGTGTGCGATTAATCAGCAATCCAACAGGGCTATTGAGGTGAGAAATCACGATGTCTCGCCTCCCATCACCATTCAGATCTCCGGTCCCCAATCCACGACCTTCTTGTGGTCGTGCAAAGTAGTTTCCTTTTGGAAAACCCTCCCGAGTAAATCGCCCATTGGCTTGAGACAAAAGCAATGGCAGTTGTTTGCGCGGCGCGGCGCTGGGATAGCGAATAACGTGTCCATTAGCCACCACGACTTCCTGGATACCATCCATGTCGAGATCAACTGACTCAATGCCGAAGCCTACGAACGTCCCTCCCAAGCTGGTTACTCCTGTCCTGCGGCTGACATGGGTAAATTGCCCTTGCCCTTGGTTTTGATACAAAGCAAATGCCTCGCGCTCGTAATTGGCCACCCACAAATCCATCCAGCCGTTTTGATCGTAGTCACATACGGCAATTCCCATACTGCCGTTCGGCAACGCACGATCATCCACCGCGACACCGTGCTTCAAACCGACCTCTTCAAATTTACCCACTCCATCATTGAGATACAGAAAATTGTCGGTCGTGTCGTTCGCTACATAGATGTCTAAGTCGCCGTCGTTGTCCACATCCGCCGTAAGCACTCCAAGACCTTTGCCGTCAGATCGCAACCCCGATTCTTTGGAAACATCTATGTAACCAGCTTTCCCATCGCTATACAGCAACATATCGGGCAGTGGTTCGAACGATTTCGGCGGACAGATATCACGTTGCCCATTTTTGGAACTGCTACAAATCGGATGATTTTCGAAAGACCAATTGACATAACGTGCAATATACAAGTCGAGGTTGCCGTCTCGATTGAAATCTCCCCATGCGGCGCTGCTGCACCACAATGGCTGCGAGGGAAACCCCTCAGCCACTTGGCGCAGAAATGTTCCATCACCCATGTTTTTAAACAAAGCCAGTCCGCGGTAGCCAGTGATCAATAGGTCGCGAAATCCATCGTTGTCGTAGTCTCCCGCACACACACCGTGAGAATAAAACTCGCAATCATTGAAGCTTGCTTTTCCAGCAATGCTGCGAAACTTCGCACCCTGATTCTGAAACAGGCTATTAGGTAACCCTGAAGTACTTTGGTCAGCAAACTGACCTCCACCGGTCAGTGCGATATCGAGCCTACCATCTTGATCAAAATCTAGAATGCCTACTCCACCCCCCAGCGATTCTACGATCGATAACACTTCGGCGTTTTCACCATTTTCGTAGCGAGCATCGACTCCCAATTCTGCGGCAACATCATCGATCACAAATCGACCTGGAGCCTCGCGCGATTCATCGATAGCAGTATCAACCGATGCTGAGTCAAGCTGTTTTGTGATTGGCGGAAGACTTGGAGTTGTTGTCGTTTCACGGCGACAACCCATTGTCCCGGAAATTATGAAAATGGAAAAAGCAAGATAAGCCGACCAAAGTGCGTGTCCAGCGGGATTGATGCGGTATACGCTTGCCAGCCTTAATCGAGAAACTATGCGACCAACTATACTCATCGTTTACGTCAGTTTTGAGGCGCTGATAAAAGCTCTTGCAACCTTTGAGTCGCCAATGGATGATCTGGCGCCATACCTAATGCGACTTTATACCAATTGGCGGCTGCATCGCGCATCCCTAGCCGCTGAGCAACTTCACCCAATTGGACCCTGGACTCCACGTCAATCGGGTTTTGAATCGCCCTAATATGTAACGCAGCAAATTGGTCTTTTAATGTTCGTAGCTCCGTCATTTTAACTTGCTGCATATCCGCCAGCTCTTTTTCACCACGTTTCTGGTATGCCAGCATGGCCATCGAACGTAAATTGAAATCGAATGGATGCTGCTCAATCGCAAACTTCAATTTATTGACGGCGTCAACCTGCATGTTCTTTTCTTGTAATAGCGATATTTCAGTCTTAAGCAGCCTCAGGTCATTGGGGCTGAGTTTGAGCCCTTCGCGCAAATTGGTTTCGGCTTCCTGATCGTGCCCCAATGCGAGCTGGCATTCAGTCCTTTGAGCCAATACTTCCGCATTGACTGTAACAGTTTCTAACATCTTTAGTGCTTCTTCGTGGCGCCGTAATTGAATCAAACATTCGGCGGCTTCAACCCGAATCTCATTTTCTGTAGGGACTGTTGAGATTCGCAGCAGTGCTTGCTGGTAGGCAGCCAACGCTTCATCATATTTCTCAAAGTCTTTCAGTATCAACCCTTCTAAACGCCAGGGGCGGATGTCGTCGGGAGCCAGTTCTTGGACTCTAGCAATATGTACCAACGCATTGTCCATAGCTCCAAGGTCATAGTAGGTGGCAATCAAGTACCGATGTGCATCCACCATGTCCGGTTTTACTTGAACTGCAGCCTTCAGCATTCTTTCGGCATCCAAATACTGTCCTCCGTTGTAGAGGATCTCACCGGAAATCGCTAAAGCCAATGGAGTTGTGTCATGATCGCCCAAAGATTTAGCCAGTTCTTCCAGTGCTTCACGATGTTTATTCGAATGGAAGAGAACCAGCCCAAGAAGTAAATGAAATTGGGGTTCAAATCCAGGCTCGTCTTTCAATAACGCAGCTTGACTGGCCAAAGTAGGGAATTCTCCCGCTCGATATGCTTCGAGCCCCCTCTGAAAATACGATTTCGGAGTGCTGTCGGACCACCACGAGAATCCCCACGCAAGTACTGCGGAAATTGCGACTGCGGTAAGCAACAGGAGAAGCCATCTAGATTTCATTACATTCTTCCATTGCAATCAACCGAACATACGGGGAATGAGACCTCAGCAAAATCTTAATACTGAGGCGACAATATCGCAGATTCCGCCAGAAAAGGAATCAAAGGGCGTTTGACACGACACTATGAACTTGCTCAAATCTATACGAGCATTAATCTAAAATAGCCAGACTTGCTCAATTTGTTATTGGGCTGGCAGTGATTCTTTTCTACTTAGAGGATTATGAAATGAGGGTACATCGGCGGCAACCATGGGGTTTTACTCTGGTTGAACTTCTTGTTGTTATTGCCATCATCGGCGTTTTGGTCGGCTTGTTACTTCCAGCAGTCCAGTCTGCACGCGAGGCGGCTCGACGCATGCAATGCAGCAATAACTTGAAGCAACTTGGTTTGGCATTGCACAATTACCATGACACTTTCAAGAGATTTCCAGGCGGAACCGCGTCAGTGCCTTGGGCGGCAGACACAGTCGGAGGCAACGCACAACCTTGGAGTGCAGGATTGTGGCGCAAAGGATCACAGCTAGTAAAGCTGTTGCCCTTCATGGAACAGGGCGCGTTCTTTAACGCAATTCCTATGGAACGTGATGTTGAAGATTGGTTCGCTCAGATTCAACCTGCTGGCTCCGTATTCGCCGGAGTTCGCCCTCGCGAACGACAGATCGCTGGATTTGTTTGCCCAAGTGATCCACCTTCTCGCGTTGACATCGCTGTCGGAAACTATGGTGTTTCCATGGGCTCGCAAGCAATGCCAGCTCAAACTCAGTCTTGCACGCTGTACCCGACGCACATCAACGGCCCCACAGGTCATGGCAGTTCAAATACTCCCAGTAACATTTCCGGCGTTTTTTCTCGCTTCAACTGGGCTGCTAAACTCGGCGATCTTTCCGACGGAACATCCAATACCATAGCGTTGGGAGAAATTCGCCCGAACTGTGCTGACCACCATAACAATGGCTGGCATCATGGTAACGCTTTGTGGACCAGCACGATTCCTCCAATCAATTACAATACTTGCCGCGGCGAGCCGGGAGGTAGTCCAAACCCGCTGAATGCCAGCACACGAAACTGCAACAGCTTCGACGTATGGATGACATCTCAAGGATTTAAATCCAAGCACGTCGGCGGTGCTCAATTTGTTTTGTGCGACGGTTCGGTACACTTCATAAGCCAGACTGTGGATTACGTTACCTACCAGAGATTGGGAGCACGCGCCGACGGTCAAGTGGTTGACATGTCAGCCATCGGCCAGTAGTCATCCCTGAAATCAGATTCAACCTAAACCTTGGTGCAGCTTTGCAGCCAAGGTTTTTCTTTTCCCATTCGGTTCACTAATAAAGGAACATGATGTGAGTGTTACGAATAAGAACCTACTCTGCATTGCCTTATCAACCTTTTCGCTCAGTTTTTTGGGTTGCGGTGGAGACGGTTTGCCTAAACGCGTGCCGGTAACTGGTACAGTCACGCATAACGGTAAAGCAGTTGAGGCTGCGACTGTCAGCTTTCACGGCGAAGGAGCTCCTCGCGTAGCCTCCGGAGTCACCGACTCGTCAGGCAAATTCACCTTGACCACTTATACCGCCAATGATGGCGCGATTCCTGGAAATCACACCGTCACGGTTGTTAAACTTGACAAAGGTGCTGTTCAAGGAGCCGATGCCGCACAGGACGGCAATGCAAATGCCGATCCCGAAGCAGGAGGTGCCGCTTACGCCAAAGCAATGGCGCTCGCTGCCAAAGACGCTAAACAAGGGGCCAAGGACATGCTCCCACCAATTTACGCCGATCCTACTCGCAGCCCACTTAAACAAACCGTTTCCGAAAGCGGTGCGAATAACTTCACCATTGAGTTGAAGTGAGCTTTTCTCCGTTGGCACGCTTGGCAAGCTGTGAGCTTGCCAAGCTCGCGCAATAGTTCCTCGAATCGCTATTGCTAGCCGGTTAGGCTCGCTGATCTAGTCTAGCTCGTTCCCGTTAGACAACCTCTCCGCCTCCAGGCCCGCCCACTTCGTTCACCGCAGAATCTAATCCTTTAAATGTGCGTCCGCGTCCGGTTCGGCGTCGCAGCCTTCGTGTGAGAACGAGTAGCGCAAAGCTGCCTATAAGAGAACATGAAGACGGTTCCGGAACCGCCGATGTAGCAAGCGATGAAAACGTTGATCCAGAGTACACAACCGGATCGAAACCAAGGCCAGTGCTAAGGTTGATTTTCCAGACCGTTTCTCCAAATGTGATCGCTCGCAACGTGTGATTTTCACCGTAGTCGAACTCAGTGAAAATGGACATTGGTATCGCATTTACTCCCGCTGGAGTGATCCGCGTTACGCCACCGGTTACGGCGTCGATTTGATAAAGCGCGTTCGAGTCAACACCATATAGTTGCCCCGTCGGAGAGAAATCAATTGCCTGAAAGAAGACTCGGTTTCCATTGACCTGTGCTAGGGGTACGAGCGTCTCAACTCCAGTATTGATGTCAACGCGACCTATACGTCCACTGTTGTTGTAGACGTATAAGTCACCGTTAGGAGCGAACGCGAGCGCATCAGTACCTGAAGAGAGTCTTCGAACCTCCTGAAACGAGTAGGAGCTAGCATTGAATTGAAAGTCAACCCGATACAGCGAAAACCCCTGAAGTCCGTATAGTTGATTTGGTGTTCGAAAGTCTGCGGCCGAGAAAAACGGAGTAAGAAACTGCCGGGGTATTTCCGCAGATGTGCCGTTGGTTTCGTTCAACACTCGAAATGTGCTTCCGTAGTCAGAAGTCAAGACGATGCCCGCAAGCCCGGGTGAGGAGAACAAGATCGAAGATAGGAGAAAGACATGAATCCGTACCAACGTAATCAATGTGGTTGCCCTTTATGCAAGGTTGAATTGGATCAGTCATTGTTCGCATACAAACGCAAGTACTCTAAAGTCACGTTAATAAAAGGCGCCGTGATCATTTTTAACGGATAAATCGTATTGCAAACTAACCGGGGTGAGAGTTCTCGATGGCGCCCGCCACTTGCAAACTCAGGACTTCATAGTAGTTGCCGGCGATCAGCGGGCGGTCGGAGTTGACTCGGCGTTGTCGGATACGTCCCCACCGCCGCTCCGTTGCATCACTTTGTTCAAGTAAGCCGCTGCGCGGCAGTTTGAGTTGATCGTTTTAGCGTTGATTCGCTGCAAAAT
>CAZVBC010000036.1:0-28285 GCA_964625155.1 uncultured Pirellulaceae bacterium
TCAATCAGTTTATTTGGGTTGCGATTTTTGTAATTGTTTCGGCGAGGTGTGCTTGGTCAGTTGTCCCCGTGGCCTTGCCTGCTGGCTCACAACCGAAAGACCAACGATTGCAACCACCCAAGGATTTGAATGGTTACTTTCCATTTAAGGTCCCCAAATCGAAAGCCGAGTGGGAGGCGCGCGCCGATTACGTGCGGCGGCAGGTATTGGTTTCGCAGGGGTTGTGGCCAATGCCTACTAAGACACCTCTAAATGCTGTCATTCACGGTAAGATCGATTTCCCGGAATACACGATTGAAAAAGTGTACTTCGAAAGCGTACCTGGTTTCTACGTCACGGGTAATTTGTATCGTCCCAAACATGTAACAGGAAAGGTACCGGCGGTGCTTTTTTCGCACGGGCATTGGCAAGACGCTCGGTTATCGTACGAAAGCGATACCACGTTGATGCGTGAGATTTCAACAGGTCAAGAACGATTTGTTCGCGGCGGACATAGCAGATTTCAGTCGATGTGCGTCCAGTTGGCTCGCATGGGGTGTGTCGTATGGCAGTGGGACATGTTGAGCGATTCGGATTCTGTACAAATACCTCGAGAAGTTGTACATCGTTTCGACAAGCAACGACCGGAGATGAATACGCTTGAGAACTGGGGGCTCTTCAGCCCTCAGGCCGAAGCTCATCTGCAAAGTATTATGGGGTTGCAGACACTCAATTCGATCCGTTCTATGGACTTTGTTTTGAGCTTGTCGGAAGTAGACCCAAGTCGCATTGCCATGACCGGCGCCAGTGGCGGCGGAACTCAGACGATGCTGTTAGCCGCTGTGGATCCTCGCCTCCAATTGTCGTTTCCCGCAGTTATGGTGAGTACGGCTATGCAGGGTGGGTGTACATGCGAGAACGCTAGTCTCCTCCGCGTGGATACCGGGAATATTGAATTCGCGGCTCTGTTTGCGCCCAAGCCACAGGGCATGACTACCGCCGACGATTGGACCAAGGAAATGGCCACCAAAGGCTTTCCAGAGATCAAAGAGTTGTACACGTTAATGGGTGCCCCGAACAATGTCATGTTACAACGAGGCGAACATTTCCCACACAATTACAATGCGGTTTCCCGATCGGCGTTCTACACTTGGCTAAACAAGCACTTCAAACTTGGTCACAATGAACCTGTGATCGAGCGAGATTTCGAACCGTTGACCAAAGACCAATTGACCGTATGGGGTAAAGATCATCCGGCGCCACCTGCGGCCGATCCTCAGTTCGAAAGGAAATTGCTGAAATGGTTGACCGATGATGCGGAACATCAACTGCGTGCAGCGGTCAAATCTGGAAACTTGCAGAACGATATAGGTCGAGCACACGCGGTCCTGATTGGCCGCAGTTTAGCACAGGCCGGAGATATTGATTGGGAATTGAAAGTCAAACACGATCGTGGGACCTACGTCGAAATGACTGGCTTGTTGCACAACAAGACGTATTCCGAAGAGCTCCCTGTTACATGGCTGTATCCAAAAACATGGAATGGGCGTGCGGTAGTTTGGTTGGATCAAGCTGGCAAAGCGGGGATGTTTTCCAGTGACGGCAGTCTGCAACCGGCTGTGGCGAAACTGGTTGCTAGTGGTGCGACTGTCGTCGGAGTCGATCTATTGTTCCAAGGCGAATTTCTCAGTGACGGTCAATCGATCAAACAGACTCGAACCGTTGCCAATAAACGGGAGTTCGCGGGATATACTCTGGGGTACAACCATTCTCTTTTTGCGCAGCGCACCCATGACGTGTTATCTGTTGTTCATTTTCTGCGAACCGCAAAGATTGCTGCGCATCCAAGTCCTTCATCGATCAGTTTAGTTGGACTGGACGGTGTCGGTCCTATTGCGATTGCTGCACGCGCTCTCGCAGGGAATGCCATCAACAAAGCCGCGGTCGATTCCGCCGGTTTTAGGTTCGGTAAGTTGCTTGATTATCGTGACCCAAATTTTTTACCCGGCGGTTCCAAGTACCTTGATCTACCGGGCATGATCGCCTTGGGAGCACCACATCCATTATGGTTGGCTGGCGAAGGGAGCGATTCGTTAATTCGCGATGTCTACCCAATGGAAAGCCTTACCACGTATTCAGGCTCGTCGGCTATGCGAGCTCAGTCAGCAGTTGAGTGGTTGCTGAAATAGCGTTTGCCATCTATCAATGCACCGTATATCAATGCACCGAAAGTGGAAAGCACGAAGCTTTCCACTTCGGCATGTTGATAATCGGTTGAAACTGGACCGCCGAGCAAATCGTCATGAATTATCTTTCATTGTCAATTATTCACATCGTTCACGCAGTCGGCTGAATTGGACTTGTGGTGCGTATGGAACGCGAACTGCTTTTAGGTCAATACTGCCAGTATGTATTGTTTTGGCAGTGTATTTCGCCGATTTAACGTGCTCAGCAGACTCGTGATTGTGCGAATTAGCACTTCCTGCGGTGGTATGTGGCAAACACATGCGCATTCAAACCGAGGGCAGTTTTTCTAGCGGACTAAACTGCCACGCGATAGAGGCGAGATCGGTTCATCGATTTTATCTGAGCCAAAGAAAGTGAGAAATATTGGTACTAGCTAGAACCATGCAGCTTGTCACACGAGTATTCGGGGCAACTTGGTCGAGTCTGAGAGACCTCTTGCCTATCGTGCTGGTCATCGTCATTTTTCAATTATTGGTGTTTCGGCAACCGCTAGCAAATGTCGGCCAGCTTCTAGTAGGAGTGGTGTTCGTTGCCGTTGGCTTAACACTTTTTATTGCGGGCTTGGAAATGGGGCTATTTCCTTTGGGAGAAGGAATGGCGCATGATTTTGCGAAGAAAGGAAGCGTACCTTGGTTGGTCGCTTTCGCATTTTCGCTGGGGTTTGGAACGACGTTTGCCGAACCTGCGCTGATTGCCATCGCGAATAAGGCGGGCGAGCTGCGCCAATTTAGTGATGAGCATCAAGACTCAGAATCCATCCGGCGGTCATTTACGTTGTCATTGCGGGCGACGGTGGCGGTATCGGTGGGGATCGCGCTTTCGATAGGAGTGCTAAGAATCATCGCTGGTTGGCCGCTCCCCTACCTGATCATCGGTGGATATGTCCTGGTAATGCTCGTTACTCCGTTCGCCCCAAAGTCGATCGTGGCTATTGCATTTGACTCGGGAGGAGTCACGACTTCGACGATTACAGTACCATTGACGACAGCCCTTGGAGTTGGGTTGGCATCGAGCATTCGTGGACGGAATCCTTTGTTGGACGGGTTTGGTTTGATCGCTCTGGCATCGTTGACACCGATACTGTTCGTGCTGGTCTTCGGAATTTTTTGGCGATAGGAAAGACATCACGGATGAATATCGCGTGGATGTTTGGCGAGACGATTGTCAACACAATACGAGACGTATTGCCCATCGCGTCCATTATTGCCCTGTTCCAATTGATAGTTCTGCGCCGGCCCATCGCTAACCTGCCCCGATTGCTTTGGGGATTTGCGTTTGTGATTCTTGGGCTGGCATCCTTCTTATTAGGATTGGAAATCGCCCTGTTTCCGCTCGGAGAAGCCATGGCCGAGCAACTGACGAAGGGTTTTGTCACGAACGCACAACGCAGCACACAGACTGAGGTGCTCGCCTTGCACTGGTCCGATTTCTACCTGACTTACTTGTTTGCCTTTTCTTTGGGAACCAGCACCACGATTGCTGAACCAGCATTAATTGCGGTTGCTATGAAAGCTCAAGAGGTCTCTGGAGGGGCGATTCAGTCATGGGGGTTACGACTGGCCGTGGCGTTGGGAGTCGGTTCAGGCGTCGCGATTGGGACATTTCGCATCGTCACAGGTGTGCCGCTTCCTTACTTCATACTTGCCGGTTATGCCTTGGTTGTTGTACAGACTTATTACGCACCCAAGTCAATAATACCCATCGCCTACGATTCCGGCGGAGTGGCGACATCCACTGTCACAGTCCCGTTGATTGTTGCGTTGGGATTGGGGTTGGCCAGTCGAATTCCTGGCCGCGATCCAACAATCGATGGATTTGGTATGGTGGCTTTCGCGTGTTTGCCGCCAATGATTACGGTGATGGGGTATGCACAGCTCGCACATTGGTTCGCCAGAAGAGCGAATTAATTACGCGTGGCTGTTACCAGGAGTAAATCGATGCAGTTCAAGTTGATTATCGCATTCGTAGATGACGACAAAACCAAGCCGGTCATGCTAGCGGCTCGCGAGGCGGGGGCGACTGGAGCAACGATCATCGGCAATGCGCGAGGTGAAGGATTGAGACCAACCAAATCGTTCTTGGGATTGGCACTTGAAAGCCAGCGAGAGGTTTTATTATTCCTTGTCGAAAGCCACTTGTGCCGAACAATTCTAGAACGAATCTGTGAAGTGGCAGAATTTGACAGTCAGCCGGGAACTGGCATCGCGATTCAATTGAACGTCGAAGATGCAGTAGGTATCAGTCACCAAATCCAAAAGCTTACCGAAGTCGTCGAGGAGAAAATATGAGTCAGCAGAGGATTGTTCGCGTTGCGGACGTGATGAAACGGGAGTTCGATATGGTGGATGGCAAGTTAACCGTGAAGGAGGCTCTATTACTGATGAAGCATCCCGAGACTCGTGCTTTGATCGTGAATAAGAAAGACGAAGATGATGAGTTCGGTTTGGTGCTGTTATCGGATATCGCCAAAAAAGTACTCGGTGCCGATCGTTCGCCGGACCGCGTGAATCTGTATGAGATAATGGCTAAACCAGTCTTGAGTGTTCATTCCAGTATGGACATTCGCTATTGCGCCAAACTTCTCGAACGGTTTTCCATTATGCGAGCACCAGTAATCGACAATCGACAGGTACTCGGGATCGTCAGCTATCACGATCTGGTCCTGCGTGGTCTGTTACAACTGATTCGCCAATCTCCTTCATGATTGCGACTTGCCGGTTTGAGCTGAACCAAGGGTAAACTGCGGGAACAACCAAGGTCGTCAACAGAGTCGAAGTCATCAGTCCACCAATGACGACGGTTGCTAGTGGACGTTGCATTTCGGCACCGTCGCCGTGCGACAATGCCATCGGCAGAAACCCCAAGCTGGCAACGGTGGCTGTCATCAGAATCGGACGCAGTCGCATCAATGCCGTTTCTTGCGTAGCTTGTCTCAAACTCAGTCCCGTTTGACGTGCCGATTCGGCAGCACTTACCCAGACTAGCCCGTTCAGTACAGCAACGCCGAATAGCGCGATGAACCCGACACCTGCGGAAATACTGAATGGCATCTGGCGAGCCCACAAAGCAAAAATGCCACCAGAGGCAGCCATGGGCACAGCCAAAAAGATCAATGTCGCCAGCGTGAAGGACTGAAATGTCGTATGCAACAAGATGAAGATCAAGAGTAAAACGATCGGCGTGATAATCGCCAATCGTCGACTGGCAGATTGCAAGTTCTCGAAATCCCCTCCCCATTGCACTTCATACCCTGGTGGCAGTGTGCATTTGTCGGTGACCAGCCGTTGAGCTTCGTGAACAAAGCTAGCCACATCACGCCCACGCACATTGGCTGCGACAAATGTGCGCCGGCGGTTGGCTTCGTGCTCCACACCAGGAGGTGTCTCTTCAAGACGTATCGTGGCGACGTCATTCAGCAAAATTGGCTTTCCTCCCAGCGCCGCCACAGGCAACTGACCAATTAACTCGACATCTTCGCGCCACTGCTGGCCTAAACGTACCATAATTGGAAAGCGGGCGCGACCTTCAAAAATTGATCCAACCTCACGACCTCCAATTACCGATACCACATCCAAGACACTTTCTGCCGATAGACCATATCGGGCCAATGCATCACGATCGGGCTGAATCGTCAGTGTTGTCATATTCGCTTGATAATCCGCTTTCACGTCGACTGCGCCAGGGATAGATTTCAGCAGTCGTTCAATCTCTTTAGCTTTGCTCGCAAGTACCTCCAGATCATCACCGTAAACCAGCACAGCAACATCGGCCTTAACGCCAGCCACGAGTTCGTCGACTCGCATTTCGATTGGTTGAGTAAACGCAAAGACTGCCGTTGGAACCCGTTGGTATAATGCTGTAGAGAATTCGTCCACCAATTCGTCGCGAGATTTTTTCTTGGGCCATTTTTGGCGAGGATGTAGCATCACCCAGACGTCAGTTTGATGGGTTCCCATAACATCGTTCGCGATTTCGGGTCGGCCGGTCTTACAGAATACGGTGTCGACTTCAGGAAACTCCTTCAAGACTTGTTCGATTTGCCTCGAAAGTTCGATCGCACCTTCCAGTGAAGCACTTGGAAGTCGGTTGGCTTCGATCAGGATGTCACCTTCTTCCAGACGCGGCATGAACTCGGCTCCCAAGTTGGCTGCAACTGGGACACTCAAGCCAAACACACTGATTGCGAGAATCACGGTCAAGATTGGATGATCAATTGCCAAACGTACGACCGGAGCGTACAGCCATTTGATCCACCGCATGATCGCGACTTCTTCTGTAGAGATCTTCTTTGGCAAGGCAATCGATGCCAACGCCGGCATTAATGTCATCGACAGCACTAGGGAACCGCCGAGCGCGAACAAAACGGTTAACGCCATAGGCCGAAAGAGTTTGCCTTCGGTCCCCTCCAGCATCAGAATCGGCAGATAAACAATGGCAATAATCAGTTCACCGAACATCGTGGGCTTGCGCACTTCGATAGCTGCGTCGCGAATAATGGTTGCACGTTGTTGCCAGCCAGTGGCATGCGCCAGCCGGTGCATACAGTTTTCGATCATGATCACGGACGAGTCGACAATCAAACCGAAATCAATCGCCCCCAGACTCATCAAACTAGCAGTGATTCCCCAGACGTGCATCATGTTGGTCGCAAACAACATCGACAAGGGAATGGCTAAAGCCGTAATCAGTCCAGCACGAAAGCTGCCAAGCATGACTAGCAGGACGATCATGACCAGCAAGCCGCCTTCTAGCAAATTGTTGCTAACTGTGTGCAACGTGCGGTCAATCAACTTGGCTCGGTCATAAATGATTTCCAACTCAATTCCAACAGGAAGGGTCGGGAGAATATCTGCTATACGTTCTTTGACCAGTCTGACAACTTCACGGGAATTGGCACCGATGCGCATCATAATCATACCGGTAACAATTTCTCCGCGTGTATCTCGCGTGACACACCCTTGCCGAGTCAGCGCATCATTTGCTACGTCCGCTACGTCTCCGATGAAGACTGGTGTTCCGTCACCTTGGCGGCGCAGCACGATGCGGCTGAGTTCGTCGATCGAGCCGATAATTGCTTGACCACGAATGAATCGCTGTTCACCATGATGGACTACGTAGCCACCTCCCACCGCGCGATTATTCGATTCGATTGCTTGAATGATCTCCTCCAGGTTGATTCCAAAACTGGCTAGTCGATCGGGAATCGGCCTGATTTCATACGTCTTGTAATATCCGCCGTGCGAGTTGATTTCAGTAACGCCAGCTACTCCACGCAGTTTGGGAATAATGTCCCATTCGAGGATCGTCCGCAGCTCCGTCGAGGAGAATTTTGGACCGCGAACTTCAAACTGTAAGATCTCGCCCAAGGCGGTTGCCAGTGGTCCAAGCTCGGGTACGCCGTATCCAGGTGGGATCATCGACGATGCCGTGGTCAAACGCTGGTCGACCAACTGGCGAGCCCAGTAGATGTCCGTCCCTTCCTCAAAAACGATCGTTACAACGGAGACACCAAAACGCGATATGCTGCGCACTTCTTCGACTCTCGGAATGCCTCCCATTGCCGATTCCACAGGATAGGTAACATAACGCTCCACTTCGACCGGAGACAAAGAACCAGCGTCGGTGATCACGGTCACCTGTACATTGGTCATATCAGGAACAGCATCAATGGGCAGTTGCTGAGCCGACCACATCCCGGCGACGGCCATAAGGATTACTAAAACAAAAACGAGCAAGCGGTTCTCCAACGACAGATCAATTATCCTCGATAACACAGTTGTTACTCCTCGCTCTCGAGTAGCAATTCCGACTTCAGTGCAAAGGTGCCTTGCACGACGATTTTGTCGCCTGCGTTCAATCCCGACTGGACTTCCACCAACCCCTGATGGGTTCCACCAAGTTTCACGTCGACGCGATCGAACCGGTCAGCCGCTGCTGGTCGAAACACAAATACCGAGTGATCGTGTTCGGCCACAGCACTTTCTGGAATCATAAGCTTGGATTTGGGTTGGCTGACAGGCAGTGAGATTTTGGCGTATAACCCTGGTCGCAAGCGGGATTTAAAATTGTCGATGGAGGCTACAAGCGGAATGGAATTCGTTAATGGGTCGACTTCACGCCCGATGTAATAAATCTTGGCTAAGAATTTCTCATCGTTGAATGCTGGCAATTCGACCGCTAATTCATCGCCAGCAGCAACTTGAACTTTGGACCAGTATGCTTCGCGTACGTCCGCTGAAACCCATAAATGCGAAGTATCCGCCAAGACATATAAACCGTCCCCTGCGGTAACTCGCTCGGTTTCATTGAGCAACCGCTTTTCTATCGAACCAGCTATCGGTGCGTAGATTTTAACGAGGGCCAAATCCGATGACTTTGTTAGGGCAACATCGTCCTCAGGTTCCAACGACATGGCCCCCAGCAATGTCGACACCTGTTGGCATGCAAGTTGATATCGGCGCCGCGCATCGTCTAGCGTGGCGGCGGCGGTTTGCAGTTTTTGTTGAGCGTCAAAGAGCGTTTGCTGAATGTTTGCTTGCAGCGTAGCGACAGCCGAATCATATTGCGCAGTTCGCTCCTGTACGAGTCGTCCAGAAACGGCGCCCGAAGTAGCCACCCCACTCATTCTTGAATGCGTGGCTTCGGTCAATAATAAATTGGAGTATGCAGACAGCAATGTCTCGCCCGCGATGCCCACAGGTGTGTTGCCAAGCGAATCGCGGATTTGACTAGATTGCTGACGTGCCTGGATCGCACTGGTGATCAGTTGAATTCCTTTGAAGCTTGATTCTTCCCAAGTGTGCTGCGTTTCAGCTAATTTCAATTCTGCCGCGCGACGTGCTCGGTCGGCGCGAGCTGAACCCACTTCAGGACTGCTGACGACCGCCAGCAATTGGCCGCTAGCCACTACATCACCGGGTTTGTGTTGCATTGACACGATAATGCCGCTTGCTGCTGAACGGACTTCAATGTGATGGTTTTCGTCGTAGGTGATCCTTCCTGGAACAACAACCTGCGCCTGTACTGTTTGAATACTGACACTAGCGACCTCGATTTTGGCCGCAGCCAGCTTTTCAGGAGGCAAGACCACATCATGACGAACTGTTTGAGCCGCCATTTCTTGGCTCTGTCCATCGCGGGATTCCTCAGCGGCTCCTGACAGCCAGTGCCAACATAAATAAATCCCCACGATCAGCGACAGGCCGATGATTGGACCCACAATTTTTTGAATTATGACGCGCACGATTTGGCCTCATTGGTTATGTCAAACGGATGCGATTAAACCTAGAAAGTTGTCGCGACTTTGCTTTGGGCTCATTGGAAAATACGTTACCGAATATCCAAGTCCACAGGTGGCACGCGCTGAGTCTTATAAACACGTGTTTCTTTGATCTGAGGCTATTTGGCAATTCGAACGAGTGACACTGGATCGCTCGGTGTACGGCCAAAGGTGCCGCATCAATGGCTCAAAGCCAAAGTGACGTTGACAATGAACTAGACGGGGCTTTAGAGAATGCGCATTAACACAGCGCAACACCCAGAATCGCATGAGTCCCAGATTTTAAGAGTCCAACATGCAAGAAACCCGGCGGCCTATCAAAACTATTTTTCCATCGGCTGGCTGAGTTGTGATGAAGTGACACAAGTTTCAAACCGTAGGGGAGTTGGCGGAATTGTAGCTCGGTATACTTCGTCGATTCGAGGCTACAAAGGAGCGGACAACCGTCGATGCCAACCCAGTTACTGACATGGAACGAGTCGCCGTTGGTACAATCTGCAGCCGACGAAAAAGGCAACAAGTCTCTTGGCATCAAGAAGTGTACATGCCAACCAGGCGTACTTTCTGTTGCACCACAACTGTGGTACGTAAGGATATGCCGCAGCAGGTAGACATTTTCGCAGTTCGCCAACACCTCCCCAGTTATCTCCAACGAGTGTTGGTGTATGACAGGTATTGGACCGCGCCACACGCAAATACACAACAACCAACTCAGCACAGTTCGACTGCGTTTGCTTGCTGCGATTCGAATTGCTCGACTTAACCGATCCAACATGAAATACGAACTGTTCCCAAGCTAAGTTGCTGCTACCAATAATTTTCACTTATTCTGACACTTTAAAGTAAACGTCCCGTCTGGTTATTTGGCTTCGCAATTCCGCGTCATAACCAGATTTTTTAGGAGTGATGTTTACCGATATGTTTCCTTATTCTGCTCGTCGACTTCGACTCTGTCAAACGTGTCGCTGGCAGGTCGCGACGGAACCGGCCTACCAAAGCCACGATTCTAACACTGTAGGAAGCATGTATCATGCGTTACAAACGCGGATTGACAACCAGGGGCGCAATTACCTTGGACGCATGTTCAAGGTTGTGATGAACTTGATTTTTGGCAACAACTGCATCAGCCGGCAAGTCGTTTGTGAATTCACCACCGGTGTTGGAATTGGGCTCGAAGAATGGTGCCCCTGTGCTGGCAATCGTGACACGAATGCGATGCCCTGTTGCGAATATCTGACTAAGCCAGCCAACATCGAAGGCCACTTTATATATTTTTCCAGGCTCCATAAACACTTGTTTATCGAATCCTTCACGAAAGCGAGCGCGGCGAACGTAATCGATTATCAGGATAGAACGTCCATCGGGATAGACATCGGAGACACGAACGATAAAGTCGGTGTCCTTGGCAGACGACGAAACAAATAACTCAGCGCTCACTTTGCCGGTCCATTCCACCGGAGCGCTCAAGACTTCCGAAGTAAAGGTCCGCACTTCTTTCTGCGACTCAAATGATCTGGCATCCATGGCTCCTGGAAATCCACGACCGGGAATCTCATTTGGCTGGTGCGGATCGGCCAAGAAGGAAGTCGAGCCCAATTTGCCGTTCACGGGTTCATCTGGTGTATTGATCGATAGCGAACGATCACCGTGTAAATAATATGCAGTCGCCTGTGCTGGTAAGGGCCAATCGGACGCGACCCGCCATTCGTTCCCCGGTGCATGCGGTTCACCGACAGGCCCCATCGTGTAATACTGCACAGCCACTTCCCGGTCGACTCCGTTAGGAATTCCTTTGAGATGATGATCGAACCAGCGGATCAGGTGCTTTTCCGCATCAAATCGCGAGTTTTCTGGGTAAGTCAATTCATTAACTTTCGCGCTGTTCTTACCTAGATATCCACCATGTAACCAAGGGCCAATGCGCAATTGTTGGCGGCCACGCGATGATGGTCCCCCGTGATGTTGCCGTCCGACATAGCTGTCAATTGAACCAACATTCATAAAATCGTACCAACTGCCAATCGTAAAACAGGGTACATTCATGCGAGCAAAATGCTGGCTGCAGTCTTCAGCGGCCCAATACTCGTCGAACGCAGGATGGCGATTCCACTCATCCATGACTTTACTATTGTCGAGCGGATTACGACAAACGTCGGCCATGGCCTTAAAACGCTGGGGACGTGTGATTCCACCGATGCGATAACCTTCATGAAATAGACTCAAGCCTGTATCGATCATATATTGGGCAACCAGATGGGGCGGCGCGGCGACGGCTAGAAAGTTTTGAGCAAATCCAGCTTGCGAACTACCAAACGTCCCAATCTTGCCAGTGGACCAACTTTGTTTAGCTAGCCATTCAACCGTGTCATACCCGTCCTGTAGCTCACCCCATCCAAGATTCCGATATCCGTTCCATGTTCCTTCGGACTTTTGTGATCCACGAAAATTCTCAGCGCAAACAACGTAACCTGCTGCCGCCAATCGGGCGTTTGCCTCGCGTGTTCCCTTGCCGGTGAGGTCAGCATACCGCTGCTCATACAAGACTGGCCAAGGACCTGTGCCCGATGGAAAGTACAAGTACGCAGACAATCGTACTCCATCGCGCATGGGGATCATAACGTGTTCCTCTCGCACGTCACCGAGCTCGACCTGCGTCCCCTGCGCAACAACTATCAACGAAAACAGACAGTTGAGCCACACAGTAAGACAAGACGTTTTGAAACGAACCATCGCGGACCTCGTAGAATTCAACCCAAAAAAATCGACCAACCACCGGTCAAGCTACAGGATTCTGGTCGATTAAAACTCCTCCAACTCGCAGATCCATGTTCAACACGATGCATTACCTCAAGCCCAAGCATCGCCCCGTGAGCCACGGATCTGATTTGTTTATTAGTATACGTTGCG
Source organism: uncultured Pirellulaceae bacterium (assembly GCA_964625155.1). Taxonomy (GTDB): domain Bacteria; phylum Planctomycetota; class Planctomycetia; order Pirellulales; family Pirellulaceae; genus Aureliella. The sequence goes on from CAZVBC010000036.1 coordinate 12,413, forward strand.
CAATCGAGCACCGGTACAGCCCAGACTCAGCGTTGATACCGTTGAAAATCGAGTAGGTTCTCACGGGAATACCCCAAGCACGAATTTGTTGCTGGCAAATGAAGAATAGTCCCGAAATAAATTCCGGGAACTGAGCGTAGCGGAATCCGTCCAGGATTTCGAGGATTTTCAAGACAATCGAAATGCTTGACGCATTCCGCTACCGCGTTCGCCGCCTCCAAAATCGTGAATTTAATTCGAGACTATTCCTGAGTGGAGATCTGTCGCAGCTTTGCAATACCCACTAAGGGCCCACGCTGGAGAGTATGCGTGATACTAGCAAAAGGTTTCAACTTCTCACTTTGCGTTTTTATTTAGTTTAAAACGGGATGGCATCAGCGACTTTCATATGATACTGTTCAAAATCGAGTAGGTTCTCACGGGAATACCCCAAGCACGAATTTGTTGCTGGCAAATGAAGAATAGTCCCGAAATAAATTCCGGGAACTGAGCGTAGCGGAATCCGTCCAGGATTTCGAGGATTTTCAAGACAATCGAAATGCTTGACGCATTCCGCTACCGCGTTCGCCGCCTCCAAAATCGTGAATTTAATTCGAGACTATTCCTGAGTGGAGATCTGTCGCAGCTTTGCAATACCCACTAAGGGCCCACGCTGGAGAGTAATGGATGACCATCTGGCATGACATGCTAGCAATTGAACTGCGATCGCGCGCGACCAGCGTCATGGGGCTGATGATCGTAATGAGCTGTTCATTGGGCTGTATGGATGGACCGCTGCACGCTCTCAAACGCGCGAATCCGTACTTTCAGAAACAATGGGCCGCTGACCGAGCATTGGGGCCAACTTATAATGATCGACTCGAGGAGCTAAAGCTCCTTGATGCTCAGATTGTCCGCATGAATGCGGACGATCAAAATCGTTGGGCGGTGACGCTGCGAAAGCTGATGGAAAAAGAATCTAGTGCTGAGATGCGTGCACAAATCGCGTTGTCGATCTCTAACATCAAATCACCTGACACTCAACAAACACTGGCTATGGCATCGACGGATGAAGTCGAAAAAGTTCGCCTGGCAGCTTGTAAAGCCTGGAAAAAACAAGAGCCAGAAGTTGCCAGCGACGGTCTATTGCAACTGGCCCGTAAGGACGAGAGCGTGCACGTGCGTCAAGCAGCGATCGAAGCGCTAGCGAATTTCGATGGCCCCAACACCCGTGCCGCGTTGGGAGAATTTTTGGACGATCGCAGTCCCGCAGTACAATTTCAAGCCGCCTCCTCGCTGCAACGCATGACAGGGCGCAACTACGGCGGCGATTTTCAATCCTGGAAGCGATTCCTCGACGGCGAAGATGTATCCGAACCCACCGGGCCATCCCTGACCGCGCGCATCATGGAGTCGATTCCGGGTCTACGCTAGCAAATCGAGCTGAGCGCTCAGCGAAATATTTGTTTGTAGTGAAACTCTATCGAGCACTTCAGAGTTGCAGGTCCATTTGCCGACCAATGTCTTAGCGGCCAAGATATACTGTCGACCCAATCGTCGCAGTTCACCCAGAACATCGAGACTCAACGAAGTGCCTTTCTCAATGTTGCGAGACTCTTTGCGACAATTGCCCAGTTCGACGTTTTTCTCAAACTCGCGCTCAATGATTTTTTGTGTGCCGATCTGCTTATTGTTGGTGGCAATTGCGCATACCAGCTATCAACGGCGAGTTGAAGCGCAAGACAGACCGCCACAACCAATCGAACAGGCGAAAGTCAAAGTTAGATTTGTTGCCAGACCTAATTCAGAGAATAAGGCGCCGGAAAGCAAATATCATCCGCCCGGCACCAAAGAATCGTCGCCGAAACCGACAAATTCTGAAACCAAGAAGAAGGTGGCTGCTACACAAGATCCCCCAGCCACTAATGGAAGAGACAATTCGAATTCACTGAACAGCCAAAAGAAGCCTAATGCGCCGCTGGTTAAGGAGTCTCAGTCGATTTCGAACGTAGCAAAAGTTCCGGCTAACGATGCCCGTCGTAAAATTGAAGATGGGGCTATGAATGAATCTGCGGATCTTAACCACTCGACACGAGAAATGTCGAAAGTGGGCACCTCTTTAAAGTCACCGGACTCGAAGGAGTTAAGCAAGTTACGCCTTGAACAAGCCAAAGACAGTGGCGAGTGCCCCGGCGGATCGGAAGCGACAAAATCGGCCGAAGCGTCAGAGGACGACATCCCATTGGAGCATTCTGAACTTCCATATGATGCTCCTGCAGCAAAGTCTAAGAATGTCAAACTCAATGCGCTCGAACAGGACGTTGAGGTTGGACGACTATCATCAACTGATTTAGTTTTGCGTCATCGAATTAACGATTGCTTAGAGTATTATCTCGAGAATCCCGAAAGTGCAACGCGGCGTAGCCCCTGGGCCGTAATGCATGCGACGCTTCCCTTTGGCGTCGAGACAGAGTTGCAAGCAGGTAGTCGGCGTGTGAATGCCATTGGTTGGATGTGTTACAACGGACTTTGCAAAACCCAACGTCTGTTTCAACCTACCAGGACTGGTTTTAGGACGAACATTGGTCCGGGAGTCCAAGGGCACGAAGGGCAACTACTGGCAATTTTGGCTCAATCACATGTCTCGCCGCAACATCCGATTCGTATTGGCAATGCGAACTATACTGTTTTCGATTTGGCACGATTTGAAATGGCCACGTGCCGCGAGAAATCCGAATTGACGTTCAAGTTGATAGGATTGTCCTACTATTTGGAATCCGACCACCGCTGGCGAGACAATCAAGGTAAAACTTGGTCGCTTGAAAAACTCGTTGCCGAGGAATTACAGCAACCTGTTATCGGTGCAGCTTGTGGAGGAACCCATCGCTTGATGGGATTCAGTTACTCCCTCGCACAGCGCAAATACGCTCGTTTGCCAGTTACCGGACATTGGTTGCGGGCTGAACAGTTCCTTGATGACTTTGTGAGCTATGCACTTTCATTACAAAATCCGGATGGAAGTTTTAGTACGGAGTGGTTTGAGCGACGTGCGAACGAGCCAAACTTGGAAAAGAAAGTTCAAACAACTGGCCACATACTTGAATGGCTTGTATTCACCGTTCCGGATAGCCAGTTAACTTCGGAACCGATTCAGCGCGCGATTACTTTTCTATCAGATAACGTTTCGGACAACCGCCAACACAACTGGCCTATTGGCCCGCGTGGCCACTCGCTGCGCGCTTTGGCCCTATATAATCAACGAGTTTTTGCTGCTTCGCCGGGTAATCTTCGCGAGCATCTTGTTAGTTTGCAGCGGCAGGCCGACCTACGCTAACAAATTAACTCCGATCAGGCATCAAAATGGCAAATCGCACGTGCCGTTTTTTGCCGGTTGTCGCGCCAGACGCTGTACAGTACCATAGAGCTTCTGGCCCTCAGATTCTGACTTGTGTTTCATTTTCATTACTTGGCAGCCACAGACCGGGGCCATGTCGACTCAGCGCATCACCAAACAGCTCTCGACGATCCTGAATGCCGCCGGCTCACTCGTTGAGCAGACGCATGCGGATGCGCTGTTGGTACTGCTCGACGGTACCACAGATTGGCAAAAGTTGCGACAATCTCTACCCGAATCGATTCAAAAAGTTATCGTGGCCGCCGATCGAGAAGAAGATTTGCACGGCGCCAGCGAGTTCGGGTTGATCCCCTTGCCGCTGCATAAAGAAAAGTCTCCTTTGCTGGAACGATTGCAACACGCTTTACTTGAGGCGGTGGCAGACCAAATACTGAACAGCAATTGCGATGTGATCGCCGTTTACGGTGGGTTTGAGTTTCAAAAGCTCGATTCGATCAGTTTGATTCGGTTGGATGATCGCATGCGGCGTTTGACGTCCCGCGACTTACAGCAACTTGAGAGTTGTGTCCCACTAAAAACACTGAAAGTGGTCATTGACTTGGCGACTCAGATCGGGCGCGAGGGTCGCGAGGGAAAAAAAGTTGGAGCATTGTTTATCGTTGGCGATTCCCGCAAGGTGTTGCAACATTGCAAAGATAGTGGCTTTGATCCGTTAAAAGGTTACAGCCGTCGCATGCGCAATTTGTTCGATCCACGAGTTCGCGAGGATTTGAAAGAAATTGCACAAATGGACGGTGCATTTGTCATTTCAGCCGACGGCATCATCGAAAAGAGTCGTCAAATCGTCGAAGTCGCCCATGCCGAATTAACTCTCTCCAAAGGATTGGGGTCGAGGCACTGGGCTGGCGCTGCGATATCTCAATCGACCAAAGCGATCGGGATCGTTGTCAGTCAGTCCACGGGTACGGTAAGGCTGTTTCAAAATGGTGATACCGTGCTCCGCATCGAACCGATGGATCATGCAGTCAAGTGGCAGGATTTTAACTACGATCCGCCTGCACCCGAAATGGAAGATTGATTTTTCGCGAGTTCACGCTTAACTTTTGCTGGAACTCGCGGTGAATTCGCCCTGCTTACAGATGGGAATTCAGCGCGGAGTATTTCGCGAAACTGCGTGCTTGTGCTTTGTCACAGCTTACATTTTGGAGATCGGGAGGGCGAAGCTCCGGCTGAGCCAATTGAGCGGCGGCTCGGTAGGAACCTCGCTCTCCCGTTTCTGCAAACCCCAAATGTTCGCTGTGACAGAGCACTTGCGAGTCCTAACAAAGTAATTCATCTCGGGATCCACACAAGCGTTTCTGGTAAAGGTGCAGTATGGGCTCAGGCAAGTTGGGATTTGTGTGTTTATGCGTAGCCGTCGTTTCCGCGATTAATGTCGAATCGGCTTGCGGTCAGACCGATGACTTCGACGTCTTAATTCAGCGCGCTTTGATCGTCGATGGAACTGGCAACCCCGCGTTCCAAGGCGATGTGGCAATCGCTGGCGACAAGATCGCCATGATGGGACGCGCGCTTGACGTACGAGCCAAGCGAGTGATCGACGCTAGTGGATTAGTCATGGCTCCAGGTTTCATTGATATTCACTCCCATTCCGACACTTTACTGCTGGAGGACGGGGCCGCGCACAGCAAGATTCGTCAGGGCGTCACAACCGATGTGTTGGGCGAAGGAGAATCGGCTGGTCCGAACAAGGGTCCTCGCCAGTCAGAGGCGAATGGCAAATCTCGGACAGCCCCGTGGCCAACTTTAGGGGCCTACTTCAGCGCCGTCGAGCGAGCGGGTATTTCGATCAACATTGCTTCATATGTTGGACTGAATAACATCTGGCAATCAGCCATGGGAAACAGTTTTGAGCGACCATCCGACCAGCAATTCGTGCAAATGGAACAGACGCTTACCGAGGCGATGCAGGATGGAGCATTAGGGTTATCAAGTTACCTGATGATGCCGCCGGGCTCGCTGGCAACGACCGAAGACTTGGTACGATTGTGCAAAGTCGTGGCGCAGCACGGTGGAATTTATTCATCGCACATTCGAACTGAGGGCATTGGAGTAGTCGAAGCAGTAAAAGAAGCTATCGCAATTGGCCAACGCGCCAAGGTGCCCGTAGATATCATTCATCTCAAAATTGCAGATGAGAAACTCTGGGGCCAGATGAGCCAATTAATTGCGTTGATTGCGGAAGCTCGCACCAGGGGCGTAAATGTACAAGCCAACGTCTATCCATATACGCGTGGCAACAACAACCTGGCCAGCATTATTCCTCCCTGGGCTCATGAGGGAGGGACAGCAAAAATGTTGGAGCGGCTGCGAGATCCCGAACAACGCAAACGAATCAAGCATGACGTGCTGAACGGCATCGATGGATGGTACAACCACTACACTGCGGTGGGAGGTGATTGGAGCCGCATGCAGGTTGCAGCTGAAAACCGTTTCAAAGGACTGACGATGGATCGCGTTATGGACCTGCGTACTGCAGGGAAATCTGGGGCGGATCGACTCGATGAAATGTTTGATTTCTTGCTCGAAGAGGCGGGGTCGGTCAGCACCGTGTTTGCTCATCACACGGAATCTGACATGAACCTCGCCATGATCCAACCTTGGTGTTCAATTGGCTCGGACGGCTCGGCATACGCCGTCACCGGACCGTTACGTCGGGGAAATCCCCATCCGCGCAGTTTCGGCACTTTTCCTCGTGTCTTGGGTGAATATGTCCGCGAGCAAAAACTGTTAAGTCTCGAAGATGCCGTCCGAAAAATGACCTCGCTCAATGCCGCTAAGATTGGCTTGATGGACCGAGGGCTAATACGCTCTGGTATGGCCGCCGACGTTATTCTGTTCGATGCTGGAAGAATACGAGACTTAGCCACCTACACCGAGCCGTTTCAATACAGTACTGGAGTTGAGTATGTACTGGTGAATGGTGTGGTCGTACTCGAAGGCTCGAATCACACAGGGGCCACGCCAGGCCGCGCGCTCAGAAAGCATCCTAAAGCGCTGCATAACAAGAAGTGATCGAATTGAAATGGTTGCTGTGTCAACCGAAATGAATAGTCTGAGTTTCACCGCATGCCCAACGGACCGCGCGATCAGCTTCCGCACGTCCGCGCGAACCGGTCGTGCTCAGTGGCGGAAAGCGGCAACGTTGAGCCATCGAGCTACCAAGGGATCCATTTCGAAGGAGACGAATAAAAAGTAATGCCATAACTCACTGCGTCATGCGAGCACCTGGAGTTACGAGTTCATTGAAGCGATCGACGGATTGATCCGAAGCCCACGCCATGCCACGAAGTAGAATAACTCGGAAAAGAGGATCGTCAAAAGTCCAAGAGTAATGCCCCATTATCGAGACGAAGACTCGCCCTCGATCTGGCTCGAGCGTCCAAAACACCGGACGGGGGCGATCTTGTTCAATGGTCGTAGCTAGGTTGCGAATCAGCGTTTCGTTTCCTTGAAGTTGCCAGTAGCTTTCATCCAAAAAGGCCGCTCTTTGGAAGTTGCGAGTAATGGGATGTTGAGCTGAGGCAAAAGCCAAATCGAGAGGACCGTGCCTGTATTTGGTCAGCTTTGCATTCGAGGCCAACCCAATTCTTCGAGACATTTCCTTAGCTTGCGAGCCACCTTCGATCGCCCAATGAATTAGGACCAGTCCGCCACCTCGCGCCAAGTGCGAATCAATCGCTGCTTGCCTCGTCTGGTTCCAAGTACCCTTTTGATAGAACACGATTGTATCGGAACTCTTCAATTGTTGATCCGTCGGCCAATCGGAAGCTGTGTCAATCTGAACGTCCGGCGCTGCCGACAATAATTCACTCCAAACGTTCAACCAGGCAGGATAATCGTGTTCGCCGGGTCCGTGATCTTTCTTCCCAGCGACCAGAAGAATCTTTAGCGGCTTGTGATCATTTATAGTTTCCGACCCAGCCAACACGGCCTCGACTTCCGCAACGGTCCTCGGCGGAGGTGCTTGCATGTTGCCATCCAGTGGCATACTCGGCGGAGGCAAAAGCAAATATGTCAACAAGTCTCTGGTTTTGTTTGGCCCTAGCTGGGCTAACAAACCGTCAGGCATGTTCGAAACGGATGCGGTTTTCATTTGCTCAATGTCATCTCGATGCAACGATGTAACTTTGCCTTCCTTGTCGGCGACCAGAATCGTATCCGCTTGATTGCGAATTGAGCCCGTGAGAATGCGGCCGTCCTTGGTGTTCAAAACGTGTGTCACGAAGTCCGGATTAATCGCAAAACTCGGCTGAGCGACATCGCGCAGCACAGACTCGTAATCGCGATGTACCAGATTCGCCAAGTCGGGGGCGAGCATAACATTCTTTTCGTTTCGCACATGGCACTTGGCACACTTGGCTTGTTCGCTATGAAAGATTTGCTTGCCTCGCCCCCAGTTTCCTCCTGCCAATTCTGGAATCTGGCGATTGGGCAACTCCGGAACGGACTGCTCGGTGTTATCCGCCCACGGAAGCACAAAACGGTGTTGTGCTAGCAGGCCGGAACGCTGGGAACCGTCGCTAAAAATCGCTCGCCACCGCGCATCAACTACCTCGTCGCCGACTCCCGTGCCCATCGCAATGACAACCGATATCGGCTTTTGTGAATGTCGATCAACTGAAATTGCACAACTGTGCGACTGGCCATCGAGGGACGACGGGACAGCGGTAGTCGAGTCTCCAATCGTCAGTGAAAACGGCCGGCGGCTTGAAAACACTAGTTCGGACTTCGCTATCCAATCGTCGTCGGCAGCTTCAAAGTCGAGTGATGAACCGGGTTGAGTTACCGGCAGGAATAACCCTCGAAGATCGACCGCCGTTGTCAATAATAGATTTCCTGGTCGAGAGGTCGCTCGATTCAGTTCTTCGATATCAGCGTCGTTTAGCAACAAAGTGGTGGCGATCGAGGTATTCAAATGGGGCAAAGTACATTGCAATATCGCTTGGGAAGGCAGCGCGCCTTGCCACCTAGCACTCACTCCCGAAAGGGAATAGCTCAGGTCGATTTGAGAAACTTGAGGCAGATCGCCGGGTTTTGAAACATCGTCTTGGCGACCAAGTCCAGGTAGTGTGAGCGCATAAGAAGCGTTCCAACGATGTGTCGCCGTCGACAGTATTAACGTTTTTTGGTCGGGTGTTACGCTGGTCGAATAGATTGGTAGTTTTCGTCGCGGCAAAGTTTGCTGCATTTTAGTAACCGCGTACCCTGGCCGAATCGATTCGAACCGGTCACCTGCCGCGACATACTCTCCGTAAACGATCTGCGATTGTTCGACCAGCCCTGTGATTTGATTTGGTTTGAGCGGTCCGTCAAAGGCGACCCTTACTTCGTGAGGGCTTTGTGGCCAGATTCGAATTGGTTGTGGCGTCGCAGAGCCAACGTAACGTACGCTAAAAATTCGCCCGATCCCCGACGGCCCGGTACCCCAATCCGGCCCTCCGCTATGACAGGCGAGCAACAATTCTCCACGCGGCGTGACACAGCAGTCCACCGTCAACATACTCAGACAAGCGATCAAGTGATTGTCGGCGACGTAATCGCCATTAACATCTTGCACAAGCCGCGTGCGATACAGTTTGCCTCGCGACTGGCCGCACACAAATAAATCGCCGCGCCACATCGCAGGTCCAAACGTAGATCCATTTTCAAAAAAAGGTTCGTTGAATGCGATACCACACGTCGATTGATGTTGAGGCCCATAGTCGAAAACGCTTGGTTCATCGAACACTTTGGGCAAGTGTCGTGGATGCCGTGGCGGAAATCCGTAATGCTTACCCGATTGAATGTGCAGCAATTCGTCAAATGGATTGCCGTTGGCCAACCAAGTGGCGCCTTCTTGATCGCTGGCAAATAACTGGCGATGTTTATCGAAGGCCAGGCCGATTGTAAAACGGATACCCGTACAGACAATGGTTCGAGTCTTCAGGTCGGGAGCGATTCGCTGGATCGTGCCGCGTTGACTAGTCAAATCGAACTGAGACTTGCCCGCATCGTTCAGTAAATAGGCGTTGTTGTAGGCAGCGGCACCAAGCCCAAAGTAAATCGCCCCGTCATCGGGATGAATTGCAACTCCAATGGCATCGACGTTAGGCGGAATTTCTTGCCAGCCAGATGCGATGATGCGTTCCTGTTCGGCCACGTCATCGCCATCAAGATCCAACAATGCCGAGATTTTTCCTTTCGACGCGACGACGATTCCACGAGCCTGTGGAGAGACGGCCGCCCCTGCTTCGCTTTGTAACAACGCGTGGCCTGCTGGTACGACCGCCAAACCGATTGGCCCGCGCAACGCACCTTTGTTTTCGAAAAAGAGGTGTTTTGTATCTTCATAACCATCCCCATCACGATCGCTGAGAACCCAGACATTGCCGTTGTAGCATAGTGCCACGAGTTTTCCATCGGAGCGATAGCGGAGGTTGTTGACGTTGGTCATTTCCAAGGGCAGTTCCCGGACTGCAAACCCGGGTACCAACATCTGAACCGGTGGTGGATTCTTGACCGGATGTAGTAATTCCACGTCGCGATCCGTCATGGATTTGTTGTTCGTATATTGCTCTTCGGTACTTGACTGTGACCAGCCAACTTGAAAACAGACGCCGACGAACGTCAGAACCATTGCCATTCGGAGCATGGTATACCTCTGCAGAACAGATACTCCAATTCCCTTGCGATTTGCGATGCACAACAATTCTAGCCAATGCGGCCCAACAAATGAAACGCCACAATAGCAAATCAAATCGTGAGTTGTTGGCTAGCGCCACCTTCGATCAGTGGCAGGCTTACCGCGGGCCAATAACCCATTTGAAACGGTAGAATGTGCGGGCAACACGAAGATTGCGAGCAGATTTTATGAGAACAGATTTACCGAACAGCGACTTTCGAATCGTTTGTAACTGAATTCCAATTTGCCACATTGTTTGTTGGCAAGGAATCGGCAAGTCGCGTGAATGGCAGACGAAGACTGATAACGGTCACCTCATGCAACCGTCCGTCTACTTTCAAAGATACACGCATTCTTGCGTTAGCGTGATGCTGGTGCGCGCTTGCGACGAAAGCGAGTCAACGCTAATCCTGCTACCGATATCAATGCCAAACTTGATGGCTCGGGTACAGCGACAACACGCGCGGCGATATCGTTGACGACAAGGTTACTGCCAATCTGTCCTACTAGTGAAGCAGCTCCTGACGCTAAGTTGACTGTATAAAAGTTTGTAAGCGTCGGCGCCCCAGCATTCACAGTGGATGCGAAAGCCAGCCCCGATGAACCCGATACGTCAAAGCCTACAAAGTTTTGAAAATCAACTCCCAAAGCACCAATCGAATTCAACAAGCCATTATTGGGTGGGACTTGTGATACCAGCACATCGCGATTGGAATCAATGTTGAATAGAGTAGTGGTGGCTGCACCCGCCACGTTGTTGATATAGGCTGAGCCAACGACGTTTGGGTTTGAACCAGCACCCGCATCACCTGCGGCATACGCTAGGTTAGTATCCGTGCCCACCAGGGCGGCAGTATTGGGGTTAAACCTAAAATTCTGGTCCGTATCCGTAACGATTCGAATGAGGTCAACAACCGGATTAAAATCCATGCCCTGAAAAGTGCCACCAATCGTTCCTGTGATGTCTGAGCCAATTTTCGAAGCAACACCTGTGGTTGTGTTCAGAGTATAAAGTCGGTAGATGCTTCCCGGCGCGTTTCCCAATGCATAAAGCAATCCGTTGGCAGGTCGAAAGTCAATGGAATTGATTGCTTCGAAAGCATCTTGAAGTCCTGTAATAGCGACGCTGGATACAATCGTGCCCGGCGTTGTATGATCAAAGCTTATCAATGTCCGAGCACTGGTAACTCCAAAAACAAGTTCAGCCCTCGCTTGGTAGGTAAAGCTGAGAGCTAGCACGATCGCCAAAAGGAGAGATTGTTTTTTCATCGTTTGTGGCCTTTTAAGAATAGATTTGCTTGGCAGGGTAGGAAGCGTCATATTAAGGACTGCCTGTCAAAACAGCAAAGCTGGATAAAATCTAGCGACCGTCTCGCGATAAAGCAACCGAATTCCTGCAGATATATTCAGATTACGCCAGGTGACTCCACCCAAAGCTTTTCTTGCTCTAGTAATTTTGTTCTCTCAGGAAAGAGTAACATGCTGATTGCTGGATGAACGGGTGCTACTGCAAGTAGCACAATGATTCGTTCAATGGATGGTTTTTGCGCTTACGGAACGCGCCAAAGACCACATAGTATTGGCTATTTCAGGGGAAGTGTTTTCGGAGTGAGGGAAGATGAGTGGTCCTCAAAATCAGGACGGGAATCCCTCGTTGATCACGTCCTCAGCAGAGCTCTCATGTCCTTCTGTTCTTGTCGACGGCGCAGTCGCTGATAGTGACCAGTTGAGAATTTCGACCCTTCGGTTGGTGGCTTGGCGGATTGTCCCGTTTATCTGCTTTTTGTACGTACTGAATATATTGGATCGAGCCAATGTAGGCTTTGCTCGGCTGAAGATGCAGGATGATTTGGGGCTCAGCCAAGCGACATTCGATTTAGGTTATGGGATGTTTTACGTTGGATACATCCTGTTCGAAGTGCCGAGCAACCTGCTGATGCGTCGCTTTGGTGCTCGGCTCTGGATTGCGAGGATCATGATCACCTGGGGGCTGGTATCTGCCGCCATGATGTTCGCAAGCGATATGTGGACGTTTTACGCTTTGCGAGTTTTGCTGGGGATCGCTGAGGCCGGTTTTTTTCCAGGAATAATCCTTTACCTCAGCGACTGGTTTCCCGATCGACAGCGAGCCAGGATGACGGCTTTTTTTATGCTAGCGATTGGGCTATCAAATGTGCTCGGGAATCCGATCTCGGGCTGGATCATGGATAACCTGGATAGATATTGTGACTTGCATGGTTGGCAATGGCTGTTCTTGCTGGAGGGGCTGCCCGCATCGCTGGTTGGAGTTGTCGTTTTATACTATCTGCAAGATTCGCCTCAAGACGCGCGGTGGCTGTCCGAAGCTCAGCGAAACTGGTTGATCGGAAAATTGGCTCAAGAAGATCGACTGCGGCAAACGCAATACGGTCCTGGTCGCTGGCAAGCGATGTTGCAGCCGCAAGTCTGGATTCTGATTGCCATTTACTTTACTGTCGCGGTCGGATCGAACGCTGGTGGCGCATATTTCCCGAGTCTGGTCAGGGATCAAATCAAACAAGGTTCAAATCTTCAAATCGGTCTGTTAACGGCGCTACCCCATCTGTGTGCAATTGTATGTATGTCGTTGGTCGGGATCAGTTCCGATCGTTCGGGCGAGCGCCGCTGGCATCTTGTCGGGTCGGCGTTCACGGCAGCAGGAGGTTGGAGTCTAGTGGCTTGGGGCCCATCGCCTCCGGTTGCTATATTTGGATTGTGCCTTGCCCAAGCTGGCATGATGAGTATGTTGCCAGTTTTCTGGACGTTACCGGGAAGGTTTCTGTCCGGAGTGGCTGCGGCCGGAGGCATCGCCCTAATCAACTCGGTTGCTAATATCGGAGGTTTTTTTGGTGCGACGATCCTTGGACAACTCGGCCTTTGGTCGATGGCAGCAATCCTTTTGTTCGGCGGGCTACTCGCCGCCATGACGATACGCAGCTCGATTTCAACTCACGTTTTATCCGAAGGAAGTAGCCGATGAATGATCATTTTTTCTCGCTGATTGGTCGCGTGGCAGTTGTATCGGGAGCGGCTCAGGGGCTAGGGCAAGCGACAGCGCTCGCGCTTGCACAGCACGGGGCGGACGTCGTACTGGTGGATCGCAATCAATCGGGCGCCGAAGCGACAGCGACTCAAATACAGTCGCTCGGACGGCAGACGCTGGTCTCAAAAACTGATGTTTCCAATCCTGATTCAGTTCGCGAACTATTTCGACAAGTCGATGCGAGATTTGGGCAAGTCGACTTTCTGGGAAACATCGCAGGGGACGGCCATCTAGCCAAGCCAGAAGACCTGACAATTTGCAACCTTGAGCGCGTGCTGCAAAATTTGGTTGTTGGACGCTTCGCAATGTGTCAGGAGGCAGGGCGGCGCATGCTGGATCGAGGTCGAGGCTCGATCATGAACATCGGCTCGCTAGCCAGCTCAACCGCGCTGGGACGAGGACACATTGCTTACAGTATGGCGATGGGAGCGGTAGTCCAGATGACGCGCGAACTCAGCACCGAATGGGCTTATCGCGGAGTGCGCGTGAACTGTGTCACTCCCGCGCAAGTTATCAACCCAAGTCTAAAAGATCGGATGTCGGAAGATCCGACACTTGAAGGTCGTTTTCTGCGTGGAATACCCGCCGGGCGACTGGGCCAACCGCAGGACATTATGGGGCTTGCTGTCTTTCTGGCTTCCGATGCCTCGGCCTGGATCACGGGCGCGATTATTCCAATGGATGGAGGCAACATGGCCATGAATGCCGGTGGGACACCAGGACATGAAAAAAGAAATTAGGTGAATGGTTAGCAGTACAAAAACTACGTGAAAAATTGGTGCTGAGTACCCAATTATCGATTTTCAATTGCGGCCCATCGCATTCCCCTGCAAGTACCGGAATCTCCTTATGGAAGTCTATAAGCCTTCAAGTCTTGATACTTTTGCACTTCAAAAAGTTAATGGTTCTCTGGCCACCACCTACGGTCTGTATCGCACCATGCAAATCATCCGGCTCACGGAAGAGGAGCTTGCCAAGTGTCACCAACGCGGGTTGATTCACGGGGCTTGCCACACTTACGTCGGCCAGGAAGCGATCGCGACGGGGGTCTGTGCCCACCTGACCGATGCCGATCCGATCTTTTCGACACATCGCGGGCATGGCCATGCTTTGGCGAAAGGAATGCCGCCGCGTGAATTGATGGCGGAGTTGTTCGGTCGCCAGACGGGATGTTCGCGCGGACGAGGAGGTTCGATGCACTTGTTCGCGCCTGAAATTGGAATGATGGGAACCAGTGGCATCGTCGGGCCATGTCTTTTGCAGGCCTGTGGTGGCGGATATAGCTCGAAGCTGCTTAATAGTGGTACGGTGGCCGTGGCATTCTTTGGCGATGGCGCGGTCAACAATGGTGCCTTTCACGAAGCGCTTAATATGGCCAGCATCTGGAATTTGCCAGTGCTGTTCATCTGCGAAAACAATCAATTTGCAACTGAAGTCCCTTTCTCTTATTCAAGTGGCAATCCAAATGTCGGTTCGCGAGGTTCCGTTTACGGAATCGAGGGAGTCACGGTCGATGGGAATGACGTGCTCGAAATCTTTCGCGTGGCCGGCGCGGCAATTGCTCGCGCGCGTGGAGGCCATGGACCTACGCTGATAGAATGCGTGACGTACCGCACTCGAGCCCACGCCGAAGGAATGGTGGACTTCACCTACCGAAGCAAAGAAGACGTCGCCGCGTGGAAAGAGAAATGTCCAATCGCGCGGTTGAAGAAAACTATGAGTAAAGCTGGAGCACTCACTCCGGATGGTTCAGCCGAGTCTGTACGCTTTGAGGAGATCGACAAGGAAGTTGCGGAAATCGTCCGCCAAGCTCGCGAGTATGCCGAATCCAGTCCGGTGCCTGAGTCGGCAAGTGCAATAACTCACGTTTATTCTCAGGGCTCAGCGTCGAAAACTTTAGGCAGCAGGAAAGAAGCAGTTTTAGCCAGGGACTTACCTTTGCCCTCCCCGCTGTTACATCCGCGTCAGCTTTCATTCGTCGCAGCCACTTTAGAAGCTCTCGATCATGCCATGGCCTGCGATCCTACGATCTTTGTCATGGGCGAAGGGATCGGCAAACGTGGTGGCAACTTCACTACTACGCTGGGGTTGTATGCAAAATACGGAGCGGACCGCCTTTGTGATACTCCGATTTGCGAACGCGGTTTTGTCGGTCTGGCGTGTGGAGCAGCCATGACGGGCACGCGGCCGGTGATCGATTTTATGTTCATTGACTTTATCAATGACGCTTTCGGTGAGATCATTAACCAGATCGCCAAGATGCAATATATGAGCAGCGGACGACTGAAAATGCCGGTGCTGCTGCGTGGTTGTGGTGGCGTCGGTCATTCTGCCGCCACGCACCATTCAGGGCTGTATCACTCGATTTATTCTCACATTCCTGGACTACGAGTCGTGATGCCGTCCAATCCATACGACGCCAAGGGGCTGATGGCGCATGCACTTCGTAGCGACGACCCCGTGCTGTTTCTGGAACACCGCGAGTTAATGCAGACTAAAGGCGACGTTCCTCAGGAACACTACGAAATACCGTTTGGCCAAGGACGCGTTGCCAGGCGCGGCACTGACGTTACCGTGGTGGCGTTGTCGCTGATGGTAAACTACGCTCTCCGAGCCGCAGATGAACTGGCTTCAGAAGGAATCAGCGTGGAAATTGTCGATCCGCGCACCGTTTCGCCGCTGGATGTAGGCAGCATTCTCGCATCCGTTTCAACAACGGGTCGACTGCTGGTTGTGGATGAGGCTTTTGGCCCC
>CAZVBC010000037.1:0-28081 GCA_964625155.1 uncultured Pirellulaceae bacterium
GCCGGTTGCCATCCCAATTCGTTGCTTGAAAATGATGGACAGGGGCGTTTTCGAGATGTGACGTTTGCGGTGGGGTTGGGAAAAAACCACTACCCAACGCAAACTGCGGCTTGGTCCGATTACGACAATGATGGCGATTTGGATGTGTACATTGGTAACGAATTGTACCCATGCCAGTTGTTTCGCAACAATGGACGCGGAAGCTTTGAGGATGTTGCCCAGGACGCTGGTGTAATCGACGGTGGATTTGCGAAGGGAGTTACTTGGGGAGATTTCAACAACGACCGCTATCCCGACTTATACGTGTCAAATCTTGACGGCGCGAATCGGTTATTCCGCAATAACAAAGACGGAACATTCACTGATGTAGCCCATCGCTTGGGAGTTCAGTTGCCGAACCGCAGTTTTGCAACTTGGTTTTGGGATTTCAACAACGACGGCGCCCTCGATCTGTTTTGTGGGGCTTACAGTGCAAACATCGGGATTTTTGCCGCTGACTACATTGGGTTGCCCCATCAAGGCCAGACGGATCGTTTGTACCAGGGGGATGGACAGGGGAATTTTATCGATGTTTCGGAAGCCACCAAAGTCAATCGCGTCACTGTTCCCATGGGATCGAATTTTGGTGACCTAGATAACGATGGCTTCGACGATTTTTATCTAGGGACTGGCGATCCGAATTTCGATTCACTGATGCCCAATCGCATGTATCTCAACCAGCAAGGCAACCGGTTTATCGATGTGAGCAATGCTGGAGGATTCGCGCACTTGCAGAAGGGCCATGGCGTTGCGTTTGCAGACTACGATGCCGATGGTGATCAAGATGTATTTATCGAACTGGGAGGCGCGTTCCCAGGGGACGCTTTTGCCAACGCCTTATTCCAGAATCCAGGATTTAATAACAACTGGCTTGGCATCAAATTGGCCGGCAAGACATCTAACACTTTTGGCATCGGAGCTCGTTTGAGAATTGTGTTTAGTGACGGCGAAAAGGATCGAGAGGTCTATCGGTGGATCAATAGTGGCGGATCATTTGGTGGCAATCCACTGCATGCTCATGTGGGATTGAACAAAGCCACCAATGTCAAGCGACTGGAGATCTATTGGCCCACCAGTGACGCAACTCAAGTTTTTACGGATATCCCAGCAAATCAAATGATTCGCGTAATAGAACAATCAGATCGGTGGGAAACGATACACAATTCTGGCTCTACTAATTCGAGCAGGCAACCATCAGCGAAAGATTGAAATTGCCTTGTCCCAATCCGTCCATTCTAATGCTGCCAGGATCGCAATCCGCGACAACTTTAATTGTCGAGGGCCGTCGGACTGTGACCCACAAGTAACTCCGTAATTTGTTGGAGGAGGCAATGCCCATGCGTTCTACTTTATCGAACAAGCGGACTGTGGAATTTGAGGATGCTTTGCGATCGCCGAAAGTCTGCATCTGCTCTTTGTTTTTTGCAGTTGCAGCATGCGTTGGGTGCTCAGATACAAGGACTCCAACTGGCGCGGTTCAGCCGACTTCGGTTCAGAATTCAGAAAGTACATCAACGCCGTCGAAAGAAGTTGTTGGCAAGGAGCCTCTTGCGAAGGCAACGGACATTGAGAATAGCCAGGAAAATCAGGTGACTAGGCTACCACCTGGAGTTCAGCCTCCTCCTCCACAAGCTGAAATTGACGCTGCAGTAACAAAAGAACTTACCCGTCGTGAGGAATTGGATCGAACGTTGTGGGCTGAAGAGGTGCAAGCCCAAAAACACGAAGAGTATTTTGTAAGTCTTTGGGATCGGCTGCGCAATAACGAAAACCGGTACGACATTCTGTCAAATCTCACGATTCCCGCAATCGGTTTGCCGGTACCTGGTGAAGCGAACAAACTAAGCTTGGGTGTCGAGTACTTTCTTTGCGATGCTCCCGCCAACATTGTAAATCCCGACCAGTGGAAGGCAGAGTTATCCAGATGGCAAGCTGCTGGATATAAACTCGTCCAGTGCGAGTTTCATCATCGGCAGTTCAGCCGCAATTCCCAAGGGCAGGCTGAATCCCGAGTCAATTTCTCGCTGCATATTGAAAACGCACAATTGGAAGAGCGGCTGATTGTGTCTGGAAACCTGCAAGTGATTTGGAAAGCGGGACTAAAAGAAAGCGACCCCGCGACCGTCGAATCGATCCAAGCGCCAGGTTTGGAGATTTGGCGACGTCGAGGAGCACCGGGTTACAAGTTGGCTGCCACCCTGCCGTTGGCCGAATCTCATTCGGCAAGTAGTGTTGCTGACTTTCTAGGAAACTACGATTTAGATGCTGATGGCGATGCCGAAATAATCTTCGGCAATCAGGTTTTTCGTAACGATGGCGGAGGGCGTTTCAGTGGAGCGCCACTTAGTCCTCAACGTCAGGCCGGATTGAATGCCGCAGTGTTGGCAGATTTTAATGGGGACGGCAAAGTCGATCTATTGACTGCCGATCCCGACCGCGCTCCACAGGTTTGGATCGCTGATGCAACGGGGCGATTTACATTTCCGCCGACCGCTGTCCCCATTCCCAATCTCATCCTTCCACAGGCGATTGCGGCAGGTGACATAAACGGTGACGGCAAGTTGGATGCATTTGTAACTCAGTACAAAGGACCCTACGATTCCGGTCAAATGCCCACTCCGTATTATGATGCAAATGATGGTCATCCTGCGTATTTATTGATTGGCGACGGTACAGGTTCGTTTGTGGACCAGACCGAGAAATCAGGTCTGGCTGCCAAGCGTTTCCGGCGAACCTATAGCACTTCTTTTGTCGACCTGGACGACGATCGAGACTTAGACCTTCTCGTGGTAAGCGACTTTGCCGGCGTGGACCTTTACACGAACGATGGTAAAGGGAATTTTACAGATGTCAGCGATCATTGGCTGAAGGCTCGGAACAACTTCGGCATGTCCCACATTTTTGACGATTTTAATAACGATGGTCGATTAGATTTCTATGTTACAGGCATGGCCTCCACCACGGCGCGCCGTTTGGAGCAATTGGGATTGAAGCACCCAGAATTCGAATTGCACAACAAAATGCGATCGACCATGGGGTATGGCAATCGCATGTATCTAGCGACCGAAAATGGTTTTCAGCAACCAGAATACAATGACTCAGTGGCCCGTACCGGATGGTCTTGGGGGACGACCAGTCTGGATTTCGATAACGATGGTGATCGCGATATTTTTGTTGGAAACGGACATATCAGCGGCAAGTCTGCGTCGGATTACTGTTCAGTGTTTTGGAGGCATGATATCTACACCGGTTCATCAAAACATAATCCTGTCTTGGACAAAATGTTCTTGTTGGTTCAACAGGACTTTGAAAAAAACAAAGGAGGATCGTGGAATGGATTTGAACATAATTGCCTGCTCGTGCGCGAAGAAAATGGTTACGTCAATTTTGGTTTCTTAATGGGTGTGGCCAGTGAATTCGATACGCGCGCCGTGGTTGGAACAGATTTTAATAGTGACGGGAAACAAGATTTGTTAGTTGTGGAAAGCACCCGCGGTCGTCCAGCCGTGTTGTACGTTTTTCGCAACGACCTCCCAACCGACAACCACTGGATTGGTGTAAGGTTGGTTGATCAACCGGGATGTTCACCTTTAGGTGCTCGCGTGACTGTGGAAACAGAGTCGAACAAGTATGTCAATCAGGTTACTGCGGGCACATCGTTTACTTCCCAACATGCCGCTGCAGTCCATCTTGGACTGGGAAAACTGAAAAAGGTTAAATCGATCGAAGTTCGCTGGGCAAATGGGACCTCCAAGCGACTTGAAAATCCAGTAGTCGATCAATACCACTTGATGAAACTTTGATTTCACGATGATCGACGCCCAGATTTGGTATGCAAAATACTTGAGCATTTGTTTGGCTGCACCAAGGGGGGCTGGCTCGCTTCGCCGCAGCTTGTCGAGCTTGATTCTTTGTGAGCGCTTCGCCAGAATAAAGCTATTATTCAGTTTTCAGGGAGTAGATATGCGTTTGCTTCAAGTTGCGTTTGGTTTGGTTGTGAGTATTGCCGGTCAGGCATCTGCGCTTGAGCCGAATGCGGAAAAGATTCAATATTTCGAGAAGCACGTGCGGCCACTCTTGTTGCAGAAATGCGCCAGTTGCCATGGCCACGAAAAGCAAGAAGGTAAATTGCGGCTCGATTCGCCAGAATTTTTATTAGCAGGTGGGGAATCTGGCGATTTGGTTTTGGATGGTCAGCCTGATAGCAGTCTGCTGATTGCGGCGGTCAAGCGTGTTGAGCAATCGTTGGCCATGCCTCCTGAGCCTGAAAAACCTCTGACAAATGCTGAAGTTGAGATCTTGGCCAAGTGGATTCGTGATGGCGCCAACTTGCCGATCAGCAATGCTCAGGCGATGCCAGCCGATCCACAGCGACTGGCCCAGGGAAAAAATCATTGGGCGTTTCAGACACCGGTTCGACCTTCAGTACCCAGTACGCCTCACGACAATTGGAGCAATAACACTATCGATCGCTTTGTCCGTCAACGGTTGGACTCGCATGCTTTGCTTCCTCGCCCCGCAGCAGACAGAGCTCTGTGGATTCGCCGAGCGACCTTCGATTTGATTGGGGTCCCGCCGACGCCGGACGAGGTCGAGCGGTATCTCAAGGACGAATCGGTCGATGCGAAACAAAAGGTTGTCGAGCGATTGTTGAGTTCTCCGCAGTATGGCATTCGCTGGGGTCGCCACTGGTTGGATGTCGCTCGATACGCAGATTCGAACGGATTGGACGAGAACATTGCCCACGGAAATGCTTGGCGTTATCGTGACTATGTGGTTGATGCTTGGAACGACGACAAACCCTACAACGAATTTGTGCTGGAGCAATTGGCTGGTGATTTGCTGGTCGACGAACGAATCGACGATTCTGGCGGTAACGACGATTCTGGCTGTAACGCTGAACAGAAGCGTCACCAGCGCTTGATTGCAACTGGCTACTTGGCTATGGGCCCGAAAGTACTGGCCGAAGTCGACAAGCAAAAAATGGAAATGGATATCATTGATGAGCAACTCGATACGATTGGCAAATCATTTTTGGGCATAACGTTAGGCTGTGCGCGGTGCCACGATCATAAATTTGATCCATTCTCGACCGAGGATTACTACGCGCTAGCGGGAATCTTCAAAAGCACCAAGACGATGGAGAGCTACAAGACGATCGCCAAGTGGCACGAGAATTCTTTAGCTAACCAACAAGAAGTGCAGCAGCAAACTGCTCACCAGGCTGCCTTAGATGCCGGCAAGAAAGAAATCGACAAAATATTGGCATCGGCTGTTAACGAGCTAAAACAAGGACTGAAGCCAGGTGAGGAACTCCCCAAGGATCCAGAGCCCAAGTTACCCGAAGCGATTCGCAAAGAGCTGAAGGACAAACGAGACGCATTAGCCAAATTGGCAAGCAGCGCACCGGAGCTTCCTTCAGCTATGGGGGTTACTGATGGAATTTTCGCTGATATACCGGTGCACATTCGAGGCAGCCACTTAGCGCTGGGACGTATAGTGCCACGTGGAGTGCCTACCCTGTTTGTCAGCGCTCAGACACCGCAGATAACGAAACTCGAAAGCGGCCGCGAAAAACTAGCGCGTTGGATGATCGAGCGAACCAATCCGTTGACTGCTCGCGTGATTGTCAATCGTATTTGGCGTTGGCACTTTGGAATGGGTTTGGTCGCTTCGACTGACAATTTTGGGCTACTTGGAGACAAACCTTCTCACCCGGAATTACTCGATTGGTTGGCGGTGGAACTGATGGATAACCAATGGTCCATCAAGCACATTCAGCGATTGATCTTGATGTCAAATACTTTCGGGCAATCGAGCCAATTCGATCGCGAGAGCGCCGAGAAGGACCCGCGCAATCAGTATCTTTGGCGATTCTCTGTTAGGCGACTTGAGGCCGAAGTACTTCGCGATTCGATTTTGGCAGTGGGTGGAAAACTGGACCTATCCAAAGGACAATCGCTGTTGCATGTCAAGAATCGAGAATTTCTGTTCAACCACACTTCGGTTGACAAGACCAAATATGACAGCCACTTGCGATCGATTTTCTTGCCCGTAATCCGTAATCACTTGTACGACGTATTTTATCTCTTTGATTACTCGGACGCAGCCAATGTTAATGGAAACCGCGATACAACAACGATTGCGCCACAAGCTTTGTTCATGATGAACAGCAGTCTAGTTTATGGAGCAGCTCAAGGGTTGGCACAAGACCTACTGCGATCGCCTGGCAGGGATGATCGGACACGTCTCCAAGAATTGTGGTTGCGGTTATACTCGCATCCACCTGCCACTGAGGATTTTGAATCGGCGCTCGCTTTTTTCGAGCAAAATGTTGGAGTCGAGCCGTTACAGCGATGGACCTGGCTATGTCAATCCGCGCTTTCGTCGAACGATTTTGCATTTGTACGATAATCGATTAATTAACCAATTGAAACTGTTTGGTAGAGGCTCAACGCATGGCTTGTAATTGCAAGGCCCAGGCCCACACATTCGACCTCGATTTGCAATCATCCCGTCGTGACTGGTTGAGGCACAGCGCAGTTGGATTCGGTTATTTAGCTGCAGCGGCATTGATGGCGGAGAATGCCGATATGGCTGTGGCATCTTCAGCCAATCCACTCCAACCGCGCGAGCCTCATTTTCGGGCTCGCGCCAAACGAGCGATTTTTGTATTCATGAAGGGTGGACCTTCTCAAGTGGATACATTTGATTACAAACCCAGTTTGCAACGAGATGACGGGAAAGAATGTCCCTTTGAGAAGCCGAGAGTTCAGTTTGCACCGACCGGTAAGTTATTGAAATCGCCGTGGAGGTTCGCCCAGCATGGTCAGTCAGGCAGCTATGTCAGTGAATTGTTTCCGCATGTTGCCAAGCATGTAGACGATTTGTGTTTTATTCATTCATTGCATGGTAGTAACGCGGCGCATGGTGGTGCGCTGTTGAAGATGCATACCGGCTCGGACAACTTTGTGCGCCCAAGTATGGGCGCCTGGATCAGTTACGGATTGGGGACGGAAAACGACAATCTGCCTGGATTTGTTACGATTTGCCCAACTTTGGCCCACGGTGGTGTTAACAATTGGAGCTCGGCTTTTTTGCCGGCAGTATATCAAGGAGTACCTCTCGGAAATGCTAGTACTCCCTCTGATCAAGCGCGGGTGCGGTATATAGCAAACGAGGCAGGAACAACCGTCGAAGTACAACGTTCCCAACTCGACTTGTTGCAGCGTTTGAACCGTCGGCACTTGGAAGAGGGTTCGCTCGATGCAGCAATGGAAGGACGCATTGCTTCATTTGAACTAGCCTTTCGCATGCAGACTGAAATGCCCATAGTGGAAGACCTGTCTCAAGAAACGGAAGCGACTCGTCGGGCGTATGGATTGGATCAAAAAATAACCGAGAATTTTGGTCGACAGTGTCTGCTTGCTCGACGATTTCTTGAGCGTGGAGTTCGCTTTGTTCAAGTGACACATTCAGACGCGAATGTGCAATGGGATCAGCACAGCAATCTGAAAGAAGGACATACCAAGAATGCTCTCGAAGTCGATCAGCCGATCGCTGCACTGTTGCAAGATCTAAAACAACGTGGGTTATTGGAAGACACGCTGGTCATTTGGACAGGTGAATTTGGCCGAACCCCAACGGCGCAAGGCAAGGATGGACGTGACCACAACCCGGACGGATTTACAGTATGGTTTGCAGGAGGCGGGACTAAACCTGGGTTCCACTATGGCAGCACCGATGAATATGGATATTATGCAGCCGAAAACAAAGTGCATGTCCACGACTTTCATGCAACGATCTTGGCATTATTAGGCTTGGATCACGAAAAATTGACTTTTCGCCACGCAGGACGCGATTTTCGTTTGACCGATATCCACGGGCGTGTTGTTCCCGAGATTTTCGCTTAGGCGAACCCCTTTCCAACGATTCTCTTTCGCCTCCCCTTTTGTCGCTAATTGCCGCGATCACTGTTCGCTCTATGCCACACATCACATGCGCATACAAGCCAATTTCTTATGTTCGTGTGCACTCCGTGTGAAACAAGTCGATCTGTTTTCGGTTCTCGGCCGCAAGAGTGGAAGTTAACAGCGGTCTTGGCAGGCTTTTATGTCGAGCGCCAGTCGTGGATTTCAATTTTTGCAATCGATGACTTGCACGCGAGTGCTGCACAGTAACCGCTTGCAATAGGAATAGAGTTCACTTGCCATTGGTCTATCGATTCGTTGGCTATCATTAATCGAACGATCGAGGTGGGGCTGCGAGGGTCGATACCGACCTGCACATTGTCCAAAGGCAAAGAGATTCCCATGCCAAATGCTTTGATCAGAGCCTCTTTGCAGGTCCAACCACGGAAAAAACCTGCCACGGAATATTCTGCGGGAAGGTCACGCCAGATTTCGAATTCAACTGCGGAAAACGTGCTTTTGGCCAGTCCCTCCAGCGATTCGATTGCCCGCATCTCTTCTACATCTACGCCGATCGGATTCTTCGCGGATAGGCCAATAAGAATCCAATTGCCGGAGTGCGATACGTTAAAGTGAACATCGGACCCATGATGCGAGGCTAGCGCAGGTTTGCCGAACGCTCCATATTCAAACTGAATATCGGTGGTTGTGGATTCAAGAACACGACCAAGTAACTGGCGCAGTACGGCCCGCGAAATTACCGATCGACAATAATCAACATGCTTGCGATATCGATCCGCCTTTTCTTGTTCATCTAGCGAGAGTATTTGGCGATATTCGTCTAATCGACTTGCTGAGTCGTCAAGGTTAATGCGGAATAAACACACCGCATCGGTTAGCCCCAAATTCAAAGTAGGCATTGGAGGAAAATGCAAATCAGGGCGGAGCAACGGAAGGTTCCCCTGCAACAGATTGGCGGACCACGGTTGCCTGGATCGCGCGAATCATCGCACCAGCCTTGTTGAGCGTCTCCTGATACTCGGATGTCGGGTCGCTATCGGCGACGATTCCTGCACCGGCTTGAATGTAGATGCGGTTTTTGCAAAAGACCATGGTGCGCAGCGCAATACATGTGTCCATATTTCCACAGTAATCTAAATAGCCAACTGCGCCGGCATAGGGACCGCGGCGATGCGGTTCAATTTCGTCGATGATCTCCATAGCTCGCACTTTGGGTGCACCACTGACCGTTCCGGCCGGCAGGCAGGCTTTGAGGGCATCCATTGCATTTAGGTCATCTCGCAACGCCCCCTGCACGTTTGAACTGATGTGCATGACGTGACTGTACCGCTCAATGTGCATGACTTCTGCTAAGCGGACCGAACCAAACTTGGCAACTCGGCCTACATCATTGCGACCTAGATCCACAAGCATCACATGCTCGGCGCGCTCCTTCGGGTCGGACAACAATTCGTCCGCCAAACGTTGATCTTCTTCGGAATTCTGCCCACGCCTACGCGTACCAGCTAATGGACGGACTGTAACGACGCCGTCTACAACTCGGCACATTACTTCCGGCGACGAACCAACGAGCGTCACAGCCGGTGTCCTCAAAAAAAACATAAATGGGCTAGGATTCACTACCCTCAATGAACGGTATGCTTCGAACGGCTGGCAAACTTGTGGCAATTCAAATCGCTGGCTGATCACCACCTGGAAAATATCACCAGCGCGAATGAACTCGGTACACTTCCTTACGGCATTTTCAAAAGCAGCTTGAGTAAAATTGCTTTGTTTTTCCAGCGGCACATCCGTTGTTTTGGTGTCGATATCTGCCAATTCTAGATTGGTTGATGTCTGCTTTAGTTTTTCCGCCAGCTCGTTTACTCGCCCAACTCCATTCTGCCACGCCAAGTCAACGGTCTCGAATCGCGTGCAGTCAACCAGCGCAATCAGAAAAAGTGTCTTGGTGACATTGTCGAAAATGACCAGATCATCAAAGAACGAAAAATCGAGATCGGGAAGGTTTCGATCATCGGTAGGAGGGTGAGGAAGATCTTCAACGTAGCGCACGACGTCATACGCCGCGTAGCCAATGGCTCCACCGGTCAACGGAGGTAGGTCGTTCAATTTGGCAACTTGCTTTCCAGATACCAAATTCCACAAAGTGTCCAGTGGGTTGCCTGAGAGTTCCGTCGCGGTTGGGCCATTGCCGCTGATAATTCGATCGCCGAAAGCTGCCAAGCGGTCACGAGGGCGAACCGCGATGAAGCTGTAGCGACCTACTTTCTCACCACCAATCACGCTTTCAAACAGGCAAGCGGGTGATTGGCCATCGTCCAACAGCTTAAATGCCGACACTGGAGTCAGACCATCGCTCAATAAGCGGCGGTAAACTGGTACCAATTCGTTCTGGGCGGCAAGTTGCTGGAAATGCGAAAACGATGGACTGAAAGTCATGACTCATCCAAAATCAAAGTAAAGGCAATGCCACAAGAATATACCGCATGGTGCCGAAAAAACTGACGGGGGCTGGGAAGTAGACAAAAAAAAAGGAAACTGGTTCGCATCGGGTAACAATGGTGAATTGAGATAGGATTACCGGCACAATACTGTAGAATTCAGCGCGCGGAGATTTTGTCAAAGTTAAACTGACAGAACCATTGTTCCAGGCGTGTGCAATTGGGCACTCAATAGCCACCAAGATCCGTTGGGCAGCAAAGTCCAGCCCTCACGCTACTGTTGGAGGATTGCGAGGATTCAATGAAATGCCAACATTGTGAGAAAAACGCCACGTTTCACATTACCGAATTAACGGAACCAGATGGTCCCAAAGTCGTCCATCTGTGTGAAGATCACGTTCGCGAATACCTCTCGCAAGGGAATTCCGATCAAGGCACAGGTGCTTTGGCTTCAATGCTGGCGAAGCAACTGAAGTTAGAACAAACAAAAGAACAACTTGCAGCGCTGGACAAGAAAACTTGCCCGGTTTGCAATATCACTTTTGCTGAGTTTCGACAGGCCGGACGTTTGGGATGCCCGTACGATTACGTCTATTTTCAGGAAGATTTGGAACCGTTGTTGGCAAATATCCATGGTGCGAAAGTACATACCGGCAAACGTCCTTCTCGTTTTGCGGGGCCTGCCGATCAACACCACCAATTAATTCAGTTGAGACGCGAAATGCAGGATGCTGTGGCAAGAGAGCAGTACGAACGCGCTAGCGAAATACGTGACAAGATTCGCGAAATTGAAAATCAAAGGGCTGCGAATAAACCGTCGTTGCCAGAGGATAAACAGGATTGATCGTGAAACTCGAAGAGCTTGCCGAAAAATGCAGTGAGTGGCTGCGGGGTTCCGGACCGGAATCGGATATCGTCATCAGCAGCCGCATTCGCTTGGCTCGCAATCTGGCTGATTTCCCCTTTGTGCGTCGAGCTAAGGGAGATGAAAAATCTGCGATTGCCAAAATGGTGCGAGGGAAAATCGATGCAGTAATGTCTGAGCACGACTTGGTCTATTTGGAAGTGGACCGGTTGAGCGACTTGGATCGCCAATTCCTTGTGGAGCGCCAACTGATAAGCCGCGAACTGGCTGAAAACGAAGGTTGCCGAGGTGTGGCGATCGACATGACAGAGCAATACAGCGTCATGGTGAACGAGGAAGATCATATGCGGATTCAAGTGATCCGCAGCGGCCTTGACTTGCAGCACGCTTGGGAGCGTATCGACCAAATCGACAATGTCCTTGAAAAAGAACTGAATTACGCCTTTCACGATGACTTTGGCTATTTGACTGCCTGCCCAACCAACGTGGGAACTGGCCTGCGAGTGAGTGTGATGTTGCACTTACCAGCCTTAGTCATCACACGCGAGATCGAGAAAGTATTTCGCAGCTTGCAGAAGCTCAATGTGGCAGTGCGCGGATTATATGGGGAAGGCTCGCAATTCATGGGCGACTTCTATCAAGTGAGCAATCAGATCACGCTGGGACGCACCGAAAACGAGCTGATTGAAACGGTCGCCGAAGTTGTGCCACGCATCATCGATTACGAACGTCGCGCCCGAGAGTTTCTTGTCAACGAAGGTGAAAAAGACTTGCACGACGATGTCAGCCGTGCGTATGGCATTTTGTGTACAGCAAAGAAAATCAGTAGCGAAGAAACGATGCACTACCTATCCAAGGTGCGCATGGGGGTTAATTTGGGCCTGATTTCAGACGTGAATATGGTTACCCTGAACAAACTGTTCGTACATACCCAACCAGCACATTTGCAGAAACTGCGCGGTCATGAATTGTCTGTCACCGATCGCAATATCGAGCGTGCCAACTACCTGCAAGAGCACTTGATGCCCAAGCACAATACGGGACCGTCCACTGAACCCAATAGTAACTGATTTTACCGATTGGCGCGTTTGTAACGAACGCCTCCACCAGATGCACAGCATAAGCAGCTTGGGGGCTCTGTGCCGACGGTATTAGTGTCCAACTTGTTCTGAAATATTTCGGAATTTCTTAAAGTCTACGCAGGAATTGGCTTGGCTTCAGACCGTTTCCAGCGTATCCATAAAGTAGGTTTGAAAAGAAACAGCTTCGCTACACAATGAGTTGCTGTGACGGTCGATAGAGTTGCCCGATTTCTCGTGATGGGTTCTGTGCTATGAAGAATTGCTATTGCGTGCTGCTGGCTGGCTTAGCGGTGACGTTGTACTTTAGCTTGTCGGCTCGGTCGCAAGATTGTGTTTGCAATATCGGACTCCAATCGCAAACTGTGTGGCAGAAAGAGCAACATACCGCCTATCGCTTGACGTACGATACCGTCTATGAAGACCGGATGATCACAACCCGAGTGCCCGAGGTTAAATCTCGGACTGAAAAGCGTAAATACACGGTTAGCAAGCCAGTGGTTGAAACTCGCACCGTGGAGGAAAAATACTATGTGCGAACGCCCGTGGTGAAGCGACAGTTGGTGGACCAGAGTTATTATCAAACAGAGTACGTGACCGAAACCGCAGCTCGCGAAGAAACCTACGTTACCTACCGTCCGGTTACGGAAACCTCTTACCAAACTCAGCAATACGTCGTCCAGCGACCTGTGGTGGAAACTCAATACCAAACACAGCAATACGTTACATACCAGCCTGTTACAACGATGCACACTTCCGTCGTAGATCAAGGTCAGTATGTCGCTCAGCAATATTACCAGCCCGGTGACGTGCGCTATGGGTTGAAGTGGTTGCCTGGCAGCTCCGTATTCAATCCCTACACAGGCTCATACGGATTTCAACGCGGAGGTTTTAATTGGGTGCCGTACCAATCACCCGGCCAAGCCCACATGCAGGTACAGTATCAACCGAACTATGTGCCAGTCACGGTTCCCCAGACAACCATGGTGCCGCAAATGGCTCAGCAGCAAGTACCTGTACAAGTCACGCGCATGGAAAGTCAGATAGTTCAGCAGCAGGTGCCTGTGAGCGTGATGAAATATCAGGCGGTAGAACAGCGGCAAGTTGTACCTTACACCATACAGAAGCCGGTTAGGAAGTATGTCGAGAATAAAGTGCCCGTTGAATACACTGAATACGTCGACAAGGAATTTGTTCGCTCTAAACCTGTTCAACATACGTCTTACAAGTTGGAACCTGTCGAAGAAGACGTAGTTGTGTACTATACGGAGATCAAAACCGTTCAAACGCCAGTGCGCGTTGCGAGGCGTGTTCCTCGATATGAACCGGTAACCGTCGAAAGACTAGTTCCACGAACTGTCTTCTCGTCGGTAGGGTTGAATTACTACGATCCTTACTCGTCAGCCGCAGTCGCGGTGCGCTCGCCGTGGGTTCCGCAATCCCCGCCCAACCATCAGTCCAGCACGCCCGCTCCCGTCGCAGATCCAAGCACCAATGCCGAACAAGAGCATAGCGCTGAAAAGGTGCAAGTTGGAGAACTTCCATCCCCAGAAAGCAAATCTCCATCGGATCAACCGAAATCTACTGAGACGCAGCCAGCCGCAGGTAAGGAGTTGCAAATGACTCCCAATCAACCGGACAAGACCTCCAAAAAGGCTTAACCGCTTAGGTATCGTTTTGCGATTCGTCAGGCGGGCGAAACATCTCACTGATGGACTTGTGGTGATGAATGCGCTTAATCGCCTCTGCCAGCAATTGAGCCACCGATAAGACCCGAATACGCTCGATCTTCTTTTCCGGTGTCAGTGGGATCGTGTTAGTGATGCAAACGCTGTCGATGGGCGCTTTGCTTATTCTGGCGATCGCTTCGCCACACAACACGCCATGCGTGGCGGCAAGATGAATTTCCTTGGCACCCGAACGATGGACTAATTCAGCCGCGCCACAGATGCTCGAAGCGGTGCTGATCATATCGTCGAACATGAAACAGATCTTACCTTCGACTGGCCCGCCGATGATGTTCGTCTGATGAGTCACATTGGCGTTTTCGCGCCGTTTGTCAACCACCGCCAGTTTCCCACCCAGCCGCTTTGAATGACCAATGGCTCGTTTGATACTCCCTTCGTCGGGACTGACCACAACTACATCATCGGCATTGAAACCCTTGTCTAAGAAATAGCCATTCAAGACTGGTGCGGCATAGAGGTGGTCCACAGGAACGTCGAAGAAACCTTGAATCTGGGGTGCATGCAGGTCCATCGTCAGTACTCGGTCGGCACCCGCTCTGGTAATTACATTAGCAACTAATTTTGCAGTAATCGGTACGCGTCCTTCGTCCTTGCGATCTTGACGTGCATAGCCAAAATACGGAATCACAGCGGTAATTCGCGCGGCGCTTGCCCGCTTGCACGAATCAATCATGATGAGCAATTCCATCAGATTGTCATTTACAGGTGGGCATGTCGGTTGGACCAAAAACACATCTCGGCCGCGTACATCGTCATCGATTTTGCAAAAGTTCTCACCATCTGGGAACTTTCCCAAACTGATCGAGCCTAGCTTTAAATGCAAGCATTCGCAAATATCTTGCGCCAATTCGGGATTGGCACGGCCACTAAAAATCTTCAGTTCTCGCATTTATATCCCATCTGTAACATCTTGGCCTCGACAGCGCCCAATTCGTTAATCGTATTGATGCTTAACGCTTCACACGCCGACAAAACTGGTTTCGCGTCGACCCGCTTGCCCATCTGCAATAACAATTCTGGGCAGTCAGTTAAATAATACTCACCTTGCACATTTGCGTTGCTAAGTTGATCGAGGGCTAACAACAAATCCTTAGATCTGAACAGATACGTGCTCATATTCACTTCACATATCTGTCGTTCACTAGGATTCGCATCTTTTTCCTCAACGATTCTCTGGAATACTCCATTTTCACCGCGGACAATCCTCCCCAAGCCAATGGGATTGTCCTTGATCAATGTCCCTAACAGACAAGCGTAATCTCCCGCATGAAACTCGTGTAGCAAACGGAGGATAGAAGTTGGTTGAATTAGTGGTGAGTCACCTGCAACGATAAGTACAGAGCCATCGTGTTGCGCAATCTGGTCACGGCACACTTGGACAGCGTGACCCGTTCCAAGCTGTTGTTCTTGAATTGCGAATCGCACACCATGTCGATGTCTTAACTCTTCCCGCACGAGTTCCTCGCGATACCCAACGACGATCAATTTCTGACTGATCCCCGCTCCTTCGACGGCATCCAAAACCCATTGAATCATGGGACGCCTAAGTACAGGGAACAAAACCTTCGGCAGGTCGCTCTGCATTCGCGTGCCTCGTCCTGCGGCAAGCACGATAGCCATTGAGTTAGACATTACAATTCCTAGCGTTTGTCTGAGCGTACAGGTTGTATACCACCCTGGTCTCGAAAATTTTCTGGGCCCCCATCTCTGCTTTCAAGAATATCGAGCCACTCTCTTCTTCGGTCGTGAAATCGCTGCATTTGTGATCGTAGGACGAAGTTCCCGCCGATTTAGCTCGGTAAGAACCTCGCACTTCTGTTTCCGCAAACCCAAATTCTTAGCTGCCACAAGGCAATGGCGATTGTTCTATTGTCTATTGCTTGAATTTCATGGAAAGTGTGGTTCCAGTCAAAATGCTTGTATGCATGCAACGATTGTACATGCCAACGAATCATGATCTTCCACTTTGATGGAACAGGTCCAAGTTTCGTTGAAGGAATGGTATCTTGCCAAAGCCGACGAGCGTTATCTAGGGGAGACTTTCGCTGTACAACCAATTCTTCTAAACAAATTTGCTGCAAAGTTCGTTCGCGGTGCGACATTGACCGATTAGAGTTCTCGCACTAATCTTGTGGTCTTTGAAACTTGTTGTTTGATAGTCTGATTTGAATTAAGAGTGTTTCAGATGGGTACAGAACGAAGTCGAGAGCTACGTCGCCGTCGAGCGAGATCAAAAAAGCTGGTAAAATTAACTGCTCGCGCAGCTAAATCCAATAAGACAGAAAAGGGAGTCATTATCGACAAGCTGCGCAAGCTCACTCCTGGCGCCGATGAAGTGATCGGCAGGCTTGGCCTCAAAGACTGATTGCCACTGGCGCAACCGAGTTACAGCCATTGTAAAACTTAGCCTAAGTCAAGAATGGGGCGACCTATCGAAGATAGGTAGGTCTGCTTCTGAATCTCGTCAACATACGTACCGGCGGGGTTAACTCCCAAGTGCTTGAGAATGGTGGCATTCAAGTCGGCTGGTGACACGGGTTTGTCTTTTACCGTGGCACCGTGTGGATTCGTTTGTCCATATATTTGCCCTCCTCGCACGCATCCACCTGCAAGAATTGCAGTGAAGGCTAAAGGCCAATGGTCTCGGCCTGTCTTGCGCGTGTTGCTGCTTTGGGAAAACTGGCCGATGCGAGGTGTGCGTCCAAACTCACCAACAGCAACAACTAAAGTCGATTCCAACAATCCTCGCTCGTTGAGGTCCGCGATAAAAGCAGGAAATGCTTGATCGAAGATCGGACATAAGAGGTTTTTCAACTTTGGAAAATTGTCTTGGTGCGTGTCCCAGCACGTGTTAACGCCATCGATCTTGGTCTCGTCTTCCCAGTTGACCGTGACTAGTGAGACTCCAGCTTCGACAAGGCGACGTGCCAACAAGAGGCTCTGGCCTACCATCGTTGGCCCATACAAATCTCTCACTCGCTTGGATTCGCGACTTAGGTCCATCCACTTTCCCGCTTGTTCTCGGACCATTGAATATGCTTGTTCGCGATGGCGATTGAACTGAGCTATTGCCCGATTCGATTTATGCGTGTGCAAATCGAACGAATCCATGTCGCGAAGCAATGAACGACGCTCGTCGATTCTTTCAATTGAGGTAGTGGGTTGCAATTCAAACCCGTCCAATCGAAACGTACGCTCTTGAGAATCTCCCTGGAGTAACAACGGGTTGAATCGTTCGCCCATTCGTCCACCCGTTTGCCCGGCGATACGTTTGGATTGCCCTGGGAATTGGAGGTACCAGGGCAGGACAACTGACGGAACCGGCCCACGGTCTGGCGAAATGAATCGCTGACCAAGTGCACTCAACGATGGCCAATCCAAATCTGTTGCTTGATCTGTGGTTGGCGCAGCGTAATATTCGCGCCCCGTAAAAACTTCGCTACATGCAGGGCCATGCACGTTCATGTTATGTGTCATCGAACGCAACAAACATAGTTTATCCATCTGTGCTGCCATTCGCGGCAGATGCTCACAAATTTGTATTCCAGGTACACAGGTGGATTTGGGCTGGAACTCACCACGTATCTCTGCGGGCGCTTCGGGCTTCATGTCCCACAGATCAATTTGGCTTGGGCCACCAAATAGAAATAAGAAAACGCAAGAAGTATGGCGTCTAGGAGACGTCGGTTCAGACGCGACCATTGAGGCTCGCAACGCGTCCAGCTCAAGCGACGATAGCCCCATCCAACTTAGTCCACCGATACGCAACAATTCGCGCCGCGAACAATGCCGATGTGTGATCGAGTACATGGACCAGTTCCATCTAAGAAATACCGCTAATAGTCATCTTGTATTAGTGTACATCAAGACGCGAGCAGACTACTACCAGTAGCGAGATGTCCCAGAGGCGTGCTTGATCGACAATTTCAGTTAACTGCATCACGCCCCAGGACTCCGAGGTCAAGTCAGGCCTGGAATAGGTCGACCGCTGGGGAGAATAGGAACTGGACGCCCAGCAAAGTTCTCAATGCTGATGTCGGGGTTAATTCCCAGGTGACGGTAAACTGTGGCTAACAGATCTTGAGGAGTTACAGGATCGCTAATAGGGTATTCGGACTTGGAATTGGTTTGTCCGATGACTTCGCCCATGCGGAGCCCACCTCCAGCGATTAATGCACTGAACGCGTTGGGCCAGTGATCACGTCCCAGTCCAATTTGCCCCGAAAAGTTTGTCGATGCGTGCGTAACTCTAGGCGTCCTGCCAAATTCACCGCATGCAATAACCATGACTTGGCGGTCAAGCCCACGTTCATGCAGGTCATTGATCAGTGCTGATAACGCTTGGTCCATCTGTGGCAAGCGTTCTCGCTGCGCAAAGTCCAAATGAAAGGCTCCTGCGTGATCATCCCAACTAAAGTGAGGCGAAGTGTCGTTCGGCGCTGTTGCGTCGATGTTGATTACGGCAACACCAGCCTCAGCCAAACGCCGAGCCAATAAACAGCTTTGTCCCCATCGATGGTGACCATAACGCTCGCGTAGCTTCGGATTTTCGCGGTCAAGGGCAAACGCATTAGCCACTTGCGGACTGGTGAGAATAGTGAACGCTGCTGAGCGAAATTCATCCAGACCTTCCGCATCGCCAATCGCTCGACGAAAACTATCGAATTGTCTTAGTAACCCTTGCCTGTCATCCAAGCGTTGATTGTCAATGCCAGTCGCCAACGTCAAATTCTGCGGACGAAAATCTTTCTTTGATGGGTCGCCAGTTTCAAAAGCTCGGTGACTGGCCCCTAAATATCCAGGATTGGTCATAAAAGGCGCGCGTTGGACACCAACGTACTGTGGCACTCCTGATGCATGCCTGCCACGCCACTTGCTGGCAATCATTCCAAAATCTGGATGTTCCGATCGAGCGACCGAAGTTGGGTCGGGTACAGAGGGAGTCTTGCCCGTCAGCATTTCGATGCTGCCATCATTATGTGCGGACATCTCGTGGTGCAACGAACGAATTAACGAAAATCGGTCAGCGATTTTGGCCTGTAACGGCATGTACTCGCAAATTTCGATTCCGGGAACATTCGTCTTGATTGGTCGCAGTGGTCCACGGTATTCGACCGGTGCATCGGGCTTCATATCGTAAGTCTCAAGCTGGCTTGGCCCACCCCACATCCAGAAAAGGATGACCGACGAAGCAACGCCAGACGAACCGGATTGCGACCTACCATAAAGCAACTCAGGCAAACACAATCCACCCAACGCCAGCGTCCCGACCCGCATGAACTCACGACGCTTGCATGGACCACGGCAATACTCAGTTGGCTGCATAAGTACTCCACGAATTCGGTTAGGCTGCCACATATTCGACGGCAATCGCACGCACCGGACATCCATCGCCCGCTGAAATCCTCAATGGTAAAGCAATAA
This sequence comes from uncultured Pirellulaceae bacterium, assembly GCA_964625155.1. Classification (GTDB taxonomy): domain Bacteria; phylum Planctomycetota; class Planctomycetia; order Pirellulales; family Pirellulaceae; genus Aureliella. The sequence goes on from CAZVBC010000037.1 coordinate 19,528, forward strand.
ACTCCACGTTCGGTTGAGTGAGTTGGTCTAGATTTGCCAAGCCTTCGACGATTACTACATTACCACGGAAGAGTATTTGATGTACCTCGGTCAACTCAAGCATTTCATTGACGTCAGCCACGGACGGTGGTTCCACTCCGATGAGCGCTACGCCCCGCGAGACCAACCAGTGCGCCAGCGACGGCGAGATTCTGGGCAATTCATCGCGGTACTCTGGAGTTCCATAGCGGTGGTACCAATCGGTACGCAGCAGCAATCGATCGCCGGCCTGGATAGAATCAGACTGTGCGCCAAAATCCTCCAAGTTAATCAATTGACGAGGTGATACCGGCACCAAATTGATGACCTTAGCCGGCCCGATGCAAACTTCCAAAGCCTGCTGATCGATACTCGCCGATCCATCTACAAAATGCTTCGGTGCATCCATGTGTGTACCACAATGCGAGTACAACTCCAGTGTCGTCGCATTCCAGCCGTCAACGACAATCGACTTCGATGGTTTGATGCAAACCCCTCGCATCTGATTGTTGATCGTCAGCGACAGATCGACGACACGCTTTGCCAGTGTCAAATTAATGGGGCTTGTCATGTCAATCGAGCTTCCAGGTTCAAAGAGCGAGGAGGTTTCAAGAATTGTGCTGGTCGAACGGGCTGGTTAATCGCCTGTGATTGGTAGACGGCTTCTTGGACAGCCAGCGTTTGCAAATACTTGTTACCACTGGTTTCGAATTCTGTCTTGTTGCATAAACACTCTATAAAGTGACGCTGAGCCTGAAACACACAGTCTCCTGAAAAACTGTGCCGCGAAGGATGGTACCTATGTTGGTACTCGTCCTGCCCAAGTGGCTTAATGAATAATTGCCCACTTTCATCCAAGCGAATGCGGCCACCGTCGGTCTCCAACAGGAATTCTCCGAAAGTATATCGCACATCTTGTGCAGTCGATTCGTTATAGCGGTTCGCGTCCCACACCCCGACAGCGCCGTTCAAAAAACGAAAAACAACTAAGCCCGCATCTTCTCCTCGGATGACAGGGTTTAACTGCCTTAGTACTGAAAAAACTTGCTCGACTTCTCCAGCCAAATAACGGAACGTATCAATGAAATGGACACCCGTTTCAAAAATCAGTAACTGCTGCATCTCGCGAAAATAGGGCTGACGGCCCAAATAGGCGTCCGGTCCCCAACCATCTCCTGGCCGACAGCGAAAATACATGCTGTGGGTCTTGGTACCCAGTTTACCTTGTTCCAAGACCGATTTAATCTCGCGGTACCACGGTTGGAACCGAAAATTGTCGTGAACCATCAGCGGTATCGCTCGAACCGATGCGCGTTGAACAACCTCGAACGCAAGATCCATATTGGGGGCCAATGGTTTCTGGCAAATGATGGCACATTGGTAATCAAGCGCCTGTGTTACTAGTTCCAGGTGTGTGTCCGGCCGTGTAACGATGTCGACAAAATCAGGTTGTAATTCCTGCAACGCCAACTGAACTTGGGTGTAGGCTCGATGGATATTCCAGCGTTTCGCCGCTGCCTGTGCCTTAGTTAAATCGAGATCGCACACACCCACCAGCTCGACATCTGGCATCCGGCTCCAAGCTTCAAAGTGGAATTGGCTAAAGTAACCCGCGCCAATCACAACGCCTCTCAATTTTGCGGTCAAGAGTCTCTCTCCAGGTGTATGCGAGGATCAATGCGTAACCACAGGCCAATTGCTAGTAGATTTAATACGGCTGCGATCCAAAAATAGGGTTGGTGCGAACCAGTCAACTTCAGCATGTATGGAAACGCCAGCGCTGTAAGAAACGAACCGAAATTGCCAGCCATGTTCATCGTACCTGACACGACTCCGGAATGACTCTTACCAATATCCATACAGCATGACCAAGAGGAGGCCAAAGTCATATCGCCACCCAACACGGCCAAACTCAACCAAGCAACCGCAGCCCAAGGAGTTTCTACCTGAGTGCTCGCAATCAATCCTACTGCCGAACAAGCGAAACCTACCATAGCTGGTGCCCGACGTGACAATACCCAATGACCACGTTGGTAAATGTAATCTACACACCAGCCTGCGGTCCAATTGCCTATCGCTCCAAACAGCAATGGTGTTGCGGAATAGAATCCAGCCTCGTATCCACTGAGCTGAAATCGTTCCTTCATATGCGGAAACAACCAGGCTAGGCAGAAAAAGAAGGTGAAGTTCGAACAAAAATATTGCATTGATATCAACCACAAATTGTTCGACTTCAATAATGATCGCCAAGTTATCTGCACATTTTGTCGCGCGTCGAGTGCCGGTGAACTGTCCACCTGCCGCGTGCTCAATATATGCTCCAGTTCACTTGTGGCGATCGAGCGATGCTCTGAGGGTTCGTCGCGAAACCACCAATACCACACTGCCGCCCAAATCCATCCGACTAACATCAATACGACGAAACTGAACTTCCAACCAAGTTGTTCAATCATCCATGGCATCAACATCAGTGAAGCGGCACCACCAATACGTGAACCGGAAAAGTTGATCCCTTGCACAATTCCTCGTTCTTGCATGGGAATCCAGGAATAGGCCGCCCGAGCGACTCCAGGAAATGCTCCCGCTTCACCAACTCCAAACAGAAAACGCACTACCAATAGTGCAACGAAGTTAGTTGCTGCAGCGGTAAGTCCGGTAAAGATCGACCAAATTACAACGATCGCTGCTAAGACTCGCCTCGGCCCCAATCGGTCGGCCAACCAACCGCCGGGGGATTGAAATAGCGCATATCCGAGAGAGAAAATACTCAAAACCCATCCGAACTGGATGTTGTCCAGTCGCAATTCGGAACAGATTTCTTTCTGGGCGGTAGAAATACAAATTCGATCAACGTACAACAAGATCGATAAACTGAATGTACCAACGACCAACAGGTAACGAACGGGCAACATAATGAGTCACACGGATTTAGACTTTTGGCGAGCAACAGCAATCTCACCAAGAATTGTATCGCCCCGCAGTCTCTAGTAGAGCACTGGGCTCCGGATCAGCCACAACTTCTCATCAGTTATTAATTGGTAAAGTCAGCGCAAGCTTACATACGCTATCATGCGACACGGCTCGAATATTGACCCTCCCAACCGCTTTGAGCAAATTACGCGGTTCCAAGATTGGGAACAACTGGATGCCGAGGAACAACAAACTGCCGAAACAATCAGTCGAGATATAACCTACTTTGACGATGAGACCCAGTGTATCGTCGCCGAGAACGACTCACCCGACATTCCTTTTCGATACAGTATCAATCCCTTTCGAGGTTGCGTTCACGCTTGTGCCTACTGTTACGCCCGCAACACCCACGAGTTTTTGGGGTTCAACGCCGGTCTAGATTTTGAGACCAAAATCATGGTCAAACGGCGCGCTGCGATGCTTTTAAGAGACTTCTTGCGACGCCCTGGCTGGAGAGGTGAACCCATTGTTTTCTCTGGTGTAACGGATTGCTATCAACCTGGCGAGCGAAAATATCAACTGACGCGCGCGTGTTTAGAAGTGGCACTTGAATTCAACCAACCCGTCGGCATTATCACCAAGAATGCATTGGTTTTGCGCGACTTAGATTTACTCAGCCAATTAGCTGCTCGCGGACTGGTAAACGTTTACTTTTCCATCAATTCACTGGATGTTGAATTGGCCCGTGTACTTGAGCCTAGGACCAGCACACCTATGGCGCGGCTGAGGGCAATAACAACGCTTACCAGCGCAGGCATTCCCACTGGCGTCATGGTCGCTCCCATTATTCCAGGCTTAAACGACGATCAAATCCCCCAGGTTATGGCTGCTGCAAAACAAGCCGGAGCACAAGCTGCGGGTTTTATATTGCTCAGGCTTCCGCTGACTGTGCGTCCGGTTTTCGAAGAGTGGTTGCAACGCAATTATCCGTTACGAGCCGAAAAGGTCATGGGCCAGCTTCGGCAGATGCGCGGTGGCAAGCTGAATATTTCGCAGTTTGGCGAGCGCATGAAAGGACACGGTCCACTTGCAGATCAAATCCGTGGGTTATTCAAAGTCTTTCAGGCAAAGCTCGGCTTGCTAGATAAGTTACCCAAACAAGACGAAACAAAATTCACCGTTCCGAATTTGCGATCTTCGCAACTTACTCTTTTCGACTTGGAATGACTATAGGCAGCATAGCTTCGATTGTGCTCGCCTTAGTTAGCATCACAGCCACCAGCCGCGATAAGTGTACTGATCAGCGCTGTCCAGCCGGTTTGATGGTTGGCGCCTACGCCCCGACCGGTGTCACCGTGAAAATACTCGTGAAAGAGCAACAAATCTCGCCAATGTTCGTCCTCGGCAAAGTACGCTAGTCCACCATGGCACGGACGATGACCATCACTGCCGATAGTGAACAAGCTGCGAAGCCTCCTGTTGAGCTCAGCCGCAACTTGGCCCAAGTTCATCCAAACACCGGACCCAGTTGGGCACTCAATGCGAAACGATTCACCATAAAAATGATGGTATCGTTCCAGAGCTTCGATCAACAGGAAATTTACTGGAAACCATATCGGTCCGCGCCAATTCGAATTTCCGCCGAACAGGCCACTGTTCGATTCGCCTGGCACATAATCCACGCGATGCTCTTCTTGCCCAACCCAGAATACATACGGACGCTCTCGATGTACGCGCGAAAGTGCTCGAATGCCATGTGCAGCCAAAAACTCTGATTCGTCTAACACGTATCGCAAGACTCTTTCCAAGCGCTGCCGCGAAGGAATCGCCAGCAACCGATGAGCGTGGTGGCGTCCACTATCGGAAGATAATTCGAGATACGAGATCTGCTGGCACAAGTCGCGGCGATTTTGCAAGAACCACTCCATGCGTCGATGGAATCCAGGGAGAGCATTCAAGGTCTCTTCTTCGATAACCTCAGCAGCGAAAAGTGGAATGATGCCCACGATCGAGCGAATGCGCATGTAGTGTGACCGACCATGTACATGCAACTGGTCATAATAGAAACCGTCCTCTTCATCCCACAATCCACTACCGCAAAATCGATTCATGGCGTCAGCGATAGCAATAAAATGCTCGAAGAACTTTGACGCCACATCCTCGTAGGTCGCGTCCTCCCGAGCCAATTCCAGGGCAATTGCAAGCATCGTCGCGCAGTAAAAGGCCATCCAAGCCGTACCATCAGCTTGTTCGAGATGTCCGCCGGTCGGTAACGGTTTCGAGCGATCAAAAACTCCGATGTTGTCTAGTCCCAAAAAGCCCCCTGCAAAAAGATGATTACCATTGATGTCTTTGCGATTGACCCACCAAGTGAAATTTATCAACAGTTTTTGAAAAGCACGGGCCAAGAAGGCTCGATCTCGCCTGCCGCGAGGGCCGGTCATCTTGTAGACTCGCCAGCATGCCCATGCATGCACCGGAGGATTGACATCCGACAGCGCAAACTCATACGCAGGAATCTGGCCGTTGGGATGCATGTACCACTCGCGCAACATCAGCAACAATTGGTTCTTCGCAAATTCCGGATCAACGGCAGACATCGGAATCATGTGAAATGCCAGATCCCAGGCGGCATACCAAGGATACTCCCATTTGTCTGGCATCGAAATAATGTCACGATTAAACAGATGAGTCCACTCGTGATTGCGCACACCTCGCCGCTGGTCGGATGGCGCTGGTTGATCGGGATCGCCATCGAGCCACGGTTTAACAGCATAATGGTAGAATTGTTTGCTCCACAACAGACCTGCATACGCCTGCCGAGCTATGTTGCGTTCATCTTGCGAATTTGTTCCCGCAGTCCGTTTAGCGAAAAAATGATCCGCTTCCTTCTTGCGATCCGCAAATATCTGGTCAAACGCCGAACCAAAAACTGGACTGCTATTCACGCGCTCACGATTGGATAAGTTGTCATCGTCTGCCGGCAGCAATCGCATTCGCAACTCGATTTCGCTATTGGCGGGAACGGTGAGTTCCAAATGTGGCGCAGCCTTGGTCCCCAAAGAACGCGTGTTGATTGCAGACCGTATTCCGTGAACAACATAATCATGGAACGCATCTTTCACATGCGCTGGACCGTTTGGAATTCCGTAAAGCCTCGTAAGATTGCTTTCATTTTCGGTAAATAGAACCGGTGGTTCGCTGACCAAACCAGAGGTATCCCAGGCGAAGCGAAAGCGACCCAATGTGGTGTGCTCAGCCAACAATGTGTTGTCGCTGATTTTCCTAATGACAGGTTTACGCTCGCAACCTTCGTGACTACAACCCCAAGACCATGTATTTCGATACCAGAGTGTCGGCAAGACATGGATCGCCGCTTGAGCATTGGCCCGATTGGCGATCATGATACGAATCAAGATGTCATCAGGACTGGACTTGGCGTATTCAACAGTCACATCGAAATAACGACCCTCATCAAAGATGCCAGTATCCGTCAATTCGAATTCAGCCTCATGCCTCCCTCGACGTCGATTTTCCTCGACCAGACGTGCATAAGGGAACTCGGCTTGAGGATATTTGTACCTCCCTTTCATGTACGAATGTGTGGGCGTCGAGTCGAGGTAAAAGTACATTTCCTTGACATCTTCGCCATGATTTCCCTCTGGCCCAGTCAAACCGAACAACCGTTCTTTCAAGATTGCGTCGCGGCCATTCCATAGCGCCAAAGCAAAACACAAGCGACACTGCCGGTCCGTGATACCCAGTAGTCCATCCTCACCCCAGCGATAGGCGCGCGATCGGGCGTGATCGTGTGGAAAATAATTCCAGCAATCACCATTTGGTGAGTAATCCTCGCGCACTGTCCCCCATTGCCGCTCGGAAAGATAAGGCCCCCAGCGATGCCAATTGGCTTCGCGGTGATGGGACTGAATTAATCTCACCTCTTCTGCACAGGTGCTCCGCGCGATCTCTGCCGGGATTTTGAGTTGGTGTGACATAATACAATTCAATCGAGACTCATACACGGAGCTTGAACCGACTACACGGCAGTCAATTAATGCCGAACCAGCGGCTCGTGAACTGGCCGGTTTGGTTCTCCGCGTTGCTTGGCAACTTGGATGGGATGTGCCGGATGTATAGGTAATTTGCAAGATGCGTCATGTGCAACTTGTTCATTTAATGTTCCTTCGCCACGCACCGAATGCAAAGGACGCAGGAAAACGATATCGCGCGGAAAGCACAGATCAAACGTCCAATCGATGGCAACCCTTAATTTCCGCTCAAATCCGGGCAGTTTCAGCAGATAAACCGTTCGCCACAACCACCATGCAAGAAAACCAGAAAACTTCCATCCCAATACTTCGGCCACAGCACAACGTCGGCCAAGTCCCGCGAGTAATCCCAACGCTTTAAAGCGAAAAGCATCCAAAGGACGCCCTTCGATCGTTGCCAGTATATTTTTCGCCAATTGTTTGCCCTGTCGCAACGCGAATTGAGCTGTGGGTGGACAAACACCCCCAGTAACCAAGTCCGGGATCGCAGCACTGTCGCCGACCGCCCAGACATTGCGAAGCCCTTTGATCAACATTGTAGGCTCAACATCAATGCGCCCCGATTTCGTACGAGGAAGATTCACCATTTGAGCAATCGGGCTGGGGGCGGTACCCGCAGCCCAGACAAAGGTCCCGGCAGGCAATTGCTGGCCATCGGAAAGCTCTACTCGCTCAGAATTACAACTCAGTACACGCGACTCCAGTAGGACATCGACGCCGCGCTGACGCAGTTTGCGCAGCGCATACGCTGACAATGACTCACTTACTTCCGGCAGTATACGCGATCCCGAGTGAACTAACACAACGCGCAGATCCTGCGCGGCTACACGAGGATAAAATCGACGAGCTTCTCGCAAGAAATCATTAACTTCCGCAATTGTCTCCACGCCCGCAAATCCACCACCAGCTACGATGCACGTCAGCAGAGCTTTGCGCTTTTCGGGATCGTGCTGCAAGTCTGCATGTTCCAGCCGGTCGATCAAGTGCGCGTGCAAAGATACAGCATCCGCCAGCGTCTTCATCGTCAATGCGTTTTCAGCTACACCAGGAGTACCGTAAAAATTTGGTACCGATCCTAACGCGAGCACCAAATGGTCAAACGGGACCCTGTCTTCACCGCACTTCCCACAGTGGGCCGCTGTAACCACTTGTTGCTCCAGATCGATTGATTTCACGTGCGCTTGCCGGACGTGCGTGTGTTTGAGCAACGCTCGCAATGGAAAAACGATATGTTTAGGTTGAATCGAGCCCGAGGGTACTTCGGGCAATAGTGGCGTGAAAGTAAAAAAGTTTTCGCCGTCAATCAGTGTGATATCCAATTCACTGCTGCGGCGATTCATTCTTTCGAGTGTCGCCGCTACGTTAATGCCCGCAAAACCTCCGCCGATGATCACAATCTTAGTTTGCTTGGACATGTCATCTGATCCTTGATTGAGCAATTATTAAACTTGCCGCTACTTTTTTTCGCGGTTTAAACCCTACGCAGACACCTTCCGGTTGATCGAAGGTGGCAAAGTTGCATTAGGGACTGCAAAACAGAATTTGTCCGAGTTGGACAAAGTTTGTGCGGCGCG
>CAZVBC010000038.1:0-27568 GCA_964625155.1 uncultured Pirellulaceae bacterium
ACGTTATCAAATTGGGACAACTTACATAGATTATCGAGGTCTGTGGGATCGATCATTCCCGAAACGCCAATGCGCGCGAAGTGATCGATGACCACGCGCGTCTTCGGGAACATTTCGCACAACTTATGCACAGCAGGCAATGCGTCCGGATTGGCCAACAAGCACATAGCCAATCCCTCATCAGCTCCAAGTGTCCACATCCTCTTCATCGCTGCGGAATTCAGCCACGATTCGGCTCGTTGTTTGTCCGTGTACAGGCGGAATCCACGCACACCTTTACTGGCTAAAGACTTCAATTCGGCATGGAGATCGGGTCTGTTTTCGTCAACAATTCCCACGCCTGAAAAAACTCCAGGATGCTCTGCGATCGCGTCCAACATATATGAGTTATCAAACTTGTAAAAGCTCATTTGGATCAACACAATGCGCGCGACTCCTTGCGGCTTACAGTGTTCGAACAACTCGGCAGGCGTGAAGCTAGGAGGCACCATATCCTTCTTCTGAAAACCTTCAGCCAGCGGATATCGATTGGTATCGGGAGTCCAAACGTGTACGTGCGCATCGATAAAAGTGCCTGCATCGTCTCCTGCGGTTACAAAGCGGGACGAAGAAGCAACAGAAACTGCAGCAGCCATTGTCAAAAACTCTCTTCGTTGGTTCATAGTCATCTACTCGCGCGCGGCAAATTTAAGTGTGTTATAAAAAGCGTCTCTGGCAGCATCGATATCAATTTGGCAAGCGACTTCCATGTTGCTTCGCCCCTGACGTGAGGTGCGACGATCAAACACGGTCATGCCCCGCGTCAGCTCGCCGACTGTCTCCACTCCTCCAGCCATTTCCTCAAATTCAAGCAACATGGGCTCGACCAGCATAAGGATTGGCAACACAGCCTGCAATGCTACCGACTCCTGGCCAAGGTGTTGCCTGTTTGCGCGGAAAAAATGAGGAACTACAGCCTGCAAAACAGAACCAACCCGCGTGTACTTTTCCGGCAATTGGTCGACCAATTCCCATCCGAAAGTTAAACGATTCGAGACTTCTAGTGGGATGAGTGATATTGTCGTCGCCGACTGAAAAACGGCTTGAGCACTGACTGGGTCGAAGTGCATATTGAACTCAGCCGCAGCAGTTACATCACCAACGCCGGTGACGGATCCTCCTGCGATAATCAAACGATCGATCAGTGAAGCCAACGTCGGATCTCGCTTGAGTGCACGACTGACGTTCGTCAGCGGGCCAGTGCAAATCACGGTAACTTCGCCGGGGTTGGCTCGCAACTGATCGCTCAGCAGTTTTTCGCTCAACATGACGTGTTGTCGTGAGGCAGGTTCCCAATGCGCATTGCCCAAGCCATCTTCGCCATGCAATATTGTCCCATTGCCAACTGCCGCACCATGTTCCGGATCGGTTGCTGCTCCTAAACGCGGCATTCGAGGCGGATCCAATCTTTCGACAATCGATTGCAAATTGCGGGTACTTTGCAAGGCATCTACTGTTCCGGCACAAGCGGTCACCGCCAGCACTTCTAACCGGGGATCAAACAAGGCCAGGGCGAGCGCAACCGAGTCGTCGATTCCCGGATCGCAATCCAAAACAACTTTCCGGCCCATACCAGATCCTGAATAGTGTTAACAACTGTGCCGTTCCAACGATGATCTTCATGGAACGCTTGCGATAGCCAACTCTTAAGCTCAATGTTGTAAATAATTTCGTGCGCTTATGCTACCATGCTGGCGAAGGAGCTGCATTGATTCCTGCAGTGAGCTACTGAAAAAGCTGGAATGCTGGCCAATTAGAATTGGTGTAGGCACTTTCGATCACTTTAGTTTCGCTAAATTGCCGCCTTATCCCGATTTTTCAACTGCCGCTAGCTTTTGAGGTTGGTTGCCAAGACTGTAGATATTGCCGGACCGCCAAATGGCTGGCCGGGATCAACTGCACTGACATGTTTGAGGCGATCGATATTACGGTTCCGTGCTCGATTTCGAAACTGACCTCGGTCTTGGTTTGTCCACTCTCGAAAACCAGCACAATCCGCTCTCCTGCTGGCGATCCATTCGCCCTGGATGTATCGGTCGCGGCGGTACACAAAGTTGTCCAATCGAAATAACGATCGTCAGTCAATGTCGCTCGCAAGTGTACCAATCCCGGTGTTGCGGAGACATCTTGACGCAAATTCTGGTCGCGCGTCTTGTTTGAATGAACGAGCCAGACCGTGGGTGCATGTTGGATATTGCTGGCCCCTTGTCCTGTCCAAAAACCTCGAATTTGACGAGTATTTCGTGAACGCTGGCACACCGAATAGGTCACTAAACCAGCACAGATCGATAGCACCACACAGGTCACAAGTTTTCCAGACATCGAAAAATGCTTTGCGCAAATAGAACATCGCCATTCCGTTGTTGACCAAAAAACGCCAAAATTGTGCTCACGAAAAGGCTGACACGGCCTGCTCGGAAGGAATTGAAATAAGTCTAACCCAATGACGCCGTAAACCAACTAGGACTAATATGCGCTCGATGCAAGTACAATTGCAAGAACGATCGTACCCCATACATATAGGCTCGAAGATTCTAGACAGATTACCAATTTGGTTGTCAGAAATCTCGCTCGGTGGGCGACACGTTGTTCTGATTGCGGATAAAAACGTCGAGCGAACATGGGCTGCGCCAATCGTGGCGTCCCTTGTCGCCGAAGGTCACCGTGTCACGTCATTGACCGTACCTGCTGGAGAATCGAGCAAGTCGTTGGTCCAAGCGGGAAGACTGTGGGAATCCATGTTGAGCGACCGAACTGACCGAGGATCAATTGTATTGGCAGTCGGTGGAGGAGTGGTTGGAGACTTGGCAGGTTTCGTAGCCGCAACGTTTGCACGTGGATTGCCGCTCGTCCAAGTGCCTACGACTTTGCTCAGTCAAGTCGATTCAAGTGTAGGGGGCAAGACTGGGATCAACTTACCGAGTGCAAAGAACATTGTCGGCAGTTTTTGGCAACCGTCGTTGGTGGTTATCGATACCGATTGTTTGCGGAGCCTACCACGGCGCGAATTCGTTTCGGGGTTGGCGGAAGTCGTCAAGTACGGCATCATTTTATTGCCAGAATTAATCGATTACTTGGAGCAGCATGTTGACGAAATTATGTCGCTGCAGCCACTGGCATTGACCGAGATCATTACGCGTTCTTGCCAGGCCAAGGCGTCGGTTGTCGAAAAGGATGAACGAGAAACTACAGGCTTAAGAGCGATCCTCAACTATGGTCATACCTTCGCGCATGCACTTGAAAGTGCTCAGGGATACGGCACGCTATTGCACGGCGAAGCGGTGGCGATCGGCATGCACTTGGCCGCCAAGTTAGCGTGTCGCTTGGGCAGAGTAAACGAAGGTTTTGTCCAGCGGCAACGCAAATTGCTCGAGCGTTTCGAATTGCCAACACAGGTTCCATCTTCAGATCCCAATCAACTGTGGCAATTGATGCAGCACGACAAGAAAGTGGAACATGGAAAGTTGCGATTTATCCTGCCGTCACGGCTAGGGCATGTTGAATTGGTGCCCGATGTCCCACGCGAATTAGTCCTCGATATTTTGAGTTCGCCTTAGTTTGGATAGCGCCACTTTCGATCAGCCGGAACATGCAAGCGTATTGGCACTTACTTCGCTCAAGAACTGCCGACATCTGCGCGATCGGAGAAATCGCTTTCTATCAGCTTACTGGTCGCAACGTTGACGAAACTCGCGTTGGCTGTGCGGGTGGTGTTGTGTACAATTCTGACGTTGGTAATCAACTTGCTGTGCTGGGTACCTTCATGGACGGGAAACAGGATGTTGAATCGATAAAAACTTCTGATCTTACTGCTGAAACTGGCAGACCGCCCAGTCTCGCGCACCGAATTGACTAAGTGGTGTTTTCTGCTGCGGTCCGAAGGAGAAGCTTTAGGGATTTGCCGTTAAAAGCTTTTTATGACGGAACACGCTGACACAATCTAATGACAAAAAGTAGGATTCTGCTGAAGTTGGCAGCCGCGATAGTTTTTGACGATGTGAACGCTTTTGTTCTTCGTTCATCAAGGTTAATTAAAATTGAGCCCGAAATGCGGGAACGCGGCTAATGGAATATTCAACGATCGACTGCGTAAAACATCGCGCCCGAGTATGCTTGCCTCAACTACTTCGTAAAAGCCTTGGATAAAGACATGACTGTCAAGAAAATCGCTCTGATCGTGTTGGCGATAGTGGTGGCACCAATCGCTTTGCTTGCCGTAGCTTTTGCAATGATGGCTTTCATGTTTTCGGTAGTGCCCGCGACACTCTTTGCGACAGCGGACGTAGTGATTTCCATAAAGGACAGCAATGGCCAGCCCGTCAAGAATTCGACAGTCGAGCTGTGGAAATATGAATACGCAAATCTCATTGCTCGTACCGACGAAAATGGCATGGCTACCTTCCCGAAACAGAATTTCCAATATGGCAAGAACATTTATATGTTCTGGGTTAATCGACCAGCGAGCTTCGAAATACGAGTACACGTTCCGGAGATCAGCCCACAGTATTATCGGTTTGAGTTGGTTGGCAGTGGTCCGCAGGAGTACGATGTATTCAACACGGAGTACGATTATTTCCACGGCGAAGAATGGGTCGGGCGATTTGACGGCAATCAGCGCGTCAAATCGACAATCCACAGTATGGGAAAGGAATATTCAGCCGTGATGCCCCAGACCGAAAATCGCCAGGTGCAACTATGGAATGCGACCGCGAAGATTCAATCGAATGAACCTCCCTTGCCCGCATTCGAGATTCGATTGGACTTGATACAATCTCGGCAATGGTCGCCTGACGAAAAATGATCTTGTAGAAACGATACTGGCATGAACGCTATTCGCCTCGAACAAGTTACTAAGTTGTACGGGGCGACTAGGGTATTAAGCAATCTATCATTTGACGTGGCAACCTGCGAGCGATTGGTGGTGTTGGGGCCCAGTGGTTCAGGCAAGACGACTTTATTGAGAGTCATTGCTGGCTTGGAAATCCCCGCGTCAGGAAACGTATGGATACATGGCCAGGATGTTACTCGACTTTCCGCAAATCGTCGCGGGGTGTCGATGGTATTTCAAGACTATGCCGTCTATCCTCAATTAACCGTCGCTGAGAATCTGTCTGCCTCTCTTGGGAACCGTCGACAGTCCGCCGGAGAACAGCAAGAATGCATCACTGAATCACTGGCGTGGTTTCGTATCAGCTCGTTAGCCAACCGCAAGCCCAGCCAACTTTCCGGCGGCCAATTACAGCGAGTTGCATTGGCTAAGGCTCTGATCAATCGACCAAATATTCTGCTGCTGGACGAACCATTCAGTCAGCTCGATACGGACCTTCGGGAGGAGTTTCGGGAACTGTTATTGCGACTCCACGCACAGTTGCCGATGACGGTCATCTTGGTCACGCATGATGCTCTGGATGCTCTCAGGCTTGGGCAGCGAGTGGCAGTTCTCGATCAAGGCGAGTTACTCGAAATTGGTGAAACTCGTGACGTTTATGCCGGCCCTCGCCATCGGATCACAGCCAGCATGCTGAGTCCGTTGGGACTGAATTGGTTGCAATTGCAAGATGACAAACTTCCGACAAGTTGCATTCTATCCGATTGTTTAACGAGCAAATTGGCGGACGGCCACACCGCCATTGCGTTTCGGCCCGAGTCGGTGAGAATTCTTCGAAATAACAGTAACTTTACGGATACTGGACTAAAAATGACTGGCCAGTTGACGGGTTCACAGTCAATTGGTTTTGCACAATTGGCTAGGGTACAGGTTGGTGATTGCTCCGTTCGCGCTTTAGTCGATCGGCAATATCAAATGGCTGAGGGTAAAGTTGAACTGTGTGTGGTCGCTAATGATCTGCTGTGGTTCAAGTAGCGATCACGGCGTGCTGTTTATCACTAATGTTCAGTTTATTTGCCTGCGGGCGCTCTTCACGAGAGACAAGGAACTTGTCAGCCTGTACAACTTCCACGGTTTCCACACACGCCGTGACATGATGATCCGGAAGGATATCATGTCGGAGAAACGAGACGATTTCTTCGGAAACGTCGAACGGGACAATGACCTCAATGCGTACGCAGGATCGAGAAGTGAATTGCCCGCTGGCTACTTCCTGCCGGCCGGCTCCGCGACATGGGATTGCAGTAAAGCCAGTTGCGCCACGAGCAATGAATTCTCGCTCAAATCGATTCTCAAGCGATTCGTCGGCGATTACGGTCACACGGCGCATGCGTACCAAACCACCTTTGCGCGCCGATTGTTCGTGGGCCGCCAAAGGTGAGTGAGTGTCGAGACCCACGATATCCAACCGTAATCCTTCTTGTTCAAAATCTCGCTGCATTTCGCACAGCTTTTCCATGACCGTATGATCGATCAGTTTTGTATCGGCCAAGTCCAGCACGATATTCTGGCGCTGAACGAATCCAATATCTTCCAACTGTCGGCGAAACGGAATCCAATTACTAAACACCGCTGATTCACGAGCTTGAATGAGGCATGTGCCTTGTTCGACTTGCTCAACATTAAGGAAGGGTTTGAACAAGGACTTTAGGGGAACACCGTTCATGATGTGAATCAGGATCTTGACGCCGATACCGATCGCAATACCTATTAACAGATCCGTGGCTAACGTCGCCACCAGCGTAACCACAAAAATAAAGAGCTGTTCTCGACCGATGTGATAAACGTGCACGAATTCCGAGGGATGTGCCAGCCGGTAACCTGTGTAAACCAGCATCGCTGCAAGCGCAGCCAGTGGAATCAGATGCAGGACCATTGGAATCAAACTGACGCAAACCAATAACAAAATTCCATGCCACATGTCGGCGTATCGCGTTCTTGCTCCATTATCGATATTAGCCTTGCTGCGCACGATTTCGGAGATCATGGGCAGCCCACCGATCATGGCGCAGCATAAATTTGCAACGCCAACACCAAGTACGTCACGATCCATGCTGGCTTTGCGTTTCCACGGATCAATCGAATCGACAGCCTTAGCGCTGAGAATGGATTCCAGTGTGCCTATGATGAAGAACATGAAGACCCACTTCCATGACTTTGGATTCGCCAATACGCTTAAATCCGGAAACGTGATTTCATAGAACATTCCGAAGACTTTGTCCGGCATGCTGACGAGGTATTGTTCACCGAGTTGGTACTTGTGGCCGCTTAATACATAGGAATGAGGATGGAGGAGATCGAAGGTCAGTCCCAAGAAAACTGCCACGATCAGCACGATCAATTGTGCTGGCACTTTGGCCAGCAACGGCATGTGCTTTTTCAGCGGTGCCCAGGCAAAAAGAATTACCAAGCTGATCAGGCCAATTGCGGCAATTGCCGGATTGGCCTCCCATATGAACTTAGGAATTTCCAGTAGCAGTTCGAGTGGCTCTCCCTTGGCAGATACACCGAGCGCTACTGGCACCTGCTTTGCAAAAATGATGACACCAATCGCGGCTAACATGCCGTGGATGGCTGAGCGAGGAAAGAACTCGCCAAGAATCCCTGCGCGGAAAATTGCAAAACAGATTTGCAACACGGCTGCCGCGACTCCTACCGCTAACGCCGCACGGTAGGCGGCCATGTCATTCGCGCTGAAACCCCCGATGGCTCCGTCACCGCCAAAGTCTTCGATACACCCGACCGCAATTACGATCAATCCCGCTGCAGGCCCTTTGATCGTCAGTTCTGAGTTACTAATAAACGTCGAAATGATCGCGCCCACAATAGCGGTGAAGACGCCGGCCATCGGCGGATATCCGCTAGCAAGTGAAATGCCCAAGCATAAAGGGAGAGCGATCAGGAATACAAAGAATCCCGATGTAAAATCGTGTCTGAAATACTTCTTAAATCCGGCGAAGTTGCCCCGTGGAATTTCGTCACTTTGATGTTTCATAATCGTAATCGCACTCCCTTTGGATTCTCGTCGGTCTCGTTCGAAACACTGGGTGTAGTACCTGACGTATTACCTGGCGTTGAGGATGATGGCCACAGAACGTTTGACTCAGCCGCGTGGCTTGTCTTAATTACAGGATCTTGGCCAGTTGCAGAGCTCAACTTGGCTTGCTGGGCATGCAGCGATACATTTCTAGATCGAAGCAATTCCTGGGCCGCGTGATACCTCGAAGTTATTCCGGGTTGAGGCAACAATCCGCCGCCGATGATGAGCGCTGCCAATGTCAAAACAGCGGCTCGTTCTGGCAGACGACTGCGCAGTGAAATTGTCGCGTAATGCCGAGATCCCGTGAATACGCGAAAATAGGCTTGTAGTACCGCGATACCGTTTAGTGCGGCCGCAATCACAACCGCAAATCCGACCAGCGGATAGGCTTCGACAACTCCGTCGATTAACAACTCAGTTCCGACGAAGCCAAAGGTTCCAGGAAATCCAACACTCGCCAAACCTGTCAACAAGAAAAAGGCCGCCAACATCGGCGTGTGCTCGTACATACCATGGAATCGGGTCAACGATATGCGTCCCAATCGAGCTTCCATCGAACGCAACGTCAAACCAAAACCAGACAGCGCCAAACCAACCGAGACCCACACCGAAAGTGCACCCGTCAGACCAATGGGAGTTGCGATCTCCAAGCCGACTAAGACTAATGACGAATGGCTGAGCAGCAAGTAACAGAAGAATCGTCTCGCGTCACGCTGTACTAAAGCCATGCCCGCCGAGTACACGGCAGTACATACTGAGGCGATAGCAATCGTGCGCAGCGCCCAAACCGGAGCCGTAGGGAGCACCAAATGGACGGCCGCATAAGCACCAATCATCGGTGTAATGAATAATAGGGCGGTGCCGAAGGACGCATTTTCGAATAGGTCGGTCATCCAGCAATGTACCGGACAAACCCCACTGCGAATCAATACAGCCAGCGTCAATAGTGCCGTCGCAACAAGCGACATGTGTGGATAGTCTTTGGAGACCTCAGCCATCAGTTGACCAAACACCAACAGTCCAGCGAAGAGCCCCATGTGCAACACATAAACGCGCGTTGGTTTTTTCCTCGCACGCAATTCCCAGTAAGGAAAAACAGTAGCGATCAATAGCAAGGCGATGATCATCCATGCATCTCGGCAACTGAGCGTGGCCAGCAGCACACTTTCAGAGGCAAGGTTGCCTGCGAAGGAATATCGTCGCACTTTGGCACCCAACGTGGCGACGTTCGTCGCCAGATATAGCAAGGCTGCTAAAGGAATCAGAGGAGAGCTGAGTTCGTCGATGACAAATAGATCGTATCCCAGCAGGGCTGCGCTGAGGTCCCAACGATCGTGCGCAGCGTGGCTGCCCAATGTGCCAAAATCGATCGACGCACCTGCCGCAGCAAACAAAGTGATCGCCGAAATCCACACCGAAATCAATTGAGCTCGTTCGGGAACCCGCACAAAATACACGATTGCAGCGCCGATCAACGGCAGGGCAATAGAAATCTCCAAGCCCGGAAAATGAAGTGAATTCACGGCTTCGTCTCCCAATCAATTGTCGTTGGAGATGATTCCCCTGAGTGCTTCTGTTTCCCGGATAAGAAATCTGTCCAGCGCCTTTCCAGAGAATCAAACCAACGGAATAGCCGCACGAATGGGGCCACGATAAATTCTTCCAGCAGGCCGTCCAAATATCCACGCTCAAGAGCGAAGCGATATAACCACAAACGCACACGCACTGGTACGGAGCTCGTCGCCAATTCAGCTCGTTTGGGCAAATGGTCGCCGATCGCGTTCTCAAGGCTGTGATAGTCGCGTAACAATGTCGGCGCTCTGAGTAACTGCAACGTCCTTAAGCACGCGTGGCCGATAATGTGAACTAGCGCCAAGTAGCGGAACCCGAGTCCGATCTCTGCGACAATGATGCCGACTTGTGTCAATGATGCATAGGCTAAAGCGCTCTTAACATCAGTCTGCACCCGCGAGGTGATGGCTGCGAATAATGCGGTAACCAACCCCAATGCCGTCACCGCGACGCATAGGACAGTCGATAGCTCAAGGATGGGACTGACACGCAGTAACAAGAATGCTCCTAAATGGACCGACAGTGATCCGTAGAATACTGCGCTCGATGGCGTTGGACCCTCCATGGCTCTTGGCAGCCAACCGGAGAATGGCACCAAGGCGGATTTCCCCGCTGCAGCGACTAGTAGCAAAAGGCCAACGAATAGCGCTTCAGATGAGCTTAGAGCCGCCTTGCCTTCCGGCCAAGCGCCGGTCCCCATCAGCGACTCGAAATCTCCCTTTCCGGTTAAGTGATGAAGTGCAATGGCAGCGACTAAAAAGGCGGCGTCGGCCACCCGATATACCATCCATACTCGCAATCCATTGCGCACCGGAGCTTGGCGTTCGTGGAAGTAAGCGACCAGAAGGGCTGACGAAAGTCCGACCAACTCCCAACCTAAAAACAACGTCTCGATCGTGCCAGCCAGAGATGAAACAATCATCCCCAGTAGGAACACTGAATAAAACACAAAGAACCGACGGTAGCCTAATTCTCGGTGAAGGTACACATTCGCAAATGCGCCAATCGTGCCTACTAACACAAAAGAGAGGATAGCAAATGGGATAGATAAGCGATCGAACACAAAACTGATATGGAAATGGAAATCGCTATGCGCATGGGGCTGGTCCAGCATCACCCAATTACCAATTTCGACCGGCACACGCCGATCACCATTTAATAACATCAAGCCCAGAATCATCACAGCCGCCGCTAAACCTGCTACGACCGCTCCTTCGGTAGCCCGAGCTACAGTCCGTTCACTCAGCGGATGTCCGACTAAACTTGATAACCCCAGCAATGCAAGCAAGCCAGTTGGACAGGCGACGACCGTGATTCCCAGCACGTAGTACCAGACATCTAGATTCATTGCGCGACCTCATGTTTAACTGGAGTCTCACACAAGTTGCATTCGGTGTGAGGACGCATTTTTGCGCGGCAAGAGTCTGTGCCGGTAATCTGAGAGAACTCCAAATGATCGCGGAATCCTCGGTACCAATCGAGCGAGTGCTCGACCTCTGCCAACTTCATGGACTGTGGCTGATAGAGTGTGAAGTCGTCGCCAGTAAACTCATGGATGGCTGCGGAGTCGGGATCTAGGACTGCTAATTGAACCCAGCGATTGCGGACAAAGCGATCAATCACGGGATTCCGCTTCATGATTTGCAGCATGACCTGGGGCTTCGTTTCGATCACAAAAAGAATTCGTAGTGGCTCATGAATCTCAGTCATTTGTTGTGACAAACCAGTACGTAAGTCACTCGCAGCTCCTTCCATCACTCCCAGCAGTGAAGTGATGTTGTGTGGTAACTTGGAGCCGCAACCGTAGCCTACCGGATCAACGCATGAAAAATAATACTCGAGACTAATGCCTGAGCAGACCGGCACAACCGCTGCCAAAATCCTGGCTAGAATCGTCCCCTCTTGGTCATCCTGAGTTGGGTCGTACGATGTCAAAAAAGCACGGCGATCTAGATACAGTCCGCGAGTTCTCGTTCGTCGGCCTACGATGCACAGAGAATTGGTGGCATGATTGTATTCCGGGCGGGCTTGCGAAAGATCCTCAGCTCGCGCCTCAACATGCTTAAGCGCATCCTCGGGAGATAATGCCAGTGGTGCCGATTCGAATCGACGGCAACGTTCATGAGCATTCCGTTGGCGGGCAATATCGATGGTGCGCATAGCCGACTCAAACTGAGCGCGTGTCGCATAGGGCATGCGATCAAGATCAAAGTACATCAGACTGTCGTTGCACGTGTTATGGTACGCGCCAAGAAACCAGGTATCGTCAGGTATCTGCAAACCAGCTTCTTTGAGCAGATTACGGACGCGCAGATCATTAGCCATTTGGGCAAATGCTCGCGCGTTGGGACCACCCCGAGCACCACTGCATGCACCGCAGTTATAGGCTGATTCATGCGGATTATTTAAACTCGAAGAACCATGACCGGCAATGATCACCAGCGGCGCGAATTGCTTAGTCAGTCCAATGTCGCGCAACAGACGTTCAACCATAGCTGCCATTTCTGGCAGTGAGAATCCCAAGCCACCATTGGCGGGACCCGGATCATGGTTGGAGCGAGCGAGCAACAGTTGAGTTGCAGGTGGCTCGACAATGCGACCAAAAATATTGCGAATTCCAGCCGCAGTTCTCGGCAGAAGGATGCGCGTAACCAAGGGAATCGCAGCCAGAGTTCCCAACGAAGCAGTCAGCATGCCCCCCAAAAATGTTCGGCTTCCTAAATGCCAGCGGTGAGTTGCCGAACCAATCGCGCGCCGAGTCTCCGATCGTCGACGGTGAGCTCGGGCGGCTGTATAGACTGCGTCTTCTTGAACCCAATGTTTTGGTTTAATTACCACCGGACATAATGGCAAATAATGTGCGTCTGCGGCGCCCCGATAATACATGGGTACCGAAAAGAATCCGGCCGCACCAAATGTCTGGCATGTGGGCTCGATTTCTTCCAAGTGGCGGCGAAATGATTCTTCACGATCGTCTATGCAACAGACGATTTGAAACTTGGCAACTCCTTGGGACTCGTCAGAACATGTCGTCGATACTGGTACCGTACTAAGTCGATTGAGACCTGCCGACTGAACACGAGTATTTAGTACAGATATCGCATCGAGCGCGCGTGTGGTGTAATGCCGTTCGTAGGCAGCTTGAAATACGCGGCGACGCTCCATCGATCCAAAATCTTCTAATTCGCGAACCAATCGAGTCCACAAATCTTTGGGAAGATGAAATAGATACTCAGGTTGCCAGCCTAGAAATTGGGAAAGTTGAAACACGAGGAAGGCTCGCTGCTCGACAACTTCCTCACCAGTCCGCGCGGTAGCTGTATGGCAGAGGCTTCGCAGTTCGCTGAGTGATCCGTGATAAGCTAGTGTTTCGTTCGCAACGTGCTTCAGTGCACGGCGGTCCAAGATCAAGCGTATCGCCAGGTACTCGACCAAGGTCCCGTGAGGAGACGGATTGCGAGTCCATTCGGCGTTCGTTTCCAATTGCCGCAACATGCCTGCCCAACCACGCAGTGCTAGTAATGTGCCGAGTAAGAAGCGTTCGCACTCTGCAGGCTCCACTCCGAGATCATCCAGCGATATGGCGATCGACTCGAGTGGCGTAATGTGATGAGTTGCTAGTTCAGTTAACTCGCTGGCCAAACCACGCAGCCAACTTTGCGGTGGACCAAGCTTCTGCGAATAGACAGTAATAAAAGCCGAGTAGAATCCAGCATGACGTTCGGGCAAGGTCCATGTTCCCAAACCTTGATCGACAAAGGCCGCACAAAAACGGATCAGCAGGTCATGGACAAGTTGATCAGCATCCCCAGCGGTAGCTGCCAAAAGTGCATCGCGATGGCGCACCGGCATGCGCATTGTTTGACGTCGATCCGGTATGGCGTGGACACCTTGATGGCAAAGTCGCCATTGCAATTGCAAGCAGAGTGTTTCCCAAGCCGCCGGGCTGATATCCTCGAATCTTTTAAGTCCCTGTTGCCGCAATAAATCCGACAAAATTGCGCGCAGTCGTTGCTGAGGATGACAATGTTCAACATGCGGAACATCGCGTCGAATTGCTTCTGCTCCCGCTGGCTGGCCACCACTCAATTCGCGCATTACCCACTGGCGCGTGGCGAAAATCGTCCGCTCGCGAACGGACCTGGGCACCTCTGCCGGGAACTCTCGCATCGTATTAGTTTCAGAAGCCAACCAACGCAGTTCGATACTATTAGCCATTCTCAATGGACAGTCGAGCATGGCTAAACGCAATTGAAATCGCGTGCCTAGCAGCCCAACCAAATCGTCGGCAGTTTCCCCTAGATCCTCCATCAACACACTGCGCAGATCTTGTCGCTGAATTCTTCCGGATGCCAATAACTCACGAAAGCGTTCTTCGCTGAAATAGGGTTGGCAGCCAAATATCTCAATACCTTGCTTGACTGCCTGATCAAAATGCAGATCTTCAAAAGCATGCAGAGTATTGTGATGAACGAACGTCGTGATCGGGCCTTGCGTCGGCAGTAAGTGGGCGACATGATCGATTGTCGCAGCCAAATCTTGTAAGCGACTTTTTACCGATGCGTTCGAACGATTTGCAGCAGTTGCGCGCATGATTGATTGGCTTGGATCACGTTGGCCAGTCGCAAAGAAACTAGTTCAAGAACCAGAAAAAATGCAGGCAACTCGCGTGAGTCCAAGTTGGTCCACGGGATATGGAGTTCAATACCAGCCGAATGCTAGATCGATGACAGCGCACGACCTAGGCATGTCGAAACCCGTCGTCTCAAAAACTGATGTCGAGCCGACGCGCAGACACAGTGATTACGATAGCCGCACACCAGACATTTAGTTGGCTAACCACACGCTTACAACCAGCGTATGAGGTATGGGCGGCCAAAGTTCACTGACGGCGAAAGAATCGCCGAACTACTTCGAGGGTGGCCCGCGCTGGAGATGAGGACACAGAAGAGCCGATTTTGCGTCGACCAGATCCTCTATTGAGCGAATTGCATAGATAGGGAAGACCCAACAAATATTAGTTGGATTTTGCAGAGCACAATCAAATGCATCCCATTCACTGCGACACTCTTCAGAATCAGAAGATTTCTCTTCCAACAGAAACGCTGATTTTTCTCCAGTCCATTGACCAGCGCTAGCAGACACACCCACGATCGTCAAAATCAAAAAGATCGAGACGAAAAGGCGGAGCAAACGAGATTTGAGTATTGGAACCATTTCAAAAAACCATACACTCAGTAAGCTGCTTGGTCAAGTCGGTCGATCGCTCGGCACAGTATCGATATACGCTGGCCGAATCCGCGAGGTCGTCGCCAAGTGGTTGTCGAATTGCAAGTTAACTTGTGACAAATAATGACTTATGCGATTTGCAGACGTCCACAACCATAGGGCACCATTTCGCAACGAACTGGTCTGTGTCAAATTTTTAATCCAAATCTCCACGAACTTTGCTCCTAACTTGGCCGACTATGCCGAGCGTTCATGAATTAATTGACTAACAGAAAGTGCGAATTGGAAAATGGTCAACGACACTGCGTTTCAAATGGCAGCTTCGAACATTCGGTTCGGGCACGGGATCACACGTGAAGTTGGCTTTGATTTGCAGGATCTGCAAGCCAAACGCACGCTTTTGGTAATCGATCCCGCGCTTCGCAATCTGGCTGTTGGCCAAACCGTTATCGAATCGCTCGAAGGAGCGAACGTCGGCTTCGATGTTTTTGACGAAGTCTCTGTCGAGCCGACCGATGCTAGTTTTCACCGAGCGATCGACGTCGCTACATCCGGAAAGTTTGATTCTTTCGTCGCCGTCGGCGGAGGTAGTACTATCGACACTGCCAAAGCGGCCAATCTGTATTCGACCTATCCAGCTCCATTCTTTGATTATGTAAATGCTCCGATCGGGAAAGGGTTACCCGTGCCGGGGCCGTTGAAGCCGTTGATCGCGATCCCAACTACCGCCGGCACCGGCAGCGAGACGACCGGGGTGACGATCTTTGATTGGCTCGAAAAGAAAGCTAAGACTGGTATCGCACACCGCCATTTGAAACCACTGTTGGGCATAATCGATCCCGACAATACTCGCACATTGCCCTCCGCAGTCGCCGCATGCAGTGGGTTGGATGTACTCAGCCATGCTCTTGAGTCATATACGGCCATTGAGTACACCAAGCGTCCCCGTCCAGACCGGCCGCTGTTGCGACCGGCATATCAAGGCGCCAATCCGATCAGCGATATGTGGGCGCTTAAGGCACTAGAAATTGTCGACGAGTTTCTTATTCGAGCAGTTCGCGATCCGTCGGACGACGAAGCACGAGGAGCCATGTTGCTGGCAGCAGCCATTGCGGGAATTGGCTTTGGCAACGCTGGCGTCCACTTGCCTCATGGTATGTCGTATCCAGTTGCCGGAATGGTGCGGAATTTTCGCCCCGCTGGGTATGCAGCGAACCACGCCTTGGTACCTCACGGCATGTCAGTCATTTTGCACACACCCGCAGTAGTTCGCTTTACCGCTTCAGCCTCACCGCAACGTCACCTGCGCGCTGCACAGGCGCTGGGGGCGCAAATTGGCGGCGCTACTGCGGAAGACGCCGGTGAGGTACTTGCTCAACGCGTCATTTACTTTATGCAAGAATTGGGAATCCCCAATGGCTTGCAAGCCGTGGGTTATGAGGCAGCGGATATTCCCGCTTTGGTCGAAGGAACCTTGCCGCAGCACCGCGTTACAAAATTGTCGCCCATTCCGGCTGGACCTACCGAGCTGAGTAAGCTCTTTCAAGAATCGATGAGAATCTGGTAGTTGCCGCATTTGTAGGATGTGCTCCATGAGCCAAAACGAATCAATTCGAATTGCAGTGTCCCATTTTGCCCCGATCTTTTTGGATCTGTCCAAGAGTATCGACAAAGCTTGTCAAGTTATCGCAGAAGCGGCGCGACACGGGGCTCAGTTGGTCGCTTTCCCGGAATCCGCCATCCCTGGGTTCCCGGTGTGGTGTGCACTGCGTGCGCCAATCTACAATCACGATTTGTTTTGTCAGCTCGCCTCGAATTCGATGCGTGTTCCAGGACCCGAATTTCAACTTCTCTCCAGAACCGCCAAACGTCACCAGATAGTCGTCTCGATTGGGATTAACGAGTCCGTCGGCTCAAGTGTAGGTTGCATTTATAACTCAAATCTGTTGATCGACGAGCGAGGGCAACTGCTCAACTGTCACCGCAAGTTGATGCCAACGTTTTACGAGAAACTCGTGTGGGCGCCAGGAGATGGCGCTGGCCTGCGCGTCGAGTCGACTAACGTGGGACGTTTAGGCATGTTGATTTGTGGTGAAAACACCAATCCCCTGGCGCGGTACAGCCTGATGGCTCAGGGCGAACAAGTGCATATTGCCACCTACCCTCCAGTCTGGCCGACTCATGACCCATTACAATCGCGGAATTACCCGCTGGCTGACGCGATTCGGTTGCGATCGGCAGCACATTCCTTTGAGGCAAAAGCGTTCACCTTGGTAGCCGGTGGTTTTATGGATCGACCAATGTACGAATTCCTATCGGGTTTGCACTCAGACTCGGGCAGAATTCTCGACGCGAGTCCTCGCAGCGTATCGCTGGTGACCGGCCCGCAAGGAAATCTGGTTTCCGAAGTGCAGTGTGACGACGAAGGGTTGCTGTACTGCCAGATTAATTTGGGCGAATGCGTCGCCCCAAAGCAATATCATGACATCTCCGGTGGTTACAATCGCTTCGATGTATTTTCCGTGACGGTGAATCGTCGCCGATTGGAGCCAGCCCGATTCGTCAATGATTCCCAAATCGGACCTTTGAACGAAGAGGATGAAAAACTGCCCGATGAGATTTCCGGCACTTGATAATTTTGTAGATGGTGGTGCAGCGACTTCCAAAACTGAACGCGTCACAGTGCGTTCACCTCTGGATGATTCCGAGCTGACCACAATTCCCAGATCAACCTCTGAAGATGTAGCATCCGCCGTTAATGCAGCCAGTAAAGCGTTCAGCGGTTGGTCGAGCCGCACGCCCAGGCAACGTGCTGAGGTTTTCTTTCGCTATCGCGAGTTGCTGCTTGCGCACAAAGAAGAATTGGCTGACCTAATTCACTTGGAAAATGGCAAGACGCTCGACGAAGCACGAGCGGAAATCGTTCGAGCGGTCGAGGTGACCGAATTTGCGTGTGCTCTGCCGCAGATGTTTGCCGGCGAAGTACTGGAGGTCAGTCCTGGAGTCGAGTGTCGCGTGGACCATGCTCCACTGGGAGTCGTTGCATCGATCACACCTTTTAATTTTCCATGTATGGTGCCGCATTGGACTATCCCAATCGCTATTGCGCTGGGCAATTCGTTTGTCCTGAAACCATCGGAATCAGCTCCACTGACCGCACAGCGGACCGCCGAATTGCTGTTGCATGCGGGACTGCCTCCGGGTGTATTTAACGTGATTCACGGAGACAAATTGGCTGTTGAGGCAATCTGTGAATCAGCAGCAATTAAAGCCATTTCGTTCGTCGGCTCAACCGTTGTCGCTAAACAAGTTTACCGTCGAGCAACCAACCAACTAAAACGTGCGTTGTGTTTGGGAGGAGCCAAAAACCACTTGATCGTCTTACCCGACGCTCATCTAGAGCAGACTGCTGCCAACGTCGTTGCCTCCATGGCTGGCTGTGCCGGCCAGCGCTGCATGGCGGCGGCATCCATGGTTGCGGTGGGTGAAGTGGACCGCATCGTGCAGCGTATTTGTGAAATTGCGCGAGGTTTAGTACCCGGCGATGGATTAGGCCCAGTGATATCGGCAGCCGCGCACAAGCGTATTGTGCGTTACATCGACGAAGCGGAAAACGCAGGAGCTCAAGTGTTGGTCGATGGTAGGCATTGCCACGGTACTGGGCATCCAGCGGGATATTACCTGGGTGCCACGGTACTGGACCATGTTACGTCAGATATGGCCATAGCCCAAGATGAAGTCTTTGGACCCGTTTTGGCAATTCTACGTGCCAAAAATATCGACGATGCAATTGCGATTGAGAATCGCTCTCCCTACGGTAATGCTGCGGCTGTGTATACCCAGAATGGAGCGATCGCTAAGCTAATTGGGCAGCGAGCTAGTGCGGGAATGATTGGCGTAAATATTGGCGTGCCCGTGCCGCTCGAACCGTTCGGATTTGGAGGATGGAACGACTCCAAATTTGGGGTCGGAGATATTACCGGCAAGAGCTCGGTCTATTTTTGGACTCAATCGAAGAAGACGACCAGCCGCTGGAACACCGAAATCCGTCAGGGATGGATGGGCCATTAAACCGCCCGATGTGCGAACATTCAGGCAGTATTGGGCTGATCGCCAGGACTTTGAAAGTTACATTGGATCACTTGCAAATCTACCCAGAATATTCTCCTAGACTTTTGTGTGAGAATTAACAAACCTCTAAGACTTCGATTGGAGAAAAATAATATGAGTATGTGCGTGCGAACTTGGATTGGCAGCGCGGGGGCTGTCCTCATGTTACTGCAAATGATCGCGGCGTTTGCGGTTGAGCCAACCAGTGACGTGGCATCAAATTGGCATCAATGGCGTGGACCGAACTTTAATGGTTCGTCGGATACGGCAGACCCGCCCACGCACTGGAGCGATCAGGAACACATCAAATGGAAAGTCAAGATCCCGGGTTTAGGCAGTGCCAGCCCGATCGTTTGGAATGACAAAGTGATCGTGGCTACTGCTATCGAAACCAACCGTCCGGCTCCCGCTACGAACGTTCCCTCGAAAGGGAGCAATCTTGCGCTCCCTTCGCCCAATCATTACATACAGTACGTGCTGATCTGCTTGGATCGAAATACTGGCAAGGAGATTTGGCAGTCTATTGCCACCGAGCAAGTGCCTCACGAAGGCAGGCACAGTACCAATACGTTTGCCTCGGGATCGCCGACAACCGATGGTAAACATATCTATGTTTCCTTTGGTTCGCGCGGAATTTTTTGCTTTGACCTGCAGGGCAAAAAAGTTTGGGAACGAGATCTTGGTGACATGCAAACCCGTTTCGGGTTCGGCGAAGGAGCTTCGCCAACAATTTATGGCGACTCTTTAGTTGTATTATGGGACCACGAAGGCCCATCATTTATTGAGGTTCTGGATGCTCGCTCAGGTGAAACTCGATGGAAAAAAAGTCGTGACGAAGTAACCACCTGGGTCACGCCGATGGTCGTCCAAGCGGCTGGACGCACGCAGGTTATCACCAATGCCACCAATCGATCGCGAAGCTATGACTTGAAGACTGGCGAAGTCATTTGGGAGTGTGGTGGACAGGTGACCAATCCGATTCCCTGTCCCATCCTGATGGATAACAATGTCATTTGCATGACTGGCTATCGAGGTTATGCAATCTACTCGATTCCACTTGCGTCGCAAGGAGATTTGACAGGGACGAACAAGATTAGCTGGAAAAGGACAGACTCGGCGCCGTATGTTTCTTCGGCAGTACTGTATGGCGGCCAACTCTATTTTACCAAGTCACGGGATTCCATTTTGTCGATTGTTGACGCGCGCACAGGTGAAGCTTTGGTAGATCAACAGCGATTGCCGGATACCAGCTCATTTTATGCATCGCCCGTGGCAGCCAAAGATCGCATCTACTTCACTGGTCGTGACGGAACGACGAAGGTGTTGCAACACGGCAAGTCGATGAATGTCTTAGCGACGAATCGACTCGGTGAGGGAGTGGATGCCTCGCCTGCCTTGGTTGGTAAACAGATTTTTATTCGAGGTGTCGAGCACTTGTATTGCATTGAGTAGCTGCGAAATTAGTTTTGAACCATCCAACATTTAAAGGATTAGATTCTGCGGTGAACGAAGCTGGCGAGACTGGAGGCGGAGAGCGAATGCCTCACGGGTAAGACCTGGGGGAGAGGTTGAGCAAACCACAGCCTCTTTTGTCCGTATTGGATCGCCAGATCGTTGATCCAGCCAGACGTCCGCATGTAGTTACGTTCCGTCATAGCCGGGAGTAACTAATGCTTGCGCGTTTTCGTGTCGAAGAAGTAGCACTTTGTCTTGAACTTGCCTTGTCTATTGTTGTTCCAGCTTTAACCAACACCAAGCTTTTATTGCCTCTTGCCTCAGCGCCGCAAACGGACCCATTACCACCCAGGGTGCAACTATGAATGATGGAACGGGACAACTTACATTCAGTGAGCATTCTTTATTATTTCCAATTGTCTGTACGGAATGCGCTGGCGGGAAATCCTTCTTTGTTCATCAAATTGGGCCTAGCTGTCTCGCTCCACGCGAATCGCACGGCGACAGGCTTCGTAATCGCTGCGTTGTACACAACCACAGCGTTTCCTTCGATTTGCGCTTCGGCTGGGACGTACTTGTAATCTTCACCCGAAATCTCGAATAGAGTAGGGGGATGACCATCGCGCGTCGTTAGCCCTGAACCGGAGCCGGTAAATGTCACTCGCACTTGCGCGCCTTCGATCTTCATCTCGCGGTAAAGCGGAGATTCATACGCTACGCCATTCTGTCCGTACGTCTTCGCCAAAGCAATCGCGGCTAGTCGTTCGCCAGGGACGCGTTTGTTAGCTGGATGAATATTGTCGAGGTCCGTAATTGAATCGTGAATCACCGCCATGCCGCTGTTGCAAATCCTTTTCATTGCCACCGTCTGCGCTTCCCAAAAAAGAGGCA
This sequence comes from uncultured Pirellulaceae bacterium, assembly GCA_964625155.1. Lineage (GTDB taxonomy): Bacteria > Planctomycetota > Planctomycetia > Pirellulales > Pirellulaceae > Aureliella. Next base: position 21,225 of record CAZVBC010000038.1, read on the forward strand.
GCTCCATGGGACTCACTGGACGATTCTTCGCCGGTCCAATTCGCTGGGGCGAGTAACGAAACGGCGCAATCTGCACATACAAGAATGGAAACTCGCCTTGTCCCCACAGCGAGCGCCATGAAGCGACGTGCTCACTGAACATATCGGCGTAGAGCGTCGCCTGAGACCTTTGCACATTGCTCTCTCCCTGATACCAGATCGCTCCTCGAATAGTGTATGGCGCGAGGTGCTGGATCATCGTTTCGTAATACGTTCCACCCGGCGACCATGATTGTATGGGGGTCGCGCCGACGGAAGCATGTAAGACTCCGATGGGCCGATTTAGCTTGCGACGCAGCTCGCGACTGAAGAAATACGCAACCGCCGAGTCTCCATCGGTGCGGCTGGCTGTCAAGTTTTCGCGGCTTGCGGCGCGCCAGACGCCAGCCAACTCGCGCGACGACCGGAGCTTGTCATTTCGAACCACGGTGAATTGTCGAACCCAAGGATCGTCGCACTCTGCCAGCGACTTTTCTCCATCGGTGACTCTCTGGGCAAAGTTCATGTGCATGTTCGATTGCCCTGAAGCAAGCCACACTTCGCCAGCCAATACATCCGTGATCTCGATCGTGTTTGAGCCTTTCACCTTCAATGTTCCAATTTCACCCGGTATCAGCGGAGCGAACTCCACTCGCCAGTCGCCATTCTGATCCGCTTTTGCGACTCGAGTTTGCCCCGCCATCGACACGCTGACTTCTTCGCCTGGCGTCGCCCAACCCCATACCGGAACCTTGGCTTCGGCTTGAAGGACCATATGATCGGAGAACATTCTTGCAAGAGTAACCTCCGCCTTCGCACGAGACGAACTGAGCAGCGAAAAGATGAGTATGAACGACGCGGCCAATAAGAGCCTAAGCCGATCCGGGCGCAAAAATACGGGCTGGCAGCCCATCCATGGCTTGGAGTTTGGTAGCGAGCAAAGACGACGGAGCGACATCAGGGTTGCATACATGGTAGTTAAGTTTTTCATTTGTCGACCATGAGACTTATCATCGTAAACCGCGATTCCCATGCTTTCACGCGGTAGCGTATTCCGCTCGATACGCCAGGGAGGGTCGCCCATATCGCGAGCTGCGCGCAGCAGCCCCAAGGGACGATGCAACAGTTCAACGATGTCTTGGTTCATAAGCATACATCGATACGACCGTGAAAACACTGGCTCTGTCTCTGCGTATGCAGGATATCAACGGCCAGCGAGAGTTCGGTTCAAAATTCATGTTGGAGGCCTTTCAATTCGCGATCGAGCAACTGGCGCGATAGTTGTTCGTGCCAAGTGGTGGGACGCGATTGGCCGGGTTGCGTTTTGCGGTTGAGAGCGGTCTTCCATTGCTCGGCTTGTTCCCAGGCCAATTTGGATTGATTTAATCGATGGTAGCACAACGCTAAGCCCGCATAGTCCTCGGGATACTCGTTTTGCGCAAGCGATTTCTTGAACTTTGCGACGGCTACTTCAGTGCGTCCGGCGCGCAATAAGGCGAAGGCCAATGTGTTAGTGTACGAGCGCTCTTGAGGCTCCGTACGAATGGCAAACTCCGCTAGCGCAATCGCCACCTCAATATGTGAAGTGGCTGCGGGGTCAGACGCTGAATCCGGCTGATTGGAAGTGGCAGGTATGGAGTCCGGTTCGGCTCTTTCCGCGCGATTCGAACGGTCCCTCTCAAGCGAACGTTGCCGTGGCCCGAGTGCGCACATCCAGGCAACCGTATTGGCGTCCAGTGGGTTTTTGGTGTCGCGAAACTGGGCAATCGCTTCGCCGCAAGTCCGGTCGTAGGCGACTAGGTCGCCCAACTCCAAGGCGAGTATGGCCCTACAATACAAGGTACCGGCGGCCAGAGCGCCGGGCGCAGGATGGGAATAGTCCTCCGCGGCTGCGGACCAACGAGCTTGAGCAGCTCGAACATGACCGCGCTGATGTCGCCATTGGGCCAGGCGTCCTGCGTCCTGCTCCGAGGCCATCAAGGCGTTCAAGTGGAATTCTGCCGCTAACCACTTTTGTTCGCCGATGCACGCGTTCATTTGGCGTTCATGCTAAGCCGCAGACTCATGCGTAAGACGCCGGGCGACCGACTCGAATTCCTCGTTATTCGATTGTGAATCCCAAAAGCTGATCGCCGGAGAAGTGGTCACCACGCCGGTCGAGTCGGGTGTGAATAGGACATTGCCCACGTGACTTGCACAAGCCAGCGACAATAACGAGTGGCCAGAGGGGATCTTGCAAAGCCTCGCTGTATCGTCGTATCCACCAGATAATAGACGGTCCCCATCAGGCGAAAAATCCAACGCATTGATCAGACTGGTGTGACCGGCCAAAGTTAAGGCGTGCGCAGGAGGCTGGACAGCCCGAATTCGGAAGAGGGATGGCGATCAGTCGGGATCGCAGACCGCAGATGGGTTTGGATGCGACTCTTCTGCGAAGTCAAAATGATAGCCGCGAGGTACCTTCCTTCGTTCGCAAGTTGAATCAGTCGATGCAACCTACGCGACATGAAGGGCGACAGACATCAGAAATCCAAGCTTGGTGCGCGCCAACGTCAAAATCGCCGATACTGATAACCACTTTCTGGCATGAATATGTTATTCTCACGTTTTTGCGGCACACCGTAACGACTTACAGAATTAGAGAGGAGTCCAACCTCTATGGCGGAGTTTTGTGAGGCTGAGAAAACACTGCTCAAATGCATTCCGGAGTCGGACCCGCTCGTTACGAATATTCGCGAGATAAGGGAAGCTGCCGAGAAAATTTGGTGCGTTGAAGCACCTCGAGTCATCCAGGACTTTACAGATCACGGTATCAACCATTACGAACGTTTGGCCGAATATGCGGTAACGCTCCTCATGGCGAATCAAGGCAGACCACTGAGCAAAGAGGAAGCATATCTATTGCTCGCGGGAATCTATATTCACGACATCGGCATGCAGTGCGATGTGGTGCGTTTCCCAGCGATCAAGGAGCGCGAGCAGTTGAACTTGGAGCGAAGTTCGATATAGGTAAATTCACGGCAGACCGTGCGAACAACTACTCGCTGGACGAGCAAAAGGACATTCGCAAGAACCACCACTGGCTCTCGATTGCATGGGTCGATGTCGCGAGGAAGAATCCTGACAACGTTATGCACAAGGCAGCCTCGGGAATTCCCAGAGATTTGGTGCAAGATCTCAAGGACGTGAGTGTACATCATACGAAACTTCCTATCGCCAGTTGCCCCGTCGCCTTCACACTTGATCCGAACGGGCGAAAGCAGTTCGTGGCAGCTCTGCTGCGATTTGCTGACGAACTAGATATCCAAAGCAACAGGGTAAACGTTGAAACCGTGAAGATGTTCTCGCTGAATTCTCACAATAGTGTTTATTGGTGGCTTCACCATCAAACAAGAATTGCTTTTCCCATTACAAGTCACCTTAACGTCTCAATCATATTACATCCAGACGATCACGGAGAGTTTTCCAAGGTCGTGCAAGAAGTCTATATAGACGAATTCCGAACCAAGAACTTGCCCGTGCAAAGCGTGTTGGCACGCAACCTCTTACCTATCGTTATGGACGCGGAGTCAAAAGTGATTTCGTTTGATGAAGCTGAACGCTTGCCAAACGAGATCAAGTCGGCGCTTCGCAACATGCGAATCCACTCATGTCAACGCAAAAGAATGATCCACTATCGGATTTGGCGAACGAGGTGCGACTTTGGTTACGTGCCATTCGATACGAGGTCGGGCAAGATCCTAAGATTGTTGGAGAAGTTGCTGAAATGACAGCGACGCTCGAAACGGGCACCATCAAACAAAGCGTTCTCGTTCGGTGCGTTGGCCGTTCCATTGCAGTCCAAGATGTGGAAGATCTCGAAGCAGACTTGAGTCGAAAGGTCAATCAGGGCTGGTTAATTAGCGATCGACAAGTGTCGGACAATGTCCGCAGGTCCCTCGAAAGAACGGACGTTCTCGCTTTCAGGCTCAGTGAATTCTTGGAGCAACGCGTCTGGGGACCGTATTTCGATTCACTGAAATCACTCGTTGAAAAGGACCGCATTCCTCAACTCTATGTCGATATTGGCTGCTACCGACAACAGTCTTGCGAAGCAGACGACACGACGAAACGCGAGAACTATAAAAGCCTTGACGCAGCGATCGACGAATGGCTTGCTGCGCGAGACAAAATGCACGTATCGCTGCTGGGCGAATTCGGATCGGGTAAGACATGGTTCTGTCGACACTACGCATATCGGCAACTTACAAGGTATCTGGACAATCCAGCGAAAGAGCGATTGCCGCTGCTAATTACTCTTCGAAATTTCACGAAAGCGTCTACTGCAAAAGAACTGATTACTAATGCGATCGTCGACCAGTATCAATTGAGCTTTCTTGGTGACCCTTTTGACATCTTCGATGAGTTGAATCGGCGTGGAAAAATCCTGTTGATTTTAGATGGTTTCGACGAAATGGCACGCAAAGTCGATAAACAGACAATGGTGGACAACTTCTGGGAACTGGCCAAGTTGGTTCACGACAATAGCAAAGTCATTCTGACAAGCCGCACAGAGTATTTTCGCTGGGCAAAGGAAGCAGAATCTGTCTTGGGTGGCGAGGAGCTTGGAAGGCAGATCCCTGCGCTGCAACCACCCAAGTTCGATGTTCTTTATCTCGAACCATTCACCGACCCGCAAATTCGCTCTGTGATCATGGGTCGATTGGGAGACGATGGGGCAGAAGCAGCGGAGAAACTGCTTTGCAATGAAAATCTGAAGGAAATGGCACGCAAGCCTGTTCTTATTGAATTGCTGCTGGCCGCTGCCGAGGAAGCGAAAGCGGACTTGCTCACGGATCAAGCGGCAGTCTACCTTTACGCTACCAATAAGCTATTGTTGCGGAACATCACCGAGCACCGAACATTCACATCGACATCAGACAAGCTGCTATTCCTGTGTGAGCTTGCTTGGCAAATGATCAGTAGTGGGGAACTGCGGATTCATTACAAGGATATCCCTGGTCGAATCCGGCAACATTTTGCTGCCAAGATCAAGGCAGGTAGCGATCTTGACCACTGGGATTACGACTTACGTAATCAAACGCTCCTGCGTCCCGATCTACAGGGATTCTATGAGTTTTCACACAAGAGCCTAGCCGAGTTCTTTGTCGCATTCAAGTTCGTCGCCGAACTTGGGTGGTTGTCGTCTCCTTTTACTAACACGTACGTGGAAGACGGGGGGAAATTATGTGAGCTGCCCTTTGGTAAGCTTGATAACCAACAGTTGGCAAATACTTTGGGAGCCAGGAATATAGGCAGCGCTGAAATGTTGGCAGTGCGCGCATTCATGTCGCAGATGGTTGGCGAGAAGGATGAACCTCTTGCGCGCGTAAGAAGCCTGGCAGGAGAGCATGACCTCCATCATACGACGGCGAATATTGTGACCATTCTGAGTGACTGTGGCTATCTGGTTCATGCTGCCGCGCTACGGAATTTGGACATGCGGGGCGCCGTGATACGGACCTCGCAGCTCCGCGAAAAAGACGCAAGTGGTTCGTTGTATGCTGGTACTACCATATATATCGACGATTCGTCTACATTTGATGACGGCTGCATTGGCAGGGGCGTTATTACGGGATTGCCTGTCATTGCGGGTCTGGCATCGGGCGATTGGAGAGTCGAACGTACCAAGTTTTTTTCGCTTCATACGCTCATCTGGCCATCTTATTTGACCAATGACGCCGAGGACACCGCGAATGCGATAGTGTCTCGTCTGTTGTCGGAGAGGTTTGAAAGTCTCCGTTCGGCCTCGGTTTCGACATTGATGAAGGGGCACATACGAAATGCCCCCACGCAGGTGGAAGTATTTGACGTAGTGAGACATGGCATAATTGAATCCTCAATGGAAGAGGCAGACCATGTCGTGATAGACACGGAATATCAAACACCTAGATTAGAAAGGTGGCGAATTGAAACCTCAGTCAAATCTTGGGTAATAAAAAAAGATCGATCAGCACGGACGAATAAAACCGTTATTCATCGAATTGAGTTGAAGTGGTTTACCGAGTGCATTAGCGATCGTCGCGTCGATTTGACTGAAATCTACTGCCTAGCTCACCGAAGGGACGTGCACGATTCGTAACAGACCCGAGATCAACATTTGGAACTGCGCTGTCAATCCATCGCAACCACCGTCGAACGTAGTCACCGAGGCGCAAAGCATCTTGCTCATAAAGCTGGCTCACCCGTTCGACGACTTTTTCTACTGTATTCACGGCAAGTGCTATACCCTCAGCCGAGAACGCATATCCGAGGAAGTCAAACCCTCGTTCGATCCGTCCAATAAA
>CAZVBC010000039.1:0-2670 GCA_964625155.1 uncultured Pirellulaceae bacterium
TCTGGATATGCTATCCCAAACTTCAGTGATTTCCATTTCCTACGGAAGCAAGACAGATGCGTGTGCAGAACACCTGCGAGGGTTTGAATGGCAAGTCTTGCGGAAGCAAGCGTCGACGTTTCGGAATAAGTTACCAGAAGCTATAGAACGAGATAACTCTATGGGAGACGATCCGATTGAATTCGATCGACACGGGCATCACGTAGCCATTGTACAAACACCGAACACTGTTCAAGTTTATGATCTTCGGGGAAACGCGGTCAGCCGCCCAATTTTGCTCCAAGGAAAATGGACTTCCATGGAGTTTAATCCGGATGGTCAGCTACTCGCGACCCTAACTGACGATCAAATCATTGAGTTATGGAGAATTGATGGATCGAAGTTGGTGACACTTACGCGCCATGAAGCAACTGAAATCATGTTCTTCGAATACCGACCTGATTCTCTTTTCACATGGGATCGTGAACTTCGGATCGCGAGGATTTGGAACACCAATGGCGGTTTAATAGGAATGCCGATTGGTCCTTTCGGCAAGATGTCCGATCCGCAATTAATGTACTTCTATTCAGATTCTGAAATCCGCGGCTCGATATTGATTCAAGAACAAGGATTTTTGAACATTTTTCGGCAAGACGCGTCGCTCGCAGTCCGACTACCAGTAGCAGAACGCGATTTTGAGCCAAGCCCTACTGGAAGATTGATTAGAGTTGGAAAAGAGATTTGGACCAATGAGGGCAAGCTCGTATCCGGAGCAGTTAATTGCTCGTCAACTCATTTCGGCCCCAGTGACCAGTTTGTAGTAACGGAGAACAATAACCGGTTGAACTTTTGGAAAATCGAAGATTCTGTTTTGAAGCTCCAATCCACGCAGGATTTTGGTTCGGAAATCGGCGAAAGTGAGTATAGTCGAACCGGTGATCGTTTTGCCGTCACGTCGAGCGCGGTCGTGTCAAGCACATCCGTATTTGACAGTCAGGGCAAAAAAATCTGCGAAACCGTTCCTCTTCGAAACACGGCTTATTACAAGACGCTCGGATTCTGCAGTGATAATTCGAGGTTGATCGTCCAAACATGTGGCAGGCATGTTCAATTTGTTGAGAAAGAACCGGTGAATTTCCCAGTTCCCGGGCATTTGCCAATCTACAGTGAGATCAAATCGCCGCTAATCATGCACGCGACGCACACCTGCGGAAGCGCTCTTGATAGCTCGGAATGCGAAATGTCGTATGCCGATCGAACTGGGGTCGTTGTTACTGATGATATTGAAGAGGATTTTGGAGTCTGGGACGAATATGGTAATCGTATTGGGCGAGCTGCAATTCCGTCGGTCGAAGACGAGTGGAACAAGGGCATGTGGAGATTTGGAAGGATTAAAGTGGACTTTCACGGCGCTCGTGTTGCAGTCATTGGTGACTTCGTCATTGAGTATGATTCGCTCGACAATGGCATAGGTGTGCTAGACTACGAGCCGCTTGGAACTCTTGAGGCAGATGCCGTCAAGGAAGCGTGTTCACGAGATCCGGGGCTAGAGGACAAAGAGTTTTCTAAACTTAAATTGATCCAACACGACAATCAAGTTTTGATTGAGGATAATAGCACTCGAGAGATGTTGGCCACCATCAAGACAAGCGTGATTGACGCTGCAGCCGCTTTGATGCCAGCAGCAAACCGGCTGCTAATTGGTGATGGCAAGACTGTGCGGATTATTGAACTGACGACGTTTCGAGAACTGGCAAGGATTCCTCAAACGAGTTCAGTGTCTGCGATTGAAACATCGCAAGACGGACGGTGCGCGATCGTCAAGTACGCAAACGGCTCGGGTCGCATCTGGGATGTGAGACCGCTTGAAGAAAAACGATCATTTTGGAAACAATGCTCGGCCGAGTTTGAACCGTCGAAAGCATACGTCAAGGACCTGATGGCCACACGAATACCTACGGCTGACTTGATGAACACGGTATTGGATGATTCTAAACTGACCGCTCGACGTCGCTGGGGAATCGCGCGCTTGTTGATCGAAGAGATCGAAATCAACGACGCATTGGCTGCGGAGTCATTCGATAAACTCAAACAAGAATTCCCGTTTCAGAAAGAAGTAATTCGCCAAAAGATTGCTGAGATTCGCAAACAGGACAATGCATGGCGCAAATGGGTATCGGTCGACGAGCGGTTCAACGCTTGGCAGTTCACGTTGGAAGATATTGTCGAATATTGCATCAAAACTTTATCTGACGGCGACCAGCCCCCGACCGAGTACGAAAAGGCGCATGCCGCATCTCTGGTTGCATTCCAATTATCCACCACAGACCCAGACGTACTGCTGGTACGAGGCGCGGCTGAGTTTCGATTGAAACGATACGAGCAAGCTCGCCAACTGCTTGAACAGTCGCTCGCCAACTCGAACGCTGACACAGAGTATGCCCTCACGCGATCCTTGTTCCTCGCCATGGTAAAATATCAACTCGGCGACATCGCCGGAGCACGCTCAATGCTCGCATCCGTGGTCATGCCAACAAAGCCGGAATGGAGCATGGAACGGCTGTTTGAGGAAGCCCAAGCCATGATCGGAAAGGAGCCTTGAGCCGCGCAAACTGTGAACCGCAAGGCGCTAGCCACGGGCGCCGGAGGGCTAGGGCTGGAACTACAAAAATTTGCAGTAGCAAAAAAAAG
>CAZVBC010000039.1:2770-27504 GCA_964625155.1 uncultured Pirellulaceae bacterium
CAGCTTCCTAGGTCCTTTCCTCCGTTGCCCGCGGCTAGCGCCTTGCGGTTCACAAATGTGATCTCGACTTATCAAAACAACGTCTTGAGCCGCGCAAACTGTGAACCGCAAGGCGCTAGCCGCGGGCGCCGGAGGGCTAGGGCTGGAACTACAAAAATTTGCAGTAGCAAAAAAAAGGCCAGCACGAATGATTCGAGGTTGATCGTTCGCGTTGGCTAATGCGTCCCAGTTTCTTGGGCCGATCCTGCGTTGACTGCCGCAAAACTCCGTCGCGGGTCGTAGTCACCGGAGGGCACGAAGTTGAATTCAATGGTCCAACATAACTCAAAAACGCCAACGCTGTAGAATACTGTGCTGTCGCGGGCCGGTCGTGTGTATTGGCCAATCAGTCCCAGCTTCCTAGGTCCTTTCCTCCGTTGCCCGCGGCTAGCGCCTTGCGGTTCACAAGTGCCTGCCCGCGGCTAGCGCCTTGCGGTTCACAAATGCCATGAACGATGCTAACACAATGGGAGAGGTCGAGTGCGAATACACGGATGAATTCCCGCGCGTGCTGGAGGAGTTACGCTGTTCGCTGCTGATCTCGACTTATCAAGCTGGCAAAGTTGTCGTCGTGGGTGTGCATTGCGGTGAACTCGAAGTCTCATTCCTGGACTTCGCACAGCCGATGGGGATTTCGGTTTGCCAAGATTGCATTGCGGTCGGCTCAGATCGACAGATCCATTTCTTGCACCCGGTTGGCGAGGCTTTGAAATCTACTTACTCCGATGATCGATTCGACGGCGCTTTTGTGGCTCGATCCAGTGTTTACACTGGAAGTATCCACGGTCACGATTTGGCTTGGGGACGCGAAGGGCTGTGGATAGTCAACACACTCTTCTCAGCTTTGTGTACGCTGGACGACGGGAAGAACTTTGTCCCGCGCTGGCAGCCGCCATTTATCGGTAAGAGCCCACGGCTAGCGCCCGAGGTTCACAGAAAGAGCTCAAGGTTGGCATCAGAAGTTGGCTCACTTTGGCCAGACGACTGTTGTCATTTGAATGGGCTGGCCATGCAATCTGGGGAGCCCGCCTTCGTTTCTATGCTGGCGGCTTGTGGCGAACCGGCAGGTTGGCGCAACCATAAGTTGCAGGGCGGAAGTGTGATGGATGTGCGATCGAGCAACGTGGTTTGTTCGCAATTATGCATGCCCCACTCGCCGAGAGTCTATCGCGATCAACTGTGGCTCTTGAATTCGGGGTGTGGAGAAATCGGATTTGTCGAACTCAGCGATAATCGATTCGTAGCGGTCGAAACGATGCCAGGCTTCTTGCGCGGGCTGAGCTTTGTTGGTGACTATGCGTTTGTTGGACTATGACGCGCCAGAGAAACAAACATCTTCGGTGGTCTTCCGATAATGGAGAGTTCAGCCAACTTGCGCTGTGGAGTCGGGATCATGGACATGCGTACTGGCAAGACAATCGCTTGCGTTAAGTTTGAAAAAGGGATCGATGAGATCTTTGCCGTAGAAGCAGTTGAGGGCTACTCCAATCCAATATTTGCCGGCAGTTGGAAAGACGGAGTGCCCAGAGAACTTTGGATCATTTGATGATGCAATGAATCTTTATACCGTTTGACAAGCAGGCCGGTGCGCACTGGTGGTTAACAGCACGCAGTGGGGCAGCGGGACATGCCGAGGGCTTGCGCCGATCCGCTCACATTTGTGCCAGTCGTGTACTTTTGTAGAAAGACCATCTGCTCTTCCGTCTGTTTGGCGCAGAATCTCTGGGCGTGAATTTTTTTCGCAATACGTTCTTGTGTTTCATGATGTCAATGGTCTCTGTTGCGCCAAACTCTGAGCAGTGGACCTTTTCGCGTTTATTGTCTCCTGCGAGCGAAAGAGCAACTTCGAATCGGTAATTTGATTATTCCTTTATTCCCCGGTTACCTGCGAGGGGTGTGACGCGGAAAGAAAGCGGGTCAATTGCTCTTGGTAATGAGGCTCGCGAGGGTCCAAGCGTATGCACTCCTTGGCTACATCAATCGCTTGCGCACGTTGGCCTAAGCAGAAATAAACTTCTGCAAGAGTATCGAGCAGTGTTGCAGATCGAGGTGCTAGAGTGGTTGCGATCTGCGCATGATGTAGTGCGCGATCGAGATGTTTTTGGCAGCGCGCATACATCCACGCTAGGTTGTTATGATTGGTGGCATCCTTCGGCCATGTTTTCAAATGTTCTAGAATCCTTTGTTCAAACCCAGCAAATAGTGCGTCAGCGACATCGGTGTGTCCCAATTTGGTCAATCCAGGATAACAATCTTCAACCAGTTCGATTCCCAGTGGATGTAGCAATTGGGCCGCTTCCATACACCTTTGGGCCGCATCAATATCGCCGCGAGCAAGCAAACCGACGGCGCGTTGACTACATTCTTTCTGAGCAAAACTGAGCAACATGGAATAACGTGGCACCGCGAAAGCTGGTGATAAAAACGTCAGTGCTAAGGCTCGTCGAGTGTCTGCAGCGCGGAGGAAGTTCTCTTGCTTTTCGTAGGAATTGGCCAGCGTCAAACTGGCCAAATAGAATTCTGGACCAGGGGCTGGGGCCAGCATGAAACCGGCGCGCGCAAATTGTTCCGCCATCGCTGGTTGACCTTGCTCGAGCAGATGTTGCGCAACGCTAGTATATGTTGATTCGCCAGAACTGCGCGCAATTGCCAGTGGACGGTAGACCAACGAAGTATTCAAAATACTGGCTTGCTCCGCTTGTCCAGCCAAGGTACGCGCCGTGATTTCCTGTAGCAACCAATCCAATCGCGTTGTGTCAGGATCGCGAGCCCGGCTGAAATAATCCGCAGCGGAGTCCAGATCGCCTCGCCGCATTGCCAGTTCAGCTAATGCGGACCAATTTATCAATCGCTGATGTTTTCCTACGGCATGTTCGTATGCCAGCTCGGGCAAGCGCAATTGACCGGCTAGTTTCATGAACTGCTGGGCATGCGAGTCAGTAAATTCTTCTTCATTAGCCAAGTGTTCTTCGGCCTGATTAAGCCACTTTTCAAGAACGCCACTCGCTTGTGGACCAAACGCCTCGCGCTCAAGTCGCCATAATTGTTCCATCAGTTCCCACTTCGATACTTCTTGACCAGCGAACTGGGCAAGTGGAGCTGTCGCCAACAACGCGGGAGCTATCTCCGACCATTCTGGATAGAGGTTACCCAGCACGCGCATGCGAGTATCTCGATTAAATGAACCGAATTCCCGTTTGACCAAGCTCAGCAAGTGCACCCGGACTTGCGAACGTTCGAGTGCATCTGCCAGTTTGTCCCAGCACGCGGCTTGATTCGACGATGCTTGGATGCGAGAACCATCGCGCGCCACCTCCACCAAGATCTCCAGCAACTGTTTGCCTTGTTCCTCAAAACCCAGCGAAAGGAGCGCACCGTTGAGATTGGTCATCGTTTCGAATTCTTGCGAGTTACCTCCCCTGAGTTGCAAGGTGAGTTTTTCTTGTATGTTCGCAATCCATTCAGCAAAATTGCTGACATCTGCTTTCAAGCCGACTGTCAGAAATGCTTGGGTGTAATCGGAGCGGCTCACGAAATACGAAAAAGTTTCCGGGTCACGAACCGATTGAAGGATTTGGCCAGCATCTTGTGCGCGGCCAGCGAGGATTAAGGCATTGATGAATCTGGTGAACTCTGTTGGATTGGAAGCCAGCTTGCCAAGCGGTCCACTGGGAGTTTCCGAAGACTGTTGATTCGCAGGAATTTTGTTTGCGTCCGATTCGGGAGCAATCCAACCCAAATCTCGATATAACTCCTGCACTGGTTCTCGAATCGATTGACCATTGAGATGCATAGCGGCAAGCTGGGCGGCACGCCGGCTAGGCGTTGGGTGTAAAGCACCAAACATCGTATCTGCCACGGTGGGCTCAAGTAGCAATTCCCATCGACCGCCGGTCAGCGCAATACGCATGCGTGTTTTCGGATTCAACTGTGGTATAGCCAGAGCATCGGACGGTCTGTCTTCGAACAACAATCGCATGGCTTGCAGATGTTTGTTTTGGGGATCAATGGATGTCGGCTGCGCCTCCTGCTGGAGGCTTAACCAAATGAACTCCTCCGGTGGAACAAGTTGTTGGACGATCGGCCAAGCAAGTGCAGGGTCACCTTGCTCGACCGCTTTGTCAACTAAATCATTCAAGCGGTAATAAATGAAGGACGACTTCAAAGCGACGGAGAGCTTGGGGTTCTTGGTCAGCAGCTCCTGGGCGATTTTCCAGTGTCCTTTGCCACAGAGCTCGAACAGTGAATTGTGATTGGCACGTTGGGCCGACTGAATCAGCTCGACTAGCTTTTCGTCTCTATTAGGAGAAATGTTTAAGTGCAACAACAGCTCTAGAGTATCAATAGATTCGGCGACTACCTTGCTGTCTTCTTTAGCAAGTTGGTGCACCTGAGGCAGGACAGATGGCCCTTTTTGCCAAAGCTTGTGAAAGGCACCAAGTCGCGTTTGATAACGTGGTTCACCCAACTGAGCCACAAGTTGCTCTAGGGATTCTTCGGTTGAGACAGATTCGGAAGCGATAGTCACAACCGGTGGTGTTGCTCCTTTCTGATCAGCTTGGGCATTTTCACTAAAATTCGCAATTCCACCGAATACTGCTAAGCACGCGATGAATGCGTACGATAGCCCGACTTGAAATTGAATTGCAGACGATGTTGGTGTATTCCATGCGAACCATGGCTGGTTTGATTTCGGATTGCCGATCCCAGGCTTCATCCATCGATTATGGGTAACTTGCAACATCGACCATCTCAACTTAGTTTTTGAGTTTTGCAGCTCAAGATTCCTGTAAACAGGCGGTACTGCCTGCGCGATCAGCACGATGGGATGAACAACACAGTGGGGATTGGGCGAGGAATTAAGGTTATTGCTTAACCAACGCTGTGGGTGCGTCGACCCAACCTGCCGAACGCTGACCAGCCCCTGGCTTCCCTACGTCACCCAGTTCAGCGCGCGCCAAGTCAGCTAAAATTGTAAGGCGTTTCACGATATCGGGATTTGAAGCCGACACTTCGTGATCCTCATGCGTATCATGCCGTACATCGTACAGTTCCAATGGAGAGCTTTCGGTCTTGCGCGCCAGCGTGACATATTTATTAGTTAGCGGCAAATACAACTTCCACGAACCAGCCCGAACGGCTTGGAGCTGTTCCATTCGATAATAATAGAATCCAGTTTCATCCCAATGTGAAGTAGCATCAGCGCGATTGAAAATGATATCGGTAACACTACGGCCATCGATCTTGCGAGCTGGTAAATCGGCTCCTGCCAATTCTGCAAAGGTGGGTAACAAATCCATCGTCGAGCAGATTTCGTCTTGTACGATTCCGGCGGGAATTCGCTCCGGCCAACGCATGATACAAGGCATCCGCATGGCTCCCTCGCTGCAGTCATAGCCAAAGCCGCGGTACGGCGCACAGCTCCCTTGGGGCGGATTGCGTCGCGCGGCGCCATTATCGCTGGTCCAAACCACTAGCGTCTTGTGATCTAAGTCCAGCCGCTTGAGAGTCTGCATAATTTGCCCAGTACTCCAATCGAGTTCTTCAACGCTATCTCCGTAGTCTCCGTTCGCGCTTTTTCCTCGGAAACTGGAACTCGAAAAAGGATGCGGAGTCGAACCTGGCATCGTGTGAGGCAGGTAAACAAAAAACGGTCGCGACTGGTGCTTTTCGATAAATCGAATGACCTCTTCCGTACAGCGTTTTACAAGCAAGTCGCGATTCACTGGCGCTTCGAGCACCGCATCACCTCGCATCAACGGCAACTCGGGCCACAATTCAGGGCGTTTGTCTTTTGTCATGTCATCGCTGTAGGGGATTCCAAAAAACTCATCGAATCCCTGTCGTGTGGGCAAGAAATTGGGCTGATCACCGAGGTGCCATTTGCCAAAGATCCCAGTAGCGTAACCAACTGATTTTAAAGTTTCGGCAATTGTAGTTTCATCTGGGTGTAGGCCCTTTGCGGCCACAGGTTGCAGAACAGCCCCGTTTGTGCCACTGACATGCAAATTGACGCGTTGTGCATAACAGCCGGTCATGATGCTCGCTCGGCTTGGAGTGCAAACACCACTACTGACGTAGAAACTGGTAAACTTCGTCCCCTCGCGCGCAAGCTGGTCGACGTTTGGAGTGCGATGCAGATTGGAGCCGAAGCATCCCAGGTCGCCGTTCCCAAAATTGTCGACGAAAACTACGATAAAATTTGGCTTATCGTCAGCAGCCCCAATCTCTCGTTCTGCAGCTAACAAAAGCAGTACGCAGGCGACGAACGAAGCGAAAATTGAAACTGAACGTGCGGTGGCTGGTAAAAATCTCGCCCAAGCCGCTGTAGTAATTTGTCGTTGTTGCATGTCGGTTTAGACCTTTTTGTCGGACGATTCAAGCAACCCGCTGGACCACGCTTTTTAGCAGTTGGTTTACGCCAATCAATTTGAGCAGGTCAAGGGATACTGGATTATACAATTTGTGGCACTTGAAAGGTGATTGAAAGCCTAGAAGGGGATTCTGGACGCCATATGTTATGACATCCCAAATTCTCTCTGGTGTGTTTGGGATGAAGGGCAGGAACTGTGTGCGCCAATTCTTTTGTTTAGCATTTTATCGCAGTATTCCCACGGGAACTTGTGAGGAGAATTCGATCATGATAGCTTATTGAACCAGCGTCCCTGGGATTCCGCATTGGCTGTGGTTGGCGGTCTTGAATGGTGGCCTGCAATGACTTTTTAGGTAGAAGGAGGTAGGGTTCTGCCGAAAAAGTCTCGCATTTTTGCGATAGGTTGCCGCAACAAGATAATTGCGTAAGAAATCTCTGGTTGGTTCCGGTAGTGGCTGGGGCTTGGTTGTTGAATGTTCGCTTTTGGAAATGGGACATTCTGCGACTCACGCTGTTCCGTAAATTCTTTTGTTCCAACATAGAGAAGTACCTGCCGAATGTCATCTGACAAGAAATTCAAACTGGAGTATGTCTGGCTCGATGGTTATCTGCCTGAACCCAATCTGCGTAGTAAGACGAAAATTGTCGACAGTGCACCGCGATCGGTGGCCGATTGTCCACTCTGGGGTTTTGATGGAAGTTCCACTCAGCAGGCTGAGGGCAAGAGTTCTGACTGCGTATTGAAGCCTGTTGCCTTGTACCCAGACAGCACTCGCAAGAATGGATTCTTAGTGATGTCCGAAGTATTGCTTCCGGACATGACACCTCATCCATCCAATTTTCGCGCAACTGTCGAAGACGAAGCCGATTTGTGGATTGGGTTCGAACAAGAGTACTTCTTTGTTGAAAATGGTCGGCCGCTTGGATTTCCCGGCGACGGTTTTCCCGGCCCTCAAGGCCCATATTACACGGGCGTGGGTTACAAGAACGTGGGTGACGTGGCCCGACAAATTACGGAAGAACATATCGACATTACGCTCGATGCTGGCATCAACATTGAAGGTATCAATGCCGAAGTTGCCAAGGGCCAATGGGAATTCCAGATATTTGCCAAAGGTTCCAAGAAGATCGGCGATGATTTGTGGATGTCCCGTTATTTGATGATTCGACTGTGTGAGAAGTACGGCATTGATGTTGAGTTGCATTGCAAGCCGATTCGTGGTGACTGGAACGGTTCAGGTATGCATTGCAATTTCTCCACAAAATTCATGCGCGAGCAGGGTGGCAAAGAGTACTTTGAGAAGCTGATGGGAGCGTTCGAAAAGTATCGCGACGAACATATTGCCGCTTATGGTCCAGATAACCATTTGCGGTTGACTGGTCTGCATGAGACGCAGTCGATCGACAAGTTCAATTATGGAGTTGCCAACCGTGGTGCTTCGATCCGTATCCCACACAGTTTTGTAAATAGCAACTACAAGGGATATTTGGAAGATCGTCGTCCCAATTCGCAAGCAGATCCGTACAAGATCATTTCTCGCTTGCTGAAGACAATTAAGTCCGTCGGCTAACAATAATTGCTTGCGTCGTACCGCAATGCAACCAAACGCAGGCAACGCCGCTTCATCGTGAGGCGGCGTTGTGCATTTTGACAACTGACAAGCGCATTGCGAGTTGGCATCATGTTAATGCGGATGATTCGCCCAGCATCATGACCGACCGAATGGCCATCATCACTCCAGCTTTGGATCGCCTCACCAGGAAACCGCTATGCTTGAGGCCAAGAATACACAACGGGCAATTGTACGCATCGGTTACGATGGTAGTGTCTACAAAAATTTTCTAGGCCCACAAGCTCAACAGCGATTTGAAAACGAAGTCCGTGTGTTGCGGTATCTCGAAGCCAGGAAATGTGATTTTGTTCCGCGGCTGCTCGATTTTCAAACTGAGAGCTTGCAAATTGTTACGACAAATTGTGGCGCGCGGGTCCAGCAGATCAGCGACGCACGCATGAAAGAGTTGTTTGCCGAGCTCGAATCGTATGGAGTCCAGCACGACGACCCATTTCTGCGGAACATAACGTATCGCGCTGCCGACGGGCGGTTTTGCATCATTGACTTTGAGTTTGCGACCATCATCGGACCAAGTTTAGAATCGCTGGGAATTGGCGATGCGGCCCCCATGCCCCAGACGCTGGCCAATGCTCTGCGGTGGTCTGGAATGACTCACCCGGGCAAGTTTCGTCCTAATAATGAGGACGCTTATTTGGGCGCAATTTTGGACGATCAGGGTATCCGCTACCTGGGAAAAATTGGCGAAGCTACACTCCAAGGCAACGACTTTATTTTCGCTGTCAGCGATGGTATGGGTGGCGAGCGCTCAGGTGAATTCGCCAGCAAGATCGCCATGGACAAGATTACCTTGCTCCTGCCCAAACAATTTGCAATTCAAGCCGAACGATTTGCAGCCCACAGCCACGACGTACTCAACGAATTATTCGTTTGTATCCATCGCGAAATGACCAACCTCGGTCGTTTTGATGCTAACTGCCAGAATATGGGTGCCACACTTAGTTTGGCTTGGTTCAAACATGGGCGTGTCTATTTCGGACATATCGGTGACAGCCGCATTTATCGCTTGCCAAAGTCGGGCGGCATCGAACAGATCACCGAAGATCATACCCACGTAGGTTGGCTGAGGCGAACTGGGCAATTAAATGAGCGTCAAGCCCGTATGCATCCTCGAAAAAACGTCCTCGCACAAGCGCTCGGGGCAGGTCATCAGTTTCTCAAGCCGCATATTGGATGGCAAGTTTATGAACCGGGTGACAAGTTTGTCTTGTGTACCGATGGTGTAATCGAAGGATTGTGGGACCGAGGCATAGAAGAATTGGTTCGCCAACCTTCCCCTGCTATTCAAGATCAACCCGCCGCACAACGCATCGTCAATTCGTCTGTAGACGAATGCGGACGAGATAATGCCACTGCGGTTGTAATCGAAACGATTGCGTGATGCTGTTGCTCGTTTACCGAATGCATTATTGCTTTTGGCAGTGTGGGCAGAAAAAGGTCGAGCGTTGGGATTGTACGATCCGCTGGATCTGAGCCTTCAAACAGCTTGGGCAACGTTCCTGGTCACGATCATAAACACGGTGAGCGTTTTGATATGAGCCGGGGTTGTTCAGTGCATTGCGGTAGGCTCCGTCGCTGAGTGTCGAGCCTTCGTATTCAATGGCAGTCGCCAATATATCTCGCATCGATTGGTACAAAGCCGCCAACTTTCGCTGGGATAATTGGCTGGCTGGGCAGGCGGGATGAATTTTCGCAACGTGTAATATTTCCGAAGCGTACAGATTGCCTACACCTGCCAAGATATGTTGATCCAGCAAGGCGACTTTTACGGCGCGCCGAGTTGCAGTCAGTCGCTTGGAAAACTCGCCGTAAGAAATCGCAAGCGCATCTGGTCCCAGTCGCCCCTCTGCAATTTTGCTGATCAGTTCATCTTCAGTGACCAACTGAACCGTACCCAACCCACGCCGATCCCAGAACAAAACACGTTGTACTTGCGAATCGGCCAGCTCGACAATCATTCTTACATGATCGTCGTCGGGCGGAGTGTCGATGGAGACCAAGCCCGTCATCTTCGGTTGTAGGACTAGTCGCCAACTTCCAATATGTATCACGACGCGTTTTCCCAAACGTGAAACGTCTTCAATGCGCTGCCCACGCAATCTTCGCCGGATTGTTCCAATCGTTGGCTCGATTTTTATTGGTCGGAATTCACACTTGGGGACCACGACCGAAGCAACGGTTCCACCCACGATAGGACGGATTCCGCGGCACATAGTTTCAACTTCTGGTAACTCGGGCACGTTCAGTCCATTTACAAAGATGTCGACTATCTTTTTTTGGAGTCGTGCAAATCAAAGTACCATTTTCGCACAGTGCTCCTTAGATTGGATTTCGCCGCTATAAATGGCAGTTTCGACTTGCAAGACGATGAATTCTACGTACGCCCTGGCCTCCACTGCTGAATGCTATGCGAGAATGCTCGAAATTGCATAAAATTCTGCCTCTTGCTCATGTGGTCGTGAGCAGCGCCAGCAAAGGGACATTGAGCAAGCAGGAGTGTACAGCCCCGTTTATTTGGTGGGTAACGGAATAAGTTAGCCGTTGGCCATGCTTGAGAAAATCAACGATGGAAAGTAAGATTCCCTCTTTGCCCCGGATGGCGACATACCCCATGTTGGTGAAGGTGTCTTGATGCGTCATGTTATTTCAGCGTTAGTGCAAAACGTACCCGGCGTTCTGGCACATATTTCCGGAATGCTCGCGTCTCGCGGCTATAACATTGATTCGTTGGCGGTTGGTGCAACTGAAGATCCACTGCTGTCGCGAATGACGTTTGTGGTGGTGGGTGATGATCGTGTGCTCGAACAGGTTCGGCGACAACTGGAGAAAATCGTTACAGTTGTGCAAGTTGATGATATCAGCTCTAGGGACTTTGTTGAACGCGATTTAATGCTCATCAAAGTGAAAGCAACTGCGGGTGCTGCGCGAAGTGAAATCCGAGAATTGAGTGAGGTATTTCGCGGGAAGATCGTCGATGTTGGGGCTGAGGAAATCATGATTGAAATTTCCGGCCGCGAAAGCAAGGTAGAGGCATTCATTGAGCGCATGCGACCTTATGGAATCATCGAACTTGTTCGAACTGGACGCATTGCACTGGTTCGTGGACCAGGGATCAAATCCAGCAAAGAATCGATCAGTCCTGGCGACAATTCAACAGGTGATCGTTTATCAGAATAGCACGGCATATTTGGCGCACAGAATATTGTTTTGCCGCTGACAAGTTGGTCAGAAGCCCAAACCATTCGAATTTCAAGTTTCAACAGAAAGTAAAGCAAAACTGCTATGACCGCAAAGATCTATTACGATAATGATGCCGACCTATCCCAACTGAAGGATAAGACGATCGCAATTCTCGGCTACGGGTCCCAGGGACATGCACAGGCCCAGAATTTGCGCGACAGCGGTTGCAACGTGATCATTGGTCAACGCCCCGGCAGTCCCAACTACGACTTGGCGGTCAGTCACAAATTCAGTCCCATGTCGGTTGAAGATGCTGTACGCAAAGCGGATGTGATCAATATTTTGCTTCCTGACGAAGTGCAGGGTGATGTATTTCGTCAGCAGATCAAGCCCAACCTATCCGATGGCAATGTGTTGATGGCATCTCATGGCTTTAATTTCCACTTTGGGCAAGTTGAGCCACCCAAGGGTGTCGATACACTTTTGGTTGCACCCAAAGGACCAGGACATCTCGTACGCAGCGAATTTGTCAAAGGGGGTGGAGTTCCCAGTTTGATTGCCTTAGGGCCAGGTGCCAGCGAAAAAACGCGTCAAATTGGCTTGGCTTACGCTAAAGGTATCGGTGGCACACGTGGTGGTGTGATCGAAACAACAATCGCTGAAGAAACCGAAACGGACTTGTTTGGCGAACAAGTCGTTCTGTGCGGTGGTGTGAGTGAACTGGTCAAAGCGGGTTTTGAAACGTTGGTCGAAGCCGGTTATCAACCTGAAATGGCCTACTTTGAATGTATGCATGAATTAAAGCTGATTGTCGACTTGTTTTATCAGGGTGGCCTCAATTACATGCGTTACAGTGTCAGCAACACTGCTGAATTTGGAGATTACACCCGAGGTAAGCGAATTATTACCGACGAAACTCGCCAGACGATGAAAAAGATTTTGCAAGAAATTCAAAATGGTGAGTTTGCGCGCGAGTGGATTCTGGAGAATCGAGCTGGAGCACCGGCCTTTAAGGCAACGCGGCGACGCCAGCGTGAACACCAAATCGAACAAGTCGGTCGGCGCTTGCGCAAATTGATGAGCTGGATTGATTCGAAAGAGGTTTAATACGCAAAGAAGTCTGATGACTTGTGACCACAGGTGAACGGCAGCGCGCCAGTGACCAAGCAATTGGCCATCTGCAGCCAATAAAACTGCGAGGTGTGCGTGTTCACAACCTCAAGAACCTAAATGTCGACCTGCCGCGCAATTGCTTGACGGCAGTCTGCGGCGTTAGCGGGTCGGGCAAGACCTCGCTGGCCATCGATACTCTGTATGCCGAGGGCCAGCGACGATACATCGAGAGTTTCTCGGCTTATACTCGTCAATTTCTCGAGCGATTTGACAAGCCCGATTTTGATTCGATCGAACATTTGCCACCAGCGATAGCGGTCACTCGATCCGGTGCACCTCGCACTAATCGTGCCACTATTGGATCTACTAGCGAAACGCTCGACTATTTGAGGTTGTTGTATGCCAACGGCGCACAGTTGCTGTGCACACACTGCGGACGCAAAGTGGTTGCATATACACCTCAGGATGTCGCCCAACTCATTGCGTCTTTGCCTCGTCAGCAAAAAGTAATGGTGGCTTTTGAGGTACGGTGGAAGGACGTCGGCGAGCGGGCGAGTGTGTTGGCGGAACTGCAAGCTTCCGGGTTTATTCGCCTGGTTTGTTGTGGTCAAACTTTGAACCTGACTGACGACCGACAAGTGCTGGCAGCGCAATTGTCAACATCGGCAGCGAGCTGGGTAGTGGTTGATCGGTTGTCAGGAGGCGACGAATCGGGGCGAGCCTATGAGAGCATCGAGACGGCGTTTCAATGGGGGCAGGGAAATGCCGCCCTGCTGGCCGAAAAACTAATCGACGAATCCGACAGCAACTCATCTAATTCCAAGCCTCAGGAATTTGACGATCTCCAATTGCAGCACACTCCCTTGAGTCGCGCGCACTGGGAATCGGCGTCTGAAATCAACATCGATGGACGGCGGTGGCAATTACTTGAGCTCAGTGAACATTTGACCTGCCGAGTTTGCAAGGTCGATTATCCCCATCCCGAACCAAGACTGTTTAGTTTCAACAGTCCTATGGGGGCATGTCCAACTTGTGAGGGTTTCGGGGACACTCAAGAATTGGATATGAATGCCATTATTCCGAATCCATCAAAAACGATTCGGCAAGGAGCGATCGCACCTTGGAGTACTCCAGCCTATCAGCACCACTTGAGTGAATTGATCGAAAAGGCTGTGCAGCTAAGAATTGACCTCGATAAACCAGTCGGAAAATTATCGAGCCGTCAACTTGGAATTATCCTCGAAGGCTCTCCGAAGCACGACTATGGTGGCTTAGCTGGTTTCTTTGCCGGATTAGAACGCAAAAAGTACAAGATGCATATTCGCGTCTTTCTCAGCCGCTGGAGGAAATACCGCACCTGCCAGACGTGTCATGGTCGACGATTGAATTCGGTAGCTCTTGGTTTCCGAATCGGCGGGCTGAATCTGGCTGAGTTGTGTGCACTGGAAATTGATCAAGCTGTTGAAGCATTATCGACGCTGAAAGCAAACGCAGTAAGTCAACGACCTATTGACGGGTTGCTGGTCGAAGTGCTTTCGCGACTGCGTTATCTTCAGCAAGTGGGTTTGGGATACTTGTCCCTTGATCGAACGTTGCGAACGCTCAGCGGTGGTGAGGTTCAGCGTACTGCCCTGACGGCCACATTGGGTTCCAACCTAGTGAATATGCTGTATGTGTTGGACGAGCCATCAGCCGGTTTACATCCATATGACGTACGGCGCCTTGCAAAAGCGATCGAAGAATTAGTCAATCGCGGCAATACCGTTGTCATGATCGAGCACGAGTTAGAATTGATCGAATCGGCTGATTGGATAGTGGAACTTGGCCCTGCTGCAGGAGAACTCGGAGGCCAAATTTCGTTTGCAGGAAATCGAGGTAAGTTCCTAGACGATGCCAACACTCTTACCGCAAAATGCCTCTTGGAACGCAAGGGGTGGAGTTCACTGTCGCCTCGTCGATCGGTACAGAAAGGAGCCGTTCATTTGTATGGATGCCGTCACAATAACTTACAGGGAATTGATGTCGAATTTCCGTTAGGAATCCTCAACGTCGTTACAGGCGTCAGTGGCAGTGGCAAGAGTTCGTTGGTTCAAGAAACTCTTTATCCCGCTATAGTAGCGCGTATGGAGGGAAAAAGCTGTGACTCACAGAGCTTGGACAGCATTACAGGATGTGAATTGATCAACGAATGCATCTTGGTCGATCAGCAACCTCTCGCCCGATCGAGTCGCAGTAATCCAGTAATCTACGTGAAGGCCTTTGACGAGATCCGCGAGTTATTTGCTGCAACCACCGATGCACAGATTCGCAACTTGAGTGCTGGGCATTTTAGTTTTAACAGCGATCTGGGGAGATGCCCCTCGTGCCAAGGTGACGGTACTCTTGACGTGGATATGCAATTCCTGGCAGATATTTCGATAACCTGTCCCGCATGCCACGGAAAACGCTTTCGGCAAGAGATATTAGCAATTCGTTACCGCGATCGGAATATCGCCGACGTATTGCAGATGTCGGTGCGTAGCGCAATAGATTTTTTTCGGGGAGCGGAGAAAATTCAACGCAAGTTGCAGCCATTGGCAGATGTGGGATTGGATTACCTACAACTAGGACAAGCGACCTCGACGCTCAGTACCGGAGAAGGCCAAAGACTAAGACTAGCGGCCTACTTTGCTCAGCCGAGTAGCCGCAAATCGCTGTTCATCTTTGACGAACCAACAACTGGTCTGCACCCTCATGACGTTAGCGTACTGATCGCTTGTTTCAATAGACTATTATCAGCGGGGCATTCGTTGGTGGTGGTCGAGCATGACTTGCAGGTAATTGCGGCAGCCGATCACATCATCGATCTTGGACCGGGACCGGCTCACAAGGGAGGACGCATTGTCGCTTGTGGAACGCCTGAGCAAATCGCCGGTTGTGGCGAATCTGCGACCGGACACTTTATTGCTCAGTACTTGGGTTCTTAATTAATGTCCGCACAAGCCGGGCCACCTACTCACTTACAGTGTCAACAGACTCGCACGATTGCAGGAAAAGCACTAATCCGAATATGCCGATTGTGCCGAGGGTGGGGATACTGCTGAAGCCGATAGGCGGCGATAGTCGAACACAATTGTAACGTTCTTCCAACTTTATCGGAATTTCTTGATAGGTACCGAGCGGGCGCAAACTTTAACGGGTGGAGAGGGCAGGATGCCTAAGCGAATGACGACGATCACGTTGTTAATAGGGTTGGCCAGTTGGTGTCAGGTGAGCGGTCAAGCTCAACAGATACCCGTCGGTGGGCTGTATAATCAAGGCTATGTGGGAGTCCAGCAGGTGTCCGCCTCCGTGGAGATTCCCGTCGGTTTTAACTCGGCAGGGATTGTCGATGTTGCGAATCCCGTTTTCGCTGAACAGGCTGAAGTGCAAGCGAGCGAATCGTTCAAGGGTGGCAAGGAGGACGTGCCAGCGAACCAGACTGCGCCTGGTTCTCAGAATGCAAGTGCTGGTCAGGATGGCCTGCGTCCCAAGCCCTCAGCCGATGTGTTGGAATCACTGATGACACCTAGCACAGCGTACGAAGGTGCGGTTCCCGAAAGTGCAGCCGCCAAACGTGCTGTGCCACCGATTTATCTGGGATTTGATCGCGGTTGGGCAACACACATGTACCTTTGGCAATCCGCCAACATTTGCCATCATCCGCTTTACTTCGAAGACGCCATGCTGGAGAGACATGGCCACACCCGTCTTCCCTGTTTGCAGCCTGTGGTTTCCGGATCCAAGTTTCTTGGCGAGTTAGCTTTGATGCCCTATCTAATGACGCTGCATCGGCCCTGTGAATGCCGTTATGCTCTAGGCCATTTCCGCCCCGGCACTTGCGCCCCAGCTCTGAAGGACACTTTGCCATGGGATCGGCATGCTGCGATCGTCCAAAGTTTGGCTGTTACAGGAGTCGTGGTGGGATTTCCATGGTAAGGTCGCGCAAATCTGGCGGCGCCAGGGCCATGGTTATTCAATCACGCATGGGTCTTATATTGCCAGAGCGCCAGTAAGGTCATTTAGAACGGAAGGTGCCATTGCATGAAAACAAAAGACTACGGCTTGCTGGCCATTTTCATAAATTGGCGCCAATTGAAGGGTTGATCATTGGCTTGTTTAGGGCCGGGCGTACTGCGACCGTCGTGGACGAGTTGTTCCATCATCTCGGTCATCTTTAGTGCTTGATTAGGTTGGTCGTTGTAGAGATTGTTGGATTCCGCAATATCTTGAGCAAGATCGTAAAGCTGTGCGGCTTGCGCATCGTTCCCTTTACCCCAACCCCCTGAACCTGGTCCAAAGATCATCTTCCAATGACCATCGCGGATGGCAATCAATCCACCGCTGGATTGGCTGACGGCATGTTGGCGAATCGGTTGTTCCGAGCCGTTTAACAATGGTCCAATGTCAAAGCTATCTTCACCCGCATTGGCAGGTAATGGCACGTCGACAATTTTGGCAATGGTGGCCAACAGATCAGCTTGATGGATTAACTGTGGACAAACGGTTCCTGGCCGGACTCGCCCTGGCCAGCGAACGATAAAAGGTACCCGATGACCACCTTCCCAAGCATCCGACTTGTATCCTCTGAGAGGGCCGCTGGGAAAATGTCCTTTGGTTTCAAGCTCTTCGACGCCAATGTAAGGCGCGCAGCCGTTGTCGCTTGTAAACACGATTAACGTATTCTCAGCGACTCCCATGTGTTTCACAGCGTCGATGACTCGACCGACCACTGCGTCAGTTTCCATCACCAAATCAGCGAATTGATTCAAGCCACTTTTGCCCAACCATGGATCATTAACTGCCAAAGGTGTATGTGGTGTTGTTAGGGGCATATAAACAAAAAACGGTTGCTGTTCGGCTGTGGCGAGTTCCATGAACCGAATGACCTGGTCACCTAAAGCCGGAAGGATCGGCTTTAATTTCCATTCTGGTAGTGCGGGACCGGCGACGCTGGCTTGGTTATTTTGCAATTGTTCTGGTCGCAAGAATGCCGAAGGAATTCCGACGGTACGATCTTGATCAATAAAACAGAACGGCGGCCAATTGGGAACATCGGTCCCAAAGTAGCGGTCAAATCCTCGGGAGGTAGGACCACCAGCGATGCGTTGCGAAAAAACCTGTTGCCATGCCGTCAATTGTTCCGCCGATGGCGCAGAAGCTTGAGAATTCTTCGCGCTAAAATGCGGTTGCTGAGCCGGCCTAATTGGCCAGTCCCACCCCAAATGCCATTTCCCGATACAGGCAGTGGTATAGCCGTTTTGCTTTAGTAAGCTAGCGATCGTTAGACGATCAGGCGCGATCAGTGGTTGTCCCCATACACCGACGATTCCTTTCTGCAATCTTGTGCGCCAATGATATCGACCGGTCAGCAAAGTATAACGAGATGGTGAACAGACTCCGGAGCTGGAGTGAGCGTCAGTAAATCGCATCCCCTCAGCGGCTAAAGCGTCGATATGGGGTGTCTTTATTCTGCCGCGATCGGGATTATTACAGGCCACGTCGCCATAGCCCAAATCATCCGCGTAAATCAGCAAGATGTTGGGGCGACTTGCAGCCCCCGCAACCGATATCTCGGTCAAAAGTAATCCCACAACTACCAAGGGGAGAGAGAATTTCAACATAGGCTTTGGCTCAGCTAGATAAATTCTATGCACCGCAATGCTGGACGCACGTGTTGTTGGACTGACGCTGCGGTAAGGCGATCGGCGACTGAAAATATACCTTGGCACTGGAGTGCCAGCGCACTTCCGCGATTGTTTTTAAGTGGTGCAGCGCAAGCTGATCCCACCGATTATTGGCCGGTCAGTTCGATGACGATATCGCTGGCAAAGTTAAGATTACTGGAAACCGACTGCACATCGTCATGATCTTCGAGCGATTCGAGTAACTTCAATACAGTCTTGGCAGTGTCTGCATCCACATCGACGGTGTTTGCTGGTATCAGCGAGATTTCCTTGACCTCAATGGAAATACTTGCCGCCTCGAACGCATCTGTGACTTCAGTAAATTTCTCAGGAAGTGTATAGATCTCGAATTTACCCTGTTCGGACTGGACATCCGTCGCACCGTGTTCCATGGCCAATTCCATGACAGTATCTTCGCTATTGCCGTCGGCGGGGACGATTATCAACCCCTTGCGTTCGAACAAGTATGAGACACAACCTGTTCCACCCAAGCTTCCTCCATGGACGTCGAAAATCTTGCGAATTTCTGGCGCCGTACGATTGCGATTGTCCGTCATGATGTCGCACATTACGGCCACGCCACCGGGTCCATAGCCTTCGTACAAAGTCTCTTCGACGTTGCCTCCTTCCAGCTCGCCGGTCCCCTTTTTTATCGCGCGTTCGATGTTGTCCTTCGGCATGCTCATCGCTTTAGCATCGAGGATCGCTGTTCTCAAACGAATGTTAGCGTTTGGATCGCCCCCTCCGAGTTTAGCCGCGACGATGATTGCTTTGGATAGCTTAGACCAATGCTTGCTGCGTTTGCTATCTACGAGTGCCTTTTTGTGTTTGATTCCTGCCCAGTGGGAATGTCCTGCCATAGTCGTATACCGTGAAGAACGATCGTCTCAAATGTGGATGAAGTTGCCTGCCGTCGAAATGTACAAACTCCCCAACTATCTCGCGCACCAAAGCTGGCGGAGTTTCGAGAATTTCAAGTTGGACTTACTTGGGTTTCCGCTTGGTGATTTTTTGAGGAGGAGTTTTCTTCCCTGCCGCCGGACCCTTTTTGGCTGGATCTTTCTTGCCCGTCGCAGCCTTGGGCGACTTTGTATCGGACGATTTCGCAGCGGCAGGTGGTTTGGGCACTGCCGCTTTGCTGGGAGTCGGCTTGTTGGGAGTCTTTTTCGGTTCAGCTAATTTTTTATCGGCTGGTTTTGCAGCGACTTTTTCACTACTAGTCTTTTCGTGACCCTTGGTTGTCGTAGTTTGTGCCACGTTCTCTTTGGATGCAGTTTTCTCTTTAGCTGGTGGTGGTTTCACAGCTTCGGCTTTTTTCTCAATAACCGCAGGACGTTTGGGAGGATCTACTGCACCAGCTTCTTTGAGGATCAAGCGGAGATTCTTGTTGTGAGGTTGGGCTCGAATATCAGCAGCCAATTGGTGAACGCACGAGGCAAATTCGATTCCTTTTGTCTTGGCAATTGCACGATCCAGGCCAGGAGTACTATTCTTGTCAGCCTCGGCTTGGGTAAGAATCCCAGTGGCCACTAAGACCTGCATGATCGATGAACTGACCGGGATGGTGTGACCGCCAAATGCATTTTGCAGTAAGTACCCCAAAACAAACTTGGTCATACCACCAAGTTTTTCGAGTTCTTGAATGGCTTTACCTTGGTTCATCTTGCGCATATCTTCAATGTCAAAGCTATAGCGCGTTTCGAAGATAGATTGCAGATTGCGTTTGACCCGTAAGCCAGCGGTCAAAGGGTCAGGCAGATTATGAAGAACTTCGCCTAACTCCGTAACTGTGGTAACACGAATCTCGTTCCAATCGAAGTAGGCTTCCTGCAGCCGATGAAAGGCTTCATCGGCACATTCGTAACGAGCATCTTCGAGACAGCAGGCGTAAATCAATTGTTCCAACAAGGGCCTGCCTTCGGGAGGCTCGATGGTCTTGTAATACTTTTTCAGTACCTTGTGCAGTAACTGGATGCGATCACCGCGATTTGAACTTGTCATGGACAGTATCGAAATTGAAAAAGTCAGTGATGAAGCTGGGTGAAGACTACATTGAATGAATGCGACTACCGAGCGTTGGAATCGGATTCAATTGGTTGATCGTGGATTGGATTTGCCAGTGCTACTGGATCGGCCGGTTCTGGATCAGCAGCCACCTCGTGGGGGTCTTGGTCGAAGCTCGCCACATCTTGATCGGTTACCTCGCGCGATTCTCGCTCACGAGCTAGTTCGGTCAGGATGCGATTAACCTCCAGGCTTTTCTTGACGCCATCGTCAATCTCGAAAGTCAATCGCGGAGTATATCGAGTATCAATGCGCTTGGCTAAAAGCGATTGCAAGAAGCCGGCGGAGTTATGCAAACCGCGCAAGCACAATTGCTGACGACCTGCTTCGCCCATGATGCTTACCAACACTTTGGCCGACCGCATGTCCGGCGCAACTTCAACTTTAGTGACCGTCACGCCACGCACACGTGGATCGCGAATCTCAGTAAGTATGCCCATGCTGACCACCTCGCGAATCGCTTCGGCGGCTTTGAGTAGTCGTCGGCTGGTCATGGTGTGAATCTCCGCAAATGCATCAATGGAACACCTACAACTCCAGCTTTCTGGCAACTTCTTCGATACGATAGGCCTCCAAGACATCGTCCTGTTTGAGATCGTTGAAACCTGCCAATCTCATACCACACTCCATGCCTCGAGGAACTTCCTTGACATCATCTTTGTGACGCTTGAGTGAGTCCAGTGCATAATCGCCGATAGTTCTGCCGTCGCGATTGACACGAATACGGCAACCACGCTCGATGGCTCCTTGGGCGACGTAGCATCCCGCCACTGCGCCCACGCGCGAAATCGTAAACACAGTCTTGACTAAAGCTCGTCCCAGTTCGACGACGCGCTGTTCAGGACGCAAACGTCCTTCGACAATGGCGCGAATGTCCTCTGTCAGCTTGTAGATAATATCGTACCGCCGGATCTCGACATTACGTTCATCGGCCAGCGCACGAGCCGCTTCGTCCGGGATCACGTTGAAACCAACAATGACTGCTTGCGATGCATGTGCCAAAGTTACGTCTGCGACCGAGATACCACCGACGCTCTTCTGCAAAATGCGAATGAGGACCTCCGGATGTTCGATTTTGCTGAGCTCTTTCTCGATCGCTTCTAAACTACCTCGCACATCAGCTCGCACAATGAGATTCAATTCTACTTTCTCTTCAACCTTGCCGAGTTTGCCACTTTGCAATAGTTCTTGGAAGGTTTCAAACGAAACTTTGGGTGAAGTACCCGAAAGCGACTGAGCTCGTGAATTGGTGGCTCGGCTTTCGGCCAAATGTCGGGCTTGAGCAATATCGTCGATAGTGAAGAATCGATCGCCGGCGGCCGGCGGAGCGTCGAGCCCCGTTATGCTGACTGGCATCGACGGTCCCGCTTGATCAAGTACTTTGCTAGGTCGTAGGGTATCGTAGAGCGCTTTGACACGCCCGTAACTGGACCCGCACAAGACGATATCACCCGGTTTTAGCGTACCACTGCGCACCACAACTTTGGCAATTACCCCTTTGTCTGCCGCTTGTTCCGCTTCCAAGCAAACACCACTGGCAGCGCGATTTGGGTTAGCGCGATAATCGTGCAACTCAGCGATCGTCAGCAGAGTTTCTAACAGAGCGTCCATGCCTTCTCCGGTGATAGCACTGGTACGCACAACCTCGACATCGCCACCCCATTCGCTCGGCGTCAAACCGTGCTCGGTCATTTGCGTTAAGACGCGATTAGGATCCGCTCCTGGCAAATCGATCTTGTTCATTGCCACGACAATTGGCACGCCTGCAGCCTTAGCGTGGCTGATGGCCTCTTCGGTTTGCGGCATGATGCCGTCGTCGGCGGCAATGACTAAGATTGCTATGTCGGTAACATTGGCACCACGAGCGCGCATTTCTGTAAATGCTTCGTGCCCAGGCGTGTCGACAAAGGTGATGAATTTGCCATCCTTCTCCACTTGATAAGCACGTATGTGTTGGGTGATTCCGCCCGCCTCGCCAGCCACAATTCTGGTACCGATCAGGTAATCCAGCAAAGATGTTTTGCCGTGATCAACGTGACCAAGGAAAGTCACGATGGGTGGTCGCTGCAGCAGTTCCTCGGCAGCATCTTCCTGTCCCTCCAACTCGCCCAAAATACCTTCTTCCAACGATTGTGGTTGCCGCAGTTCGAGCTCGACTTCCAAATCCGTAGCTAACAACTCTGCCGTCTCTAGATCCAGATTGGCATTGATCGTCAGCATTCGCCCCATCCCCATCAGCGAGCGCAGTACTTGGCTGGCTGGAACACCTGCCGCTTCGGAAAAACTGCGGATCGTACACGGGAACTCCAGCACGGCTTTATCCTTTCTCGGTGCAGCAGTATTGGTACCTTTGCGAATCAACTTGCGCGAGCCACGACGCCGCTCTGATTCGTCGCCGCCTTCCTCTAGCTCTTGTGGCTGACGAACTCGCCTCTTGGTTCGTTCAGCACGCGCGGCCGCAATTCCAGAAACTCCGGCTTTGCGGCTCTTGGCGAGTTCTTCTTCCTCTTCGTCAATCGTTTTTGCTTTGACCTTTCCTTTGGCCTTATCAGCGGCCGCCTTAAATTGGCTCAAGCCGCCTGGCGCAGGAGCGCTGCCAGCCGATTTGGGCTCAGCAGACTTCCTGCCAGGCCGCGCAGCTGCTGCGGGTTTCTCTGGAGGTTGCATCAACTCTTCCAGAGGTGCTTTCATGCCCTGCTTGTGGCCGCTGATCACCTCTTTGGTCAACCGAATTTCTGGCCGCTGAGGTGCTGGTTCGTCTTTTTTGGGAGGAGGTACAGCCGGTTGGCTTCCTTTGGGAATGCGAGCTAGGTTGATCACCGGCTCGCGTCTTTGGTTGCTACTACGTTTCTTGTCCTCGTTTGCGCCGCCACCTTCCCCTTTATCAACTGCCGGTTTACGCCCGAGCACACGAATGCGATTGCCCGCCGATGTCGGCGGAGGCACATAATCTTCTCGGCTAATCGGAGCGATTGTTGGTTGCGTAACTGTCGGCGCAGGTGGAGTGACGACCGCCGCTGGAGCAATAGGAGGCGCGGTTTCTTGCGGCTCAACAATTGTCTCGACAATGGGCTCTTCGTCTGGCGCCTCGACCGTCTCGACAACCGGTTCAAGGGTCGTTGCCGGCGGCGCCGATGGTCGAGGTGTGGGCGCCAAATTGCGAATTGGAGCGCCAGGGCCCAAGCGTGTCGAACCGGCCGCAGGACGAATCGGAGCTCCAACCGCTGGACGAACCGGAGCACCCGCTGCTGGTCGAGCAACCGTGGACGCAACCGCTCCAGAGCTAACTGATCGAGCTGCTGCCGAAAGAGGGCCGGACCTGGCTGTTGCTGGCTTGGCTCCCACCGCTTCAGACGCGGCGATACCTGTTGGGGCCTCCGAGCTCTGCCCACCCTGAAGATACTTGCGAATGCGTCCCGTCTCGTCATCATCCAAACTGGCTAGGGCGGACCCTTTATTCTGGATGCCGATGCGAGTGCAAATGTCAACCAATTCTTTACTGTCGATTTCCAGCTCTTTGGCGAGCGCGTAGATGCGTACGGGCACGTGGAGGTTTTCCTCGCAAGTTTCTATCGGGATGCGTCAGTTACATTGGACGTCTCCTGGTGAAGGGAAGAACGTCACTGCGAACCCACGGACCTCTCCAATGCCCCAAGCGAACTCATCCAAAGTCCGCAACAAGACCAGATAACTAGCTCTGATCGGAGGCATTTTTCATGTCCACGGATTCCATGGGAACTCTTTCAAAAAGAGTCAAGTCAACTCGTACTATTCTTTCTGCATACATACATTCTTGCACAGCGCTCAAAGAACTCATCATTCGTCCTTTGGTTCAATCGGTTCGGTTGGCGGTGCTTGTTCATCGTCACTGGTCGCAGTTGGATTTGCATTAGCTTCCGTCTCTAATTTGGGGGCGCTCATGGCCTCGGCTCGCCCCTTTTCCAAATGCTCGAGCTCTTTCTTCAATCGCTTTTGCTCATCGGCCAGTTTCTCGGCTTCTGCAGCTTTGGTTTCAGCCTGCGTGGCCAGATCTTCCGCTTGCTCAGCGGTCAAGCTACCCATCTCCATCAAATCATCCGGCTCAATCACCGAAAGATCATCATAGGATAAATAGCCTTGCTCGACCAAGCGTTGAGCCAAATCTTCAGTCATTCCTTCCAATTCCATGTACGCTTGTACAGCTCGATCAATCTGCTCTTCCAATTCTTTAGCAGTCATGATCTCGATGTCCCAACCCACTAGCTTACTGGCTAAGCGGACATTTTGGCCAAATTTTCCAATTGCTTGTGAAAGTTGGTCTTCGCGCACTAGGACAATCGCCCGACCCAACATATCGCACAACAACACCTGGTCGACTTCGGCGGGTTGAAGTGCGCTGGGGATCAAGACCATGGGGTCGTCACTCCAACGCACAATATCGATGCGCTCCCCCGCTAACTCACCGGTAATATTCTTAATTCGGTTCCCGCGTACCCCGACACAAGCTCCGACACAGTCAACGCGTTGGTCAGAACTGCTGACTGCAACTTTGCTGCGATGCCCCGGCTCGCGGCTGATCGCGTTTATCTTGATGACTCCCTCGGCAATTTCTGGGATCTCTTGTTCGAACAGCCGCTGTACTAACTGCGG
>CAZVBC010000040.1:0-27177 GCA_964625155.1 uncultured Pirellulaceae bacterium
CAAATCGTTGGTCGCTCGTTCCCCACCCCGTGGTTCACCACTCCCAATAATTCCGGCGTCGGTCTCGAGCTCGATGACATTTCTCAAAAAGTAAGGACCATGACAGCCACCAGCCGCCAACAACGGTGGATCTGGTAACGCGATTGGAGTGATGCGTACGCCTGTGATTGTTAACTGCCGATGTTCAGTTTCTGCTAATTGGCCAGCCAGCGCGAGGTTATTCAAGAAGAAAGGCGCCCCTAACATACAAGTTCCTGCCGCAGTATGAGCAAAAAGTTTTCGGCGATTGATTGGCAACACTTTGCAACTCCTCTTCAGCAGCGTCAATGCGCATGACGTGAAACGTAATGCAAGTTCGGATACTTCGGAAAAACGCGTACAATGATAAAAGGTCGATCTAGGTCAACAGATGGAATGTGCCAGATCGCGCTGGTTCATATATGTTTCAACGGCTCGCTGGCGTCTCCGAACTGAGCCAATTTCACGCCAAAACGCTCGAGAATCGACAGATACAAACTGCATGCTCGGCGGTTTGCATCCGGTTGGTCGTGGTATTCTAGCACGCGTCCCGTTTTCAACGTCCCACCGGCGCGCCCTGCCAACAAAATGGGCATTTCTGTGGCTTGATGCTTGTCGCCATCAAATAGATTCGAGCAACACATCAGAAGCGAATTGTCGAGTAATGACTGGCCACCTTCATCGATTTGTTTCAGTCGATCGACGAGGTAAGCGAACTGCGCCACGTGAAATTGATTGGTCTTTAAGTACATCGCTTCCAGTTCCGGCCGCCTTCCATTGTGCGTTAAATCAAGATGTAAGCTCCCCTGCACTCCTTCAAGAAATCCAAAGTTCATCTGCGACAGATCATTGTTCAACATGCAAGTTGCTAGGCGAGTCTTATCGAGTTGAAAAGCCATGACGATTAAGTCCAACATCAATCGCATGTGATCCGGAATGTGGTGAGGCAAAGTCTCTGCTGGACGTGTCATCGTGGCGGAGGCCGCCGTCGGCTTCCACCCCTCCAGCCTCCCTGCTTGTGCAGCTTGCCAAATGCGACGTTCGATGCTGTGCACTGATTCTAAATACTCATCCAATTTGCGCTGATCACCAGTGGACAATTTCAGGCGGACCGAACGTGCGTCGGCCAAGACTTGGTCGAGTATCGCACTGTCCGTTTTTCGCTGGGCGCCATCCCTTACCAACAAATCAAAAACGCGCGCAGGATATATTTCCTTAGTTGCCGGCTTAGTATCGGAAGTCCAAGAAATGCACGATCCATAGATCATCGACAATCCGTCTTCCAATCGCAACTCAGTCGGTTCAATGCCTAAAACCAAGCTGGGGATGGTCGTCCGCCGCCCCAGATGCTGTGCCAAGACCTGATCCATGGACCTACCGACCCGAATTTGATTTTGGTCCGTATTTACCCATGCACCGGATAATAAATTTGGTATCCGTCCAAGGTGAGCACTCGGGTGTTTGGCTGCCTGCTCATTGAATAATCCGCGCACGAAAACCAAATCGTCGCGATGGGGCAACATCGGTTGCAGACCGGGCCCGATCTCCATCGAACGCCCTGCCCCCTTGGCCCACCAATGTTCAGGCTCGACGCCGTTTGAGAAGTAGATACAAGCAAACCGCAAAGGGGGACCCTGATTCTCACTGCTCAATGGCGGATGCGCAGAGGGCAAATTGTCCTGCGCCTTTGTGCTGATGGATTCCAACCATGGTAGTGCCAAAAGGCCACCTGCGACCCCTCGCAAAAAACCTCGACGACAATTCGACGCGCGGTCAGCCAAGTTACTCATGAATATTTGGTTCCCATCGCCGATAATTAAACTGCTTACTTGTAACTATTCGGAATATAACGTCCGACAGCCTACCACGATGACGCAATTCTCCTGCAAGTTCGCCAATCAGCGGCTGGTCAGAAGCCAATTCGCTTCGCCCCAGAGCATAGCCTAACAGCTTTGTTGCTAACGTGCGTTCGAATTTCGGCTGCTCTCTTAATAAGTAATTTCGCAACCCTCGTGGACCGTCGATTTCCATGCCATCATGGAGTTTGCCTTTGACATCGATCGATTGCCCGTCGCGATACAAATCGCGCCAGCGACCAATGGGATCAAAGTTTTCCAGCGCAAAACCTAAGGGATCGATACGACTGTGACAGCTTGCACAAACAGCCTGCGTACGATGTGCTTCAAGCCTCCTTCGTACCGTCAGTCCATCGTCATGTACTTCGTCGGCTGAAATCGATCCTGCATCAGCCGGAGGAGGCGGTACCGGAGAATTTAGCAGTCGACGCAATACCCAATCACCGCGTTTGACGGCACTGGTTCGCAGTGGAGCCGACGTGACAGCGTGTAATGCTCCGAGCCCCAACACACCTCCACGCTGCATACGCTGCACATCTTCAATCCGGGCAAGTTGATTATCCGGCACTTCGCTGTGCGGCAGGCCATAGTGCTGCGCGAGCCTCGCGCTTGCGAAAGTATAATCCGCGAACAGGATTTCGCTCACTGGCCGATCCTCGCGTAGGATATGTTCGAAGAATGCTATCGCTTCGCTATATAAATCGGCTCGCAAGTGATCGGTGAATTCGGGAAAGCGACCGGCGTCGATGCCCCGAAATTCGTCAAAGCGGTAAAATCCTAGCCATTGTCCAAAGAACTCTTCCGCGAACCGTCCTGTCTTTTCGTCGCGCAGCATGCGATTGAGCTGCTGACGCAATACTGCAGGTTGTCGGATTTGGCTGGAAGTTGCCAAACCAATGAGTTCGTCGTCTGGCAGTGTGGACCATAAGAAGAAACTCAAGCGGTTGACAAACGCGCGATCTGTTAGACGCCCGATTGGCGCGAGCACGTGGTCGCGTTCAATCGATTGTGGATCGATACTGGCTGTGTGGTAGATGAAGTCAGGCGAACACAAGATTCTTGCCAGCAACGTACGGATCGTTGCTGAGTGATCGCCCATTTGCTCGTCCAGCATGCGATCATAAAACTCGCGTAGAGCTTTCGATTGCGCGTGCGATAACGGTTGCCGCCAAGCTCGCTCGGCGAACCGAAGCACATCATCGACATGCCCGGATTGTGCATTTTGAAGCGCTAGTTGCTTGTTACGCAAATCTGACAACAGATGTTTGACGATCGTGCGGACTTCGTCGGGCAGTCTGGCCAATTCCGCATCGGCCCAATCTTGTGGTACCTCAGGCTTAGGAAGTTTGTATTTATCGCTGACAAACTGCAGAATTCTTGAGTGATAATCAAAGGACGTCAACAGGTCGGTCCACGCCTGATCGAGAGCTGTGCGCGTTGCGTCGTCGAGTATTTTTTCAACCAAGAATTGATCATCGCGATGGTACTTGATCGCAGTATGAAAGTAATTCCGTTCAGGTTTGTTGTAGGTATTATCGAAAGGCAGTGGAATCGGATCACGATCGGAAGGAGCAGGCTCGCGCTGTGATACTTCGGGTAACAGTCGAGCAAAATTCGCGACACCAGCGCTCCAGCGTTGCACTTCGGAATTCTGCGGGTCTGCCAGCAACGTAGAAGTGGCCCCAAATTCGGCAGCGGTTTCGCCTTCGACACTACCGTCGGCAATTCGACAACGCACAATGCGGTTGTCGCCGTGCACAGTATCCAGTTCCACGTCCACCGTCAACTGAGCCGCTCGCGCATTCAAAGGTACGGCCAGCTCCAAGACCATGGTCTGATCACCACGTAATACGAAATCGCGAGGTCCAACGGAAGCTCCGCGCGGGTGGATTCCCATGGCAAGTTGCGATTGCGAGCTGGCGCTTAGATATTTGGCCAACGGTTGAAAATCATGCCGACGATTGTCTTCGCTTCGGAATTGGATCGATGGAGATTTCCAGATTACCACCGCTCCAGCAGACGCTTGTTGACTGGCTGACGTAACTGACAATTCGAATTTGGCTGTTTGCGAGCCTCTCGCCCAATTGATATCGGCTTTGAATCGATGTGAGGACGAAACGCTGACAATTCCGGACGTCAATACAGATGCTTCCTCTTCATCACCTGCTGCAGCAGCTAACATACTTTGCCATTCTCGCAGTACTTTCCCTAGTTGGTCACAGGCCTGCCGCGCTTGCCGCCGGGAGAGCTCCAAGTCCAATGAACCAGGAGCTGCGATCGCTTTCCATTGATGAACGATCATGCTGAGCGGGAATTCATACGTGGGCTGGTTTAAGACTTGCCAAATATGTGCACACAGTCGTGGACTGATACCTTCACGGCGTGCTAGTTCAGTTATATCGATGTTGTGATTACCAAGTTGGGCTCGAAATTGGTAAAGCCAGGCCACGTAGAATGCCTGCGGGTACAGATCCAACCCGTAGGGCTCAGCGCCCTCACCAGCCCCGGTACGAAACCCGTGCCGCCGATAGATCTCGATGATCCGATGGATCGCCGATAGCTCTTTGCCCGTTTCTCCTGGATCAGCAAAAAACATCATAGGACCGGCACCGATTACAGCATGATTAGCCACAATTTTGGCGGCTTCTAAATAGCGTTCGAGCGCAGCATCGTCCATGAATTGAGCGATTCCGGCATTGGTAAAGCCTTCCCCGCCAACACCTTCATTGACAAATGTTCGCTCTAAACCCAGTCGCAAGCCCGTAAGATCTTCGATGGAATGTCCGTATTCGGCACTGGTGAGTCGTCGCAGCATCTGAGCCCCAGGATCACCAGCATACAGTTGAGAATAACGATTGATGTGGGTACGCAAATCGGTCACAATTTCGCGAACCGCTTTAGGACTTGGTTGCTCGGAGTCTGATGGAGGCATCGTGCGTGAGTTCAGAGCTTCAGCGACTTTTTCCCAGCTCTTGAACTGTACTGCCAGATCGAACTGCTCGACCATTTGCGACAGACTAATCCCCGCGTTAACCTCACCGTCGCCATGACAATCGACACAATATCTTTGGACGAATTTCGAAACGCGACCAGCCAGCGTACCGGCATCGTCGGAGTACGCTCCCTTTGTTACAAAGGCAAGTGTCAATCCAATGATCGCAAACAATGTCTGGGGCAGCCGACGATGCGACGGCAAACAGCCTAGCATGTGGTTTCTCGGTGGAAGGAAGTTGTGAGGCACAAGTGGCGGTGGGTGGCAAAGGTATTAATTATCAACCGACTATTTCCCGGTGGCAAGTTAGCTATTGAAAAACCAGCCCCTGTGTTCTGTCACAGCTAGGAATTAGGGTTCGCGAAAACGGGAGAGCGAGGTTTCTGCCGACGCGCCGCTCAATTGACTCAGCAACAGTTTCGCACTCCTGGTCCTTAGCATTAAACTGTGACAAAGGACTAAGGAGCGGCGGTTCCGAGCGCACCTGCAAAATTGATGGATTGACGGTATTCAGCGCGAACGAACCTGCACAGCTTGCTGAAGCAGTAACGTACCTGGTTTGGTACCTTTGTCGCGGCGAACAGGGATCTCGATCACAGCACTATCGGCTAGACACAGCCCTTTGCCGTCTGCTCGACAAAAATAATAAGTCAAACCGATCACTAGTTTTAGTTGATTTTCCTTGGGTACGTTGAGAGTGACTGCATTTGTGGAATTCTCTGCATCGCATTGACCAAATGTGGATTCAGCTAGCGCATTAGCGTTGGTTGCTGAATTCCATATCGCGACAAAGCGCAAAGGGGCCAGGGGATTTAATTTCCAGCCCTTGGGCAGCGAGAACTCAACCTTCATGGTCAACTCGGCCTGCTCACTACCCAATACCAATTCAGGCGCGACGCGACGGTTGGCACCCTTTGGCAAATTGGGAATTCGATTCAAGGAATCCTTCGCCTTGGATGCCGGTTGTGGTGGGGTCAAGCCGGGAATAGATAGAGTCGTGAGAGCCTTCAGCTTCAAATCAAACACAGCCACGCGATGATTATTTGTGTCAGCGATAAACAATTTGTCCGCATGAACACACAGGCCACCTGGCTGGTTCAATATCACTTGGTCCGACGCTGGTTGACCGCAACAGACAAGATGTTGGACGGGTCCAGAAGTTAGATCAATCACGCGAATTGCATTATTGTAGGTGTCCGCAACGAACAACTTTCTGGATTGATAGGCAACTCCTAGTGGATGTTGCATGAGAGCTTGTTCGAACGGTCCATCTCGCATACCGAAGGTGAACAAACGTCGATCGAATAACTGAGCTGTGCCAACTACCGTGCTTACCATGCCGGCTGGATCCAGCGGCACTGCGCGGATCGAACTACCTTCGCTATCTGCCACATACAGTTGCTGTCCGTCCGTGGACAATCCGCTCGGCTGAGCAAAAGTACTCGAACGCGCCGAAAATTGACTACGCGGCAGCAGTGGTCCATCGTTGATGTCTTCACGACCACTACCTGCGTAAATGCTGATCGTTTTGCCATCCAAGCTCATACTCCAGATTTGATGAGGGCCAGCCATCGCGATGTACAGTTGATTTCCACTGACCAACACATCCCAGGGACTGCCCAAATCTGTCCGCAATGGCGATCTCGTCAAATCTTGAGTCGAGAGAGGCTGGGAATGATCGAAGTTTTGCCATGGGTTTCGCGTCTGATTGCCTGTTCCAGCCACGGTAACAACCGCTTGAGTTGCTAGGTCGATGCGTCTGATCAGATGATTTTCGGTGTCGGCCACAAACAATTGCTCGCCGTGAAATGCCACGCCCTGCGGGTGATTAAAACTGGCTTGAGCAAAACCGCCATCATTCCGACCAGCGACGCCTGTACCGATGACCGATAGTAACCGGCCATTGACGTCTGTTATTACTATCCGATGGTGATTACTGTCTGCGATGGCCAATCTTCCACCCGAGCCATCGATGGCGACTTTCCCCGGGAACCGCAGAGGAGTTTCCTCAAGATTTTGGATGGCTAAGTCAAAGTGCACACGTCGCGAATCGATCCGCCCCTGAGCTGAATATCGTTCCTGAGCACGTGCTAACACGCGATCCAGGTCAGCGAAGGCAATCTCGCCAGCGTGGGCCCAGATTGCGCGGCCATCTGGATCGACCAAAACCAGCGTCGGCCAAGTGGCAACTCCCAGTTGCCGCCACAGAATCTCCTGTGAATCATTCAATACCGGATGTTTGATGTCGTAACGCAAAATGGCATCGCGCACATTTTTAGTTTCTTTCTCAGCGTCGAATTTCGGTGTATGTACGCCGATGACTACCAATTCGCGTGCATATTTTTCTTCTGCTTGCTCCAAAACAGGCAACAGGTGCATGCAGTTAATGCAGCAATAGGTCCAGAAGTCAAGGAGCACCAGTTTTCCACGCAGATCATTCAGCGACAAACGGCTGGATGTATTGATCCAATCAACACCTTTGGGAAACTCCGGTATCGGCACAGGGTTCGGGAGAAAGCCCTCGGTTGCTTGACTGGGTTGCACGGAGGACATTTGTCCTGCCACCCTGTTTTTCCAATCGGGACCAGCCACCAGCCAATACGAAATAGTAGCCATCGTGATTAGGGTTGCTAGCAACGTCGTATAAGAGACGGACCGTGTGTTATTACCTGCCATGCGCACCCCTTTTGCTAGCATCCCAAGTAGCAAGTTCTGCCAATTTACGCAGTACATTGCAGCTCACCTGTTGGCCGATAAAAAGTCAATCACAGGAAATTAACCACCAGGAATGTCACGTGGATAGGTTGGAAGCGTCAATTAATTTAATTGCTTAAGAGGACTTGCCTCAGAATCACTGCTAATCGTGCATAGCGAGTTGAACGCCAGCCGATGTGCCCTACAATCTTGCCATGTGATTGTATTGCAATAGATCGTCAGAAGTTGGTAAACAAGTGGGCTCAGTGGCCTAATTTTGTATGCTGAGCGAAATCGCGACCACACACCGAACGAATTAACGGGAGA
This sequence comes from uncultured Pirellulaceae bacterium, assembly GCA_964625155.1. GTDB lineage: Bacteria > Planctomycetota > Planctomycetia > Pirellulales > Pirellulaceae > Aureliella. The sequence continues at coordinate 7,888 of CAZVBC010000040.1, forward strand.
AATCGATGCGAGCAGGTGGAAACCGGATCAGTTTCCAGCAATTAGGCTGCTGGGTATTAGTTTGTGTTGTAACTCTAGTGTTCGGTGCAGGCGATGCCGCTGGCCAAGAGTGGGCACGCTCGATGTTCGAGAAAACTGAGCACGATTTCGGAATTGTGCCCCGAGGCTCGAAAACCGAGTTTGAGTTTGTCATGACCAATAAATATAAAGAGCCCGTCCATATTGCCTCGGTGCGCAGTAGTTGCGGGTGCACTTCGCCTCGATTGCAAAAATCTGAATTAATCACCTATGAAAAAAGTGCAGTAATTGCGGAGTTCAATACGAGGTCGTTTATCGGCCAAAAGTCCGCTGTGGTAACGGTCACGTTCGATCGTCCGTACTATGCGGAAGTCCAGTTGCTTGTCAAAGGCAATATTCGTTCTGATATTTTGACAGAACCAGGCGAGGTGCAGTTTGGAGAAGTTGACGTCGGAGCGATGAAGAACGCTGATGTACGCGTCTCACGTAGCGGTGACCCTAAATGGGAAATCGTCGATGTGCGCAGCTCCAATCAACATTTGGCTGTGACGCTTGATCGAGCCGTCTTTGGACAGAATCGAGTTCAATATACTTTGCACGTACGCGTCAAAGAAACTGCACCGGCGGGAGAGTTCGCAGACGAGATTTTGATTGTAACCAACGAAAGGCAATACAATCAGGTTACCTTGCCGGTCCGTGCTACGATCGTGCCTCCACTGGTAGTTTCACCCGCGTCGGTCGAATTGGGAAGCGTCAAACCCAAGACTCAATCTCAAGGCCGATTAGTTTTAAAAGCCAAGCAACCTTTTTCGATAAAGAGTGCTAAGTGCTCCGATGCTCGTGTTACGTTTAAGATTCCCACAGGAGAAAAAAACGTACACATCCTGCCTCTGACGTTTGATAGTGGCGAAATGGTGGGCGGCTTTCGAGAGAAAATCACCATTGAAACTTCGCTACCTGGAGATACTCAGGCTAAGGCAATGGTCAGCGGAAATGTCGTGGCGGAATAGGTAGGCTGTCTGCGGACAAATATGCTGGACAAATATGTAGAACGATCGTCAACATTGCTGAGAATTCGGACTGAACGACGGCTGGATTCAATGCACAGTTCACTATCAAGAGGATGATGGTGAAGAGTGCTGTGTGGGCTAGTTCGCGTCTCGTCAGACATCTGTGCGGCGACGAGATGGTCGGGTGGGTGCAGCAAGCGTGCCGGTGCTCTGTACACCGCTTGCAGATATTCTGGATTTCGGAGATTCACTGCTAGCAACTCGAGGTGGGCGTGCGAGCCAATTCGACTGAGACGCCGGCGCTAGCGTGGCAAGCGTTTCATCGCCAATGTGCCCGAGGTAGTCACGGCGAACTTCAGGATGTTGTCTGACTGCGTCAGGTGGCCCTTCAAAAAAGACTGCTCCCTTGTTGATGACGTAACAACGATCGACTGTTTCCAGAATTTCGCGCGCGGCGTGGTCAGTGATTAGGATCGAAATGCCGTCATTCCTCAATCGGCGAATAATCTCTTGAATACTTTGCACCGTTACCGGGTCAATTCCCGCAAACGGTTCGTCCAGCATGATGATCCGCGGATCCGATACAAGGCAACGCGCAATCTCCAATCGCCGACGTTCTCCGCCAGACAACCGCGCAGCGCGACTCTTGCGAATATGTTTTATATCAAAATCGGTCAGCAGTTGCTCCGTGCGTGCTCGGCGCTGGCGATAAGGAACTCCCAGTAACTCAAGTACTGCAAGAATGTTCTGTTCTACCGTCAGTTTTCGGAAAACGCTTGATTCCTGAGCGAGATAGCCCATGCGTCCTTCGCTGGCACGACGAAACATGGGCCAGTCCGTGACTTCAAGATCGCCTAAATAAACACGGCCTCGATCGGGACGAACGATCCCGCATGTCATCCTAAAACTGGTCGATTTCCCTGCGCCGTTGGGCCCCAACAGCCCAACGATTTCAGCTTCGCCGACATGAAAGCTGACATTGTCGACAACTTTGCGACGACCATATACTTTTTCTAATCCCTCTGCTCGGAGTACATCCATGACGCTTGCATCCTATCAAACTGTTAAAACTTCAGCGGATTAGTCTCATACGTCCAAAATTAGGAAGAAACGGAACTGGGGCGCGCCAGTAGTGCGGAAAGAATACTAGCAGCGCTTTTCCTACCAAGTACTTGCGTTCAACAAAATGATGGCCATCCCAAGCTCTTGCATCCGAACTGGCTGCGCTGTTATCCCCCATGGGAAAAAACTGCTCCTGGTCGAGCTGGAATTCGAGATTACTGTTACGGGAAGCAAACAAGCTGGATTTTTCCCACCACTCCGGTTGCGAATATATGGCTGAGATCGCCAACCAACTACGGGCATCCATCGACATACCCCAATTGTTGATTTGGTTTCTCAGTTCGAGGTCCGGTAACGAATCGACAATTGAGGAATCGAATAGATCGTAATCCGAATAGTACCTGGAGTTGATCCTTTGCCTGGATATGGCGATGTAATAGATGTCTCGCCAAACCTGTGCTCGATGAACTTCTAATTCGATTCCCTGTCCGCCGATGCCAATCGGAGCCGCATCCATCGGATCGCTAACGGACCAATGAGGGCGACGCTGGCTGCCTTGACGCAATCGATGCGAGTCAAAGTCCGTTGAGCCATCGAAGTTAACTAACCAATTGTTTACCCACATTACAATTCGATCATCAAAGTTTGCCAGCCGAATTCGATATCGTCCCTTGCCATTGACCCTTGTGGCCGCAGTTGGGTTGGGGCTTCCTTCCGCGAACACTTGAGCCGGCTGGTCCTTATCAATTGCCAGCAACGTGGCCTTGCCGCTCGCCACATCAATCTCGCACCGATAATGAATGCCAAATTCCACCAGGTCTAAACTGACCTTTCCCGAATCGCTCTTTATTTCCACATCGAATTCAACGGCCAAGTCACCGACCCAATGCAGCCCATCATTAAATGGCTGGCCAGCACTGTCCGTTTCGTGCGTGCCGTCAAGAATTTCCAACGCTCTGTTACTCGAAGTGACGTCTGAACGCAATCGAGCTCCATCGTATAGATTTCGGCGACTGGAATGAATCGTGGTGTTGTATGCCAGATGATCTGTGATCAAGTTCACGTTGTAAGCCGCTGCTGGCGGAGGTTGACGGCCGTGAGCCAGATCATGCCAAGACTGGGCATCAAGGTACTGGTGAAAGTACCGCAACCATTTTGTTTCGTTGGCTGTCGCCTTTAATGTTGCTCGCCAATTTGGATTGACTTGATCAACTTGCCAATCAGACGAAGTCGCTGATTCCGGTCGAGGCCAGGGTTGCCATAAACTGGGCCACCCAGCCTCGATCATCTTGCTGGAAAGATGTTGCGTATCGGAGACGACTTGCGACATCGCCACAATTTTATGCGGAGGTTTGCGCGCGATTTGCCAAGCTTGATCGGCACTTTTGCGAGTGTATACATCCCCTTCTTCGATGCGCAGTTGTTCACCCGGCAATCCGACTAATCGTTTGATATAGTTCATCCGCGCATCAAGAGGGAATTTGAAAACCAAAACATCCCAGCGCTCGGGATCGCGGAATATGTAATCAAATTTACTGACTAAAATGCGGTCGCCCGAAAATGTCGCGTGGTTCGCATTGCCAGCCAAATCGTAAGCGTTTTTCGCACGACAAACGGAACACAAGCCTCCTATTGCCGCGCGATCAGTGAACCCTCCCAAATCTTGATGGAATTCGAAGCTCGCGGTATTCTGAAATTGGGCTCCGCAATACTCGCATTGGATATCTTTATGAGCTCCCATCAGGGTTGGAGCCATTGAGCCCGTTGGAATCACAAAGGCTTCCGCTACAAACGCGCGGAACAAGAACGCCAAGATAAAGGCAATGACGATCGACTCCACTGTCTCGCGGCCATTTTGTGGATCGGTCGCTTGTTCCGGCTCAGCCTTGGGCTGGTTCAACTTACTCTTCATAAGGTATTCTCAAAGGACTTGAGCGCGCATGAGTCGCTTCAGCGTCAAGCAATGGGTCCTTGCTCCGGATTATTACTGCTCTTTTCGTGTCAATCGCCGCAACTCTGGCGGCTACATTAAAACGCGTTGGAGCCAACAAATTGTACCACCACGACCAGTTTTCCAGAATGCGAAACTGGGTAACAAACAAACGACTTCATTAAATGTTCCCCCCAGAGACGCTGCCCCGGGGAATGCACATTTCGGAAAAAACTTCGTCGATAGATGCAATTCGCCGAATTTGGAAATTATTTGGCAAGGTTATCCAGTCTTCGGTAAGAATCGATTTACTGTCAAATGCTAGCTCGCCAAATATAGTACAACTTCCCGCGAGATCGAGTAACAGCAGAAGCACCACCATGAAATTCGCGTACGATACTGGCTCTCACTCGGCTTAACCGAAGAATTTGGCTTCCGCCGTCACGTTGGCAAATGCTGCACCGTTCACTGCAAGTCGAAATTGAAGTTGTTTTCCCCAGTTTCTTTGACATCAGCGGTCAAGCCAGATGCATTGTCGAGCGAGAATTTTTCGGGAATGATCCAGGTGATCTCTGGGGGAAGAGCTTTACCTCCAGCAGACAAGTCGACATCTTTGGGCGTTTTGTCGACGATATTCACTCGCCGAATGGTAACGACTTGTGGACCGCTAACGGCACCATCTTTTTCCTTATAGGTTGAAAGCTCGAATCGCCCTTGGCTGTCCGTCTTTCCCGTTGCGGTGGCTTTCTTTTCAATGCTCTTGAAAGATACTTCAGCATCTTCGATGGCTTTGCCTTTGTAAGTCACCGTACCTTTGACGGGAAATCGCTTTGGCCAATTGGGATTCTCGTCGCCCCCAGTTGAACAACCACCCACCACAGACACCAAAACGAACAATGCCCATGCTAAGAACCGAACTATCGCCATCTTCCAACTACTTTCTGCTTTTCAATCAGAGGCTAATACGAAGGAGGCCGACTATCTTCGTCGGTACCAAAATCCTAACAATTCTGAGCCGCCTCTAAAGCGCCAGACAGCTTTACGGATCAGCCTCTCACAACGAATTCGAAAAACATCTCCTTGACCACTCATGGAGAAGGAGATGTTTATTAACAAGCAACCAGTCAAATGATTCGGTCGTGGACCGATTTCATGCAAACAAATGTGGCCAAGAGCTACTGCTCGGAAGCGACTTCGCCGCCGCTGATCGTTGCCAGCGCTCCCCAAACACCGTATGGGCTTGGGCCGCTAAGGTTCTCTGGTACGCCCGAATTGCCGGCATCAATGGTCTCCGTGATGAACCTTACTGATCCATCACCAAACACTACGTTCACTCCTCCTGGATGCCAACTCTGAGCCGACATCACACCAGGCGTGTTAATGTTCCCTGTCAAGCACGACGGACTGTTGGGCGGCAGCACGGCATTAAAGCCTGTATAAATGGGCATACCGTCATAGGCACGCGTTCCACCAGTAAAGTAGCCCGAAATACAAGTTCCGCTGCCACAGTTTGGAACCGAAGCCCGAAATTCGCGAGTAACGCGATCGATCTGGGCAAGACAAAGAGCTGGGTTGGCTGTAATGCCGCCTAGGCCTTCCAGAGCGTGACCATAAACACTGCGCGTACCTCTGGCAAAACAACGTTCCGAAATCGCCATCGTATTGCTTGTTCCATCCGTTATGGCTCCAAAACTCGTATAGCTGCGAGTTCCGAACATACCGCGACGCTGATAAGCACCTTGATCGCGAATACCAGTTTGGTGATCGCCGTGGCAGAACGAATAGCTGGTTGTCGCGGAACGCCCACCTGCCCATCGGCCGCCTCGGTTATCCCCTAACGGACTGTCGGAGGGACAATTCATGCCCTTAACCTGAAACTGCGAACCCCATAGTTCATAATTCGCATCCCAAGGGGACGATCCGCCAGGATTAAAATTGAACGTGCCAAACGTCTGAGGCGCTTGCACCATGTTGTATAGTGCACTTTCCTCAACGAACGGCAATAGGCCGACCATCGCGTTGATGCGATTGTTATTACCATTGGGGTGACCTGCCGACGTGCCACCTGATCCAGCAGGAAATCGTTTGTAGGTGTCAGCATAATTGTGCAGCGCCAAACCGAATTGCTTCAAATGGTTAGTACATTGAAGTCGCCTAGCCGCTTCGCGAGCCGATTGCACTGCGGGCAACAATAGCCCAACAAGCACGCCAATGATGGCAATCACCACCAGCAGCTCCACAAGCGTAAAGCCGCGTTTGCTAAAACTCATTCTCAATACTCCTTGAATAGAACGCAAAATTCAGAGAGGAAACAAGCTCAACCTCGATTGGAATTATTACTGAATTCCCCCAACATTTAAACTGCCAAAATACTTAATTCTACGTAAGCAATGGAGTTTTCTGTTGCCAAGCGATCGCTCTAAGGGAACGGAACCGACACATACCCAAATGCAGACTATCGGGAGATGTCATGTGCAATTTGATAGAAAAGCATTTGCGATGGGCGGCAAGCTGCGTTTTTCTTGGCAAATACCGCGCAGTTTATGTGGCTGCTAAGAATCAAATCCATGAACACAAGGATTTGCAGTTTGTGCCTGTGTCAGTTTGTGCCTGTGTAGGTGTACGACGCGTCAACTCCCAAAGGAATGCCAGCAATCCAATAGGCTAACAGCAACAGGCTCCAAGTCAGCATAAATGCAATCGAGTAGGGAAGCATCAGAGAAATCATCGTTCCCAGTCCCGTACTTTTAACATAGCGCTGAGCGTAGACGACAATTAGCGGAAAATAAGGGAACAGCGGCGAGATAATATTCGTGCTCGAATCTCCAACACGATACGCCGCCTGTGTCAATTCCGGTGATAGCCCCAGCTTCATAAACATTGGGACAAATATCGGACTCAATAATGCCCACTTCGCAGACGCTGAGCCAATCACCAAGTTCACCATCGAAGTTAACACGATAAAGCCAATGATGGTAGCTTGCGACGGTAAGGCCATCGCTTGCAACGTGTCTGCTCCTTTTACAGCGATCAAGATTCCAACATTCGACTGAGTAAATGCGGCGGTAAATTGGCTGGCAAAGAAGGCCATAACGAGATAATAAGTTACTGTGCCCATCGATTTATCCATCCCTTTAACGATGTCGCGATGACTCTTCACCGTTCCGGCTGCGCATCCGTAAGTGATGCCTGGCACCAAGAAAAAGAAGAAGATGAGCGGGATAATCGATTTCATCAGAGGAGCATCATGGCCAGCTAACTTGCCATCCGAAGCGCGAAACGGTGAATTCGCTGGCAGAAGGGAGATAACCAACAGCAATACGCAACCTATTAGGACCGCAACTCCAATCCTCAGGCCACGCTCTTCAGCGGATGAAAGTCGACCAAGCTGGTCGGTTGAGTCGGGCTTACTCGCCGAATCGGCTAGATTGATACCAGGGGCTTCAAACGGTACGTTGGCCAACCGAGGTTCGATAATCCGATCACTAATGTACCAACCTACACACGTAATCACGATGCAAGTGGCAGACATAAAAAACCAATTGCACAAGGGATTCACAACCGCATCGGGGTCAATTATCTGTGCTGCCTTCTGAGTAAAACCTTGTAGCAGTGGATCCAACCCGGAGGGAATGAAATTAGCACTGAAGCCTCCAGATACTCCGGCGAACGCGGTTGCAATCCCCAGCAGTGGATGGCGGCCCGAAGCTGCGAACATCGCCCCACCGAGCGGAATTACTAACACATGCCCGGAATCGCCAGCCGAATGGCTAATAATCCCCACCAAAATCAACATAGGAGTAAGCAGCTTCTTGGGTGTTAAACGTAACATGCCCTTGAGCAATGCTTGTATGAAGCCGGTGTGTTCCGCAACCCCGACACCTAACATAGCCACTAACACAAATCCCAGAGGCGGAAACTCGACAAACGTCTTTACCATGTTTGCTAGAAAGGCAACCAAAGCACTAGGCGTCAGTTGGTTGACTACTCGAATCGCCGATCCCGTTCGGGGATCCAAGTCCTCGAAGTTCATTTGTGACAAGACTGCTGATAGCAGCCAAGTCAATAACAAGGCCCAAACAAATAACATGGCTGGATCAGGCAGTTTATTGCCAATCCACTCGACGCGATCGAGAAATTTCGCAGCCCACCTCTTTTGGTTCAAATCAGATGCCTCATCGCGCTGGGTCATGCGTAAATCCCTTGTTTAGGATGGTGACGTGCGACGAACAAACTGGTGCACCTGAGGCAAGCCAGTCAGTTCAGCTTTCGCTACTGTTGCGCGAACCAATAAAATCCTTCAGCGTTCGAGGGGCGCTGGTGGAGGAGGGCGACTCGTTGGCACCCAGATACTCATTTGTTCCGGATGCCTGGATTCCTGATGGATTCGCTGCCGGTCCTGCGACTGGTGCAGATTTATTGTCGGAAACGTTGGCTGGATCGGCGACTTGTCGGATCGCGGTTGAGTGGCGAGTATATTTCTGAAATCCTGCCGCAGCGGAATTCGCTGGCGATTTTTGCGATCGTGTGGTCTTTTTTCTAGTGGGCTGTGATTCTCTCATCGCGGCTTGTACTGCTGCAGTCGCATGCCAGCCCGACGGCTGCGTTACCTGAGCGTGTTCCTTAGGTTTGAGTTGCCCATCCTCAGCTTGCGGATTCGCAAGCGCTTCCGCAATTATTTGGCTGTCATTCGGTACCTGAGATGGCTCAGTTGTGTTTCGCGCTCGCTCAAGACTCTGAGCTCTCGTTAGCTTTTGGAGCTTCTTCTTTTCTTTGATGCGCAGTTTTACCAATTTCTTTGATTCTGCGACTGCTTGGCTGGCTTTCTCTCTTCTCCTAGCCGCTTTTTCTTTGGCTTCCGATTCATCCACTTCACCGGAATTCGCTTGCTGCTGGTCGTTTTCAGTCCGCTGGTTAGACCTGGCCGGCAGTTTGTCGTTCGCCGACGAGTTCTGGTCGTTATTGCGCCGCGCCGGCCGCCATAGAAGCCAGGCCAAAACTATTGCAGTTGGAACTAGCAACCACAACACCGACCAATTGGCGGCTGTGGCGTCTCCAGTCCTTTCGTTCGCTGCAATGCTCTGCGTATCGCTTGTCGCGATCGTTTCGACCGCCGTATTTATCGACTGATTTTGCAACTCAGCGTTTTTTTCAGATTGCTGCATTTACCGATTCACTACAAAGCTCGAAGAAATTGACAGGTTGAATAAACACTTCTAATCTAGAAAAATGATCTGTAAGTATTTCATCTTTCCAGCTTTTGCGGAACTGGCCACTCGATAAGGCCCGGCTTGATCCACTGGTGCAGTCGGATACTTGATCCGCGGCTCCACTTAAATCTTCCGTTTTAATCCCACGTTGCCTTAACTGAGGTTTCAAATCTGCCTTGCATTTTGCAGTTCGGGCAAGTCTCATAACTTCTAGACAAACACAACCTTTCGGGGGCGCAGGTCGAGAATTTGAAAGTCCGTGCGAAAGCGGCACAAGCACGCGGCCAAGTCAAGGCTGTACGGATTCTAAACGAATCCAAGACCGCGGGCGAGAGTTGCTCATAACAATCGGCTTGCGATTCCGAAATTCTGAGTACACTTGACCTTACGGAGACGCTTCTCAATCAGATATAAGTCAAGCGGTAGCCGAAAGTTGTTAGCTTAAGTTGTGCTGACAGGTTGCTTTCGACTCTAATGCTTTGATTGCCTGAAATTGGTTTTGGAGAGTCCAAGTACAGAATCGCAGTGCTGTGTGGATACAGCCCCCTGGCTGAACCATTTTGGTATAGGCTTGGGGATCGGGCAATTCCTATTTGGAAATTGGAAACAATTGTGCGTTTAATTGCAGTCTCAACAATAAGTCTTCCAGGTATTTTGGACCGTATTCTGACGCCGGTGAGTTGCGGTTCGCGATTGATGTTCTGGATTCTGGTTGGATTAGTGCTCAGTTCGAACTCGCGATCTTGGGGCGAGACAGAGAGCACGCTCCCTCAAGTGAAATTGATCAACGAATTGGTGCGCAGCCAATGGAGTGATTTTGGGCTGAAGCCCTCGGCCCTTGAAGAAGAAGCGAAGTGGTGCCGTAGAGTCTATTTGGATCTGATCGGTCGCATCCCCAAATACGAAGAGTTGGCTGCTTTTGTAAAAAGCAAGGAGCCAAAAAAGCGAAGTAAGCTCGTCGAAGAATTGCTTAACGGTGAGGTTTATCGCCAAGAATTTGCTAACCACTGGTCAACTGTTTGGAGCAATATTCTGATTGGTCGCACCGGCGGCACAAACCGCCAGTCCATGATCAGCCGCAATGGCATGGCTAAGTACTTGCGAGATTCTTTTGCGAGCAACAAGCCCTACAATCAAATGGTGTTCGAGTTGATCACCGCGACTGGAGGGACTGAGCCCGATAAGCCGAATTTTAACGGTGCGGTCAATTTCTTGATCGAAAAAGTTAATGAAGAAGGGGGCGTGCAGGCGACTGCGGTAACTTCGCGAGTTTTTTTGGGATTACAAATCCAATGCACGCAGTGTCACAATCATCCTTTTAACCAGTGGAAGCAACAAAAATTTTGGGACTTTAACGCGTTCTATCGGCAAGCGCGGGCACTTCGACGTTTTATTCCACAGACTCGCGATCTGGACTATGCCGAGCTTGTGGACCAGGATTTTGCTGGAGAAAGCGGAAAACCCGACGAAGCAGAGATCTTCTACTTGGAACGTAATGGGCTTTCGCGCGTGGCCTATCCCGTATTTCTTGATGGCAGCTCCATTGGTCGAAGTGGTTACGTTTCGGAAGTGAATCGGCGCAAGGAATTGGCCAAATTTGTTATGGCTAGCGACTATCTGGACAAGATGATTGTCAATCGCATGTGGAGTCACTTCATGGGGTTTGCTTTCACCAAGCCGGTTGACGATCTGGGACCTCATAATGCTGCTTCGCATCCTGAGTTGCTAGAAAAACTTGGAACGGAGATGCGAAATTCCAGTTACGACTTGCGCGAATTGATGCGTTGGATCGTGCTCTCGGACCCGTATCAGCTTTCCAGTCGTGTCGGTCCAGGGAACGCCGAGGACGATCCATCGCAGGGCGAAACGCCGAAGTTTAGTCACTTCTACGTACGGCAGATGTCTGCTGAGCAACTTTATCAGTCCTTGCTGGCTGTGGGTGGACAAGCTCGCGGTTCGCTGGAACAGCAACAGGCTGATCGTGATCGATGGTTGGGACAATTTGTGCAAGCCTTTGGAACGGACGAAGGGGATGAAGCCACGACGTTTAACGGCACAATTCCGCAAGCCTTGATGATGTTTAATGGCGAGCTTGTCAAACGCGCCACCCAATTAGACGCAGGTTCCTGGCTGAAACAAATCGAGAGCATACCCACCAAGCCTGCTGAGAAGATAAATAGCCTGTTTTTGGCTGGACTGGCTCGTCGTGCGAAGCCGGACGAATTGTCGATGGGAGCGAAACTGCTTCAGGTCCGCAAAGGAAACGTGGGCGAGATGTTGCAAGACATGTGGTGGGCCATCTTGAATAGTAACGAATTCATTTTGGTGCATTAACATCTTGGTGAATTCAATCGATCGGGCGAAATGGATTGCAACTGCGAACAGTGGCAACTGAATAAGCATTAGAGAACCGCTATGAACATACAAGCCAATTGCCTCCCACGTGGAATGTCACGTCGCCATTTTATGCAGCATCTTGCGGGAGCCAGCGCGATGCTGGGGACTTCACTTGCGATGGGGCATTCATTGCGAGTCCATGCGGCCAATCTGCAGAGAAATCAGAAAGCGGCCATCTTGCTGTGGATGGGGGGTGGTCCTTCCACCATTGACTTGTGGGATTTGAAACCCGGAACCACTACCGGTGGTCCGTTCAAGCCAATATCAACGTCCGGTACTGTGCAGATCTGTGAACATATGCCCATGGTTGCCAAGCAGATGCACAATTTGGCGATCGTCCGTTCGATGAGTACTCGCGAAGCAGATCACAATCGTGGTCGGTACTACATGCATACGGGATTTGTACCCAACCCGAATGTCGAGCATCCAAGTTACGGTTCAGTGTTGGCCCACGAGCTGTCTGCCCAACGCCCGGAGTTGGAAATCCCACCTTTCATTTCTGTTGGTGGTGCAAGTGAAGGGCCGGGATTCCTTGGCATGGCTTGGGCGCCGTTTTCTGTTGGCAGTGATGGCAATATTAGAAACTTGGAAATGAATATCGACGATCGCCGCTTGATCCAGCGGATGCAGGCGCTCGACCTAATCGAACGCGGTTTCGTGAGCCAAGCAAGAGGTAATGCCGGGGAAGATCACCGCAGGATTCTTAAGAAAACTCTGGATTTGATGACCAGCAGTCAAATGGAAGCGTTCAAAGTTCAACAAGAGCCTCAGAGTGTACGCGATCGATACGGCGACAATCCGTTTGGTCGTGGCTGTTTAATGGCTCGTCGACTAATCGAAGTTGGCGTGCCCTTCATTGAGGTGGATAATGGAGGCTGGGACAACCACAATGCGATCCACAATACACTACAAACGCAAAAACTGCCTATGCTGGACAGAGGCATGAGCGCCTTGGTTGAGGACCTCGAACAGCGAGGATTATTAAAGGATACAGCAATTATATGGATGGGAGAATTCGGACGCACGCCACGAATCAACGGTGACAGTGGTCGGGACCATTGGGCACGCTCGTGGAGTGTGGTCGTAGGTGGTGCAGGAATGAAAGGGGGGATTGCCATCGGCCAGACCAACGAGGATGGTACCGAAGTGGAGTCCGAACCTTATTCTTCGGAAGATATTATGGCGACGGTCTGTGCGGCATTAGGGATTTCACTCGAAACTACTTACACCAGCAAAAACGGTCGCCCGATGAAAATCGCCAACGGAGGCAAGGTCATAAAAGATCTTGTGGCGTAGACCATGTTCGGGCAATCAAGTACTAAGAGCAGTCATGCAGGAGTTTTCATTGAGAAACCGATTTACTGATCCAAAACAGGTTATTCGCTTCAGGGAATGAGCTTGAATTGACAACACCCGCAGGCGGCGAAGCTTCTCTCGCAGACAAAAATGGAGAGATCAATTTAGCGGCCCTGGTGGCGCGTCATCAATCAGGAGTGTGGCGATATTTACGCGCTCTCGGATGTGATGCTTCGCTGGCGGACGATTTGACGCAGGATACGTTTCTTGAAATCCTCCGTAAGCCGATGGTTGAGTACAGCGATCAAGCGACAGCGGGATATTTGAGGCGAGTTGCACACAACTTGTTCATCTCCCGTCGGAGGCGTGACGCTCGCATGCTGTTGACCGAACGAGCCGAGGATCTGGAATCGACTTGGATGAGGTGGGCTGGATTCGATAACGCGGACAGTGCCATGGATGCCCTTTCCGAGTGTTTTGGACGGTTGACGCCACGAGCACAACAAGCTCTCAGGTTGCGATTCGCTGATGATTCCAGTCGGCAAGCGATAGCGAATTCACTGGGCATCTCCGACCACGGGGCGAAAAACTTGATGCAGAGAGCAAAGACACAATTACGTGAGTGTGTGGAAAGCAAATTGCAATGAACGATAAATGGTCCGACCAGATTTTCGATTCCATGCTAGAGGAGGTCGTAACCGGCGTCCACCCGCCTGATTTGACTGAACGAATCGAGTCAGCTTGGAAGCGAGAAAATGACAAAACACAAAAGGTAAACGGCACTGCCAAGCTGGTGGTCGCTAAAGCCGTCGCGGCTCCCCAGCAGCCGGTCGCATGTGATTCGTCACTTTCCATCGAAACCAATAACAAGTTCACCAAGCACCGAAATTCATGGCATTTACCTGCACTGTGTGTCGCGGCAAGTGTCCTTTTTGTATTAGCGTCGGTTCAATTCTGGCGCATGTCCAACGAAGGCCAGGGTTCCAATCGACCTGATACGGGTATTGCCTTTGTTCCGACGCCAATTGTTCCCGATCGTTCAACGAACGGCCCGTATGCGAATCAATCAACCAACGATAACCATGTTGCCACTAGCGACGCTGTTGGCGAGCGGATATCCGCTGTGGCAGGTAAGGACGGTTCGACAAGCGAAGTCGAACAAGAATCATTGCCATTAGAGAATTTGCCGTTCGGCCATGAGTCTGCATTATCTCAGAACAATTCATCCAAGAGTGATTCTTTGCCGCGTGCACCAGCCCAAGCTCGCAGTGAGTCGGCCAACATTAGTAAACTAGCCGAATCGCAGATTGTCGAATTGATCGATTCACAAATGCGTGTGCTGTGGAATAAGCATGCTGTTGTTCCAGCCTCTGCGCTGGATGCCGATCAATTGGTTCGCCGCACCTATGTGCGATTGACTGGTGTCGAGCCAGGTCTAGCCGAAATCGCACAGCATATTTCCGATAATACAATCGCTAGTCGCACGGACTTGATCAACTCCCTGGTTTCGTCACCAGAATTCGCGGCACATTGGTCCGATGTGTTTCTGCGTCGAATCATGAGCGGTACGGACGCAGCCAACTCATCAACTGCTGCTGGAAAGATCTTGCGAGAGGCGTTATCACAATCCGTGTTGCAGCGAGCCAGCTGGAATGTTGCACTTGCCAGCTTGCTCGATAGCTCGATCGCGACCGTTAACTCAGCAGAGGAAAAGATTGCTGCTGACCGCGTTTTCTTAGGCTCGCTAGCTGGTGGCGGTAGTCATCGGTTGGCGGCACGTGTTGGAACGGGCATGCTTGATCGGGCCATAGCGTGTGCTCGCTGTCATGATGCTCAGCTCCCAGGAACTCTGCAAACCATTGGGCAAGAATCTTATTGGTCGTTAGTTGCATTGTTGATGGGGTTGGAACCCACTGCAGCAGGCACCGAGTACCCTGGTCCGTCGATTCTTGACAAACAGCTCGACCTGATAGCCAAGAAGGCGGCGAATCCATTTTTCGAATTGACCGATGGAAGAATGCAGCGAGCCGAATTGCAGTTGCCTGACGGACAGCCCTGGAATGCGATCGACGATTCTGCAACTCCGCGCCAGGCATTAGCGCAGTGGTTGATTGCTTCCTCAGAGATAGACAGCGCGATTGTCAATCAAGCGTGGCGAATAGTATTCGGTCGACCACTGGTTCCTGCTGCGCAAGCGCTGGATGATTTGGGATTGTCTGAAAGGTACGAATTACTATCCGTATTGAGCTCCCAGCTCAGGTTATATAACCATGACGTTGGCAAACTTGTCGGTTGGCTGGCTAGTAGTGAAGCTTTTACATTTGGCCCATCAGCCGTAGATCGACAAACATGGTTGCTCGCATCTGAACAAGCGAAAATTGGATGGTCGAAAGCAGAAATGGCTTTTGCGGCGACAGGATTGCTTGGTACTACGGCCGATTCAAAAACACTTGCCACTTCTTTGACGGCAGTCGTAAACTGGAATGCCATTGAGCGCCAGCAAGACCAGCGCAGGCTGCTCGCGCAACCCGATACAACTCCCTCGACTCAAAAGTCAAAGTCTAAATCGTCAACTGCAATTCGCTTGGAAGGTCCATCGATGGCATTTCTGGTTCACGCATCGCAAAAAGATGGCGAAAATGTGCGCTATGTCGATCGCTTGTTAAAATCCAAGCTTAATTGGAAAGAACAGGTACAGCATGTTGTCGGACTGACAGGTGATATGGTGGTCAATCGACAGGTGGAACAATTGGCCGATCGCCTTCAGAAAGAATCAGCGGGAGGTGCTCGTGAAGCCCTATTGAAGTTGCTGTGGGCTGTCCGCAACCACGACGCATCTTGATCGATTCTTTTCAGCCGCATATTCCATTGCCTCGCGCATGGCACCCGCATCTATTTCGTGAACATCGATCGGTTGCCCAATCTGGCGAATCATGGTCACCGTCAATTCGCCACCTAGGTGTTGGCGAAATTCCTCCAATCCATCGAAAATGGCTGATTCGTCGAGAGCGGCATCGTGAACAGGCAACTGCAGTCGCAGAAGAATATCGAGAGTTTGTTCAGCAACCTCGTGAGGTAATCCTAACTTCAAGTGTGAGTAAACCGTATCGACTGCTACGCCAATGGAAACTGCCTCACCGTGCCTCAGACCATAATCAGTCAACGCTTCCAATTTATGCGCGGACCAATGACCAAAATCCAGCGGACGTGCTTCGAGCAATTCGAACGGGTCACCACCACGCGTGATGTGATCCAGATGTAGCAATACAGAATGCCGAATCGCACGACTGGAATACTCCCAATCGCGAGCCGCAATACGCGCTGCAGATTGGTGCATGAAATAGAAAAGACTGGGGCTCTTTAGCAACGCAACTTTTACACTCTCGGAAAACCCACAATGAAAATCACGATCGCCCAGTCCCTCTAATAATCGTTGATCGTTAATTACCGCCCAGGGGGTCGCAAAAGTTCCTTTCCAATTTTTCTTGCCAAACCAGTTAACAGCGTTTTTTACACCAACTCCAGAATCGGCTTGCGCTAAGGTTGTGGTCGGGAAACGAATCAAGCGAATGCCTCGATGAGCGACTGCAGCCGCATAGCCGACCATGTCCAGGACGGCTCCTCCGCCCACTACCAATACATAACTCCGACGATCCAAGTTCCCGCGATTAATCGCTGATAGTACCTCATTGACATAATTGGGGTCGTTCTTGACCTCTTCACCGCCAGGAACCACATAGATTGGGCCAACCAGCTCAACATCTTCGCGCAGCGACGCCAGGGCAGTCTCTATTTGGCCTGGCAATCCTGCATTAGCAGCCACCAAGCCCTCGTCCAACCATACTTGCACGCGCGCGGGTTGAGAGTTGGATCGCTCTAATAGATTGGCAAGGACCGAAAAATCCTCACCGAAACAATCCCTTGTGAACCGCAAGCGGTGGACCATCGGGATGGCAAATTCGATGTCGTATCGATCCGGATCTTCCGATTTCCAGGAGTATTCGCTCATTTCTGCAGAAGCAATCAGAGAGGCGGGACGGTAAACTCAGTAAAAAACTGGGCCGCTGTTGAATATCTTAACCACCACAAATCAGATCGGTACCCTCAGGCTGGGCGAAAATAATTAACGGGAAAGGTGAGATTGAGAATTATTCCGTGTCCTGAACCGGTGGTGATCGTACGGGTAACAGCGATATGATGACTACCGAAATCACCATACAAACACTCAGAAACCAAATTGCCCAAGTGTAATCTTCTACGCGGTATTTAACAAAGCCGACCACGCTGGGGCCCAGCCAACCGCCTAGATTACCGAACGAGTTTATTAAACCGATCGACGCCGCTGCGGCAGATGTCGTCAAGAATAAACTTGGCAGTGACCAGAATGCTGGCAAGTAAGCTTTTAAACCAGTCATGGCGACCGTAAACAGACTAACCGTTAGAAACATGCTGCCGTTCGAAAACGGGACTGCTGCGAGTGCCAATGCACCCACCAGAATCGGCGCACATGCGTGCAGTTGCCGCTCCTGCGTTCGATCTGAACTCCAACCCACTAACAATTGTCCAACCAGTGAGCCTACCGGTGGGATCATTACCATCCACGCTACGAACGACAAATCTGGATGGTACCAATCATTGATAATCGATGCCATATAAAGCTCGACACCATAGTTGGCAGTGACCACAAAGAAATAGGCGAACGCCAACGCCACAACTCTACCGTTGGCTAAACCGGAAAACATGGACATATGCGATTGGGCCCCAACTTGAGCCCTTTGGTGCGCCAGCGTTTTTTCTAACGTCTCTCTCTCTTGCTCTGAAAGCCAAAGCGCATTTTTCGGACGATCCGTCAACCAACCAATGACGACAAAACCGAGTACGACAGCCGGGATTCCCCAAAACACATAAACCCATTGCCAGCCGACTAAACCTAAAAAAGTCCCTTGCATATCCATCAGCTCCGATGAAATCCGCGGAGCCACAATCTGTGCAATAGGAGAGCCGATAAAAAACAAAGCTAGTGCTTTTGTTCGATCTCGCTTCGGAAACCAATGCGTTAGAAAGACGATGACGCCAGGAAAGAATCCTGCTTCAGCGACGCCCAACAGAAATCGAACTACATAAAACTGCAAAGGCGTCGTCACCCAGGCTGTGAGTGCTGCGACAATGCCCCAAGAAATTAGAATGCGACTAAACCATTTGCGCGCACTCCAGTGCTCGACTAAGATCGTGCCGGGAATTTCCAGCAATAAATATCCAATAAAAAAGATACCCATGCCGAATCCAAAAACCTGATCGTTGAATTTCAGTGCATCTTGCATCTGCAGCTTAGCAAAGCCCACATTCACGCGATCTATATAAGCGATGACATAACACAAAAACAGTAAAGGCAGCAAACGCCAATATGCTTTATTTATCGCACGCTTGAGCACAACGTGATCGATTCCTGCCGGGTACTCTTGTTGCTCGTCGGATGCCATATTACTCGCTTATTTCAGAGCGTTTCGTTGAACCACGGTTGTGTTACCTGCAAGTCCGTCCATGCGTTAGGTCAATCCCCATCCTGCTCGATATTCCTTGCTCAGTAAGTGTTGAGCTCGGTCGCTTCCAGAAACTTTCATTGTGGCAGGATCGTATTGAATTGTGGTACCACATCGATAGGCGACGTTGCCCAGCAGAACAATTTCAGTAAACCTACCTGCATACTGAAAATTACTCCCTGTGGGGCTACCATGCTTGCAAGCATTTAACCACTGCAGATGATGACCCGGCGACTTGGGAAGATAGGTGGCTGGTCGTTTGAAATCGACAAAGTCTTTTTCCGGTAACAACACCGGGAACTTGTCGTGCGCAATGGCAATGCGTCCCTTGGAGCCAATGAACAACGAACCATTCATGGGCAATTCTGCAGCGATTGATGCAGGAGGAACCGCCGTCCCTTCGTACCAAATAACTTTTACCGGGGCGAGTTTGCCTCGTTGGCCAAATTCAAAAGTGGTTTCCATCCAGGTCGGAGCACTGTGTGGATTCGCGTCCGGGCCTCTAGATGAAACTGTTACGGGACCATTCAAATCCAGCGCCCAGAAAGTCGGATCCATTAAGTGAATCGCCATATCTCCAATGGCACCGCAACCGAAATCCCACCATCCCCGCCACTTAAAAGGCACAAAATCCGGATGGTAATCGCGAGTGGATGCTGGACCTAGCCATAGATCCCAGTCTAAATTCGCGGGCTTCGGAACTCGTCCTGTCGGTTTCTGCATTCCTTGTGGCCACCATCGTCCTGGTCGGTCGGTAATGACATGCACTTCGTGTACATTGCCTATTGCGCCAGACTGTAGATACTCGACTAATTGCAGATAACCCG
>CAZVBC010000041.1:0-27096 GCA_964625155.1 uncultured Pirellulaceae bacterium
TTCGACCTGACGGTGGTTACTATTTGCGAGATGGATACGGCAGAGGAGTTTTCTTCCATCACGACAAGCACGAACAATTTGTCAGGGCAATTGGTGGTAAGGGTTCCGAAAACGGCAAATTCATGACACCTCATGGCCAATGGCTTGACGACCGCGATGGCACGCCAAAACTGGTTGTGGCAGATCGTGCCAACAAGCGGTTGCAATGGTTTGATATGAACGACAATCACTTGCGCACGCAGGATGGCTTTCTCTTCCCAGCCGACATCGACTCTCAAGGTGAGTTGCTGCTGGTACCAGACCTCCACGCGCGCGTCACGATTTTGGGCAAGGATAACCAACCCGTCGCTCAGTTAGGAGACGATCCTCAGTGGAGAGAAAAGGTACTGGCAGGTAATAACGCCATGCGCGCCAAGCGGCCCGAGTGGCAAGCTGGAAAATTTGTTCATCCACACGATGCTTGCTTCGACCGAGATGGGAATATTTTCGTCGTTGAATGGGTTGTCACCGGCCGCGTTACCAAACTAGTCAAAGTCTCCTAGCTAGTGATTTGTCACAGCTTAATTTTGGGGATCGGGAGGGCGAAGCTGGGATGATGAAAAGTGAGCGGATGGGCGCTCGCCCCCGACGCCTGAAGTGTTGCGCATGTGGCATCGTAAGTCCTCATTGCCAAAGAAGTTCCTCACTGCATAAGTGCAAAGCTCCGGTGCCGGGGGCGAGCGCCCATCCGCTCACACTTCGTCACTCGAAGGAACGGCTATTGGCAATACTGTACGGTGCCATGAGGAAATGAGTGGCGGTTTCCGGTCAATTGCAGAGTATGCTGTTGCTCGCGCAACACACGCATCAACCCGTACAGCTTTCGTGGAGGTTCATGAAGGACGATTGCTTCACGCGTCTTGGTCCGATGTCGCAAATTGGGCTTATGCACTAGTCGATATTATTGATCGATTCAATTTGCCAGTGGGGTCACACGTTGCCACCGTGCTACCCAATGGCGCCGAATGGATTGCCGTCGATCTTGCTTGCCAGTTTTTGGGGATGGTGCATGTTACTATCGACGCGAGATTGCCACCTCCAACCATGGTGCGACAGATAGAGCACAGTGAGTCCAAAATCTGCTTCACACAAGAAAACATTCGCGAAAAACTACCGTCGTTCCATCAGCGAGTTCCTTGTGTGACATTGTGCTGTGAAATTCCAGGAAGGCTTTCACAGTCGCCGGACTATTCGTTTACGTTCGCAGATGCAACGCATGACCGGTCCATCGTCCGCCCGAATTCACGCATCGGGCCGATTCATTCTCCATCTCCTGCCATGCTGATGTACACGTCAGGAACAACTGGGCAAGAACGAGGCGTTTTGCTGTCGCACGCTAATTTGCTGACCAATGCGATTGCCAAACTCGACGCCGCTCCTCAGACGGAGGACGACATTCGTCTCAATATCCTCCCTTTTTCGCACGCATATGCTCGTACTTGCGAATTGTCCACATGGATAATTTCTGGTGGCACATTGTCGATTGCAACCAACTGGCAGGACTTCTTGCAGCGAGCGCCGATCCTTCAGCCCACCCTGGTCAATTTGGTTCCTTATTTGGTATCAAAGTTAGCGAGCTTATGCGCTGACGCGTTCACGGCAACGCCATCTGCAGAGCAAGCTAAAAAGATATTGGGGAATAGGCTCAGGTTGTTGCAAGTGGGTGGAGCAGCCCTGCCTCGACGCTTGTGGAACCAGTTTTCCGATATCGGTTTGCCACCGCTTCAAGGATACGGTCTCACAGAGACTGCGCCCGTCATTTGTTCAAATCGCTCCGGCGTTCAACAACCAGACACCGTTGGTCCTGCTGTCCAAGGCGTTGAAGTCAAAATTGATAGCGATGGTGTGCTTTGGACCCGTGGCCCGCACGTCATGCTGGGATATTGGCGCGATAACTCCGCGACAAACGAACGCATCAAGCACGGATGGCTAAATACAGGAGATCTCGCAGAACAACTAGCAAACGGCTATTACCGCATCGTAGGTCGATTGACTGATCAAATCATATTGAGTACCGGTTATAAGGTCTCACCTCTTTGCATCGAGAATATCCTGATGCGTGACGAATGGGTACAGCAAGTTGTGGTGATTGGAACCGGCCAACCATATATCAGCGCACTCGTTTGGCCCAACTGGCATGCCGTTCCACTCCAGCATCGCCACCCAAGTCACCTGACACCGTTGTTAATCAAGAGAATTCGTGACCAATTGTCAGATTTTCCACGTCATTCGATTCCAGAATCGCTCACGATCATTGACGGCGAGTTTCCCTCTCACTGCCTCACTGCCAAGGGATCAGTTCGAAGGCATGAATTGCTAGAAACACTCGTACAACAGAATTCCACTTAGTCATTCATTCTGTAACAGCCGACACAGCCAAAGTAAATTGGCAATTAACATCGGTTCGCAGCAGTAATGCGGCTTACGCGATATCTGGTTATGGAATCTCCTTAAGGATATTTCTAATTGCATCGCGTACTGGGCGGCTTTTGGCAGGCTTCTGCTCTGAACCAGAGGCATCGATGGCGTCGGCGCTGCTGTCGTTCTTGGAATTCTTAGATGCTGCCCTGCGTTCGCTTAATCCCCGTAACAAATTCACGGCGCCAGAAATTGCTTGGTCCGCTTGACCATCCGCCAAGCCCTCAAGCCCACTGATCAGCGAGGCAGTTGCCGGGGACTCTTCTTGAACTCTGTGCCTTATTTTGCCCAGCAAGTCAGCCGACTCGCTACGAAGCGCCGACCATTCCAGTTTTGGATTCGAGAGAGTTCCAGAAATCGGCAGAACAAGCGTTGGCACCCCCATCTCTTTGACAATGTCTCGCCGCGCTAGTTGTTCAATCGGCACTGGAATCGCAAAGTTCATTTGCAGCGAACGATCCGCCCATCCGACGCTGCCGGATGTAGAAAATTGAAGTCGCGAATCCAACTTGGGTAGGCCAAACTTCAGTCCAGTGTGAAACACGCGTTCCTGCCGCATGCCAACTGCTACCACAGCTCCTTCGACAAACATCAATTCGTGGGATGCGGGCCTACCTCGCATTTTAGCGATAAAATCCAATACCTCCAACAATTTCTTATTCGAGGGGCCACTTCGCACCTCATGCAGATTGATCTCAGCCTCTCCGGTCGAATGAATCAAGTCTGAGAGTAGTATTTCTATTTGACCAGTACGTAAACTGATCTTACCTTTCATCCACGTGGATTCTGCCAAAACTGGAATCGCAAGGCTGAGCCCTAAATTCATCAGCTCTGGCGTCAGTTCGACATGGTCGAGCAAAGTAGTTGGACCGCAGAGTAATTTGCTCTGGCCCTCTTCCTCTCGACAGGTTACGTCCACGTTGAAAGGTGGAACGATGACCAGCGGCACCTGCTGACCAGGTTGACTGACGATACAAGTCATTTCTCGCACAATCAACTGGCCACTCAAGCTCAACTTATTGGCGCGACTCTTTTTGTGACTTTGCGGAATCTTGCCAGCAACTGCATCAATCAGTCGACCAATATTTGTACGATTCGAAAGTTCGACATCGACCTGGGGGTTGTGCAACTCAATCCTACCGAACTGTCCGCCTCCCAGTAAAAGAGAAAACAGCCCTCGATCCGTAACCAACTTTTTGATCCGCAACAGCGGCTCACCTATCGTTTCCGAAACTTCAATATCCTGTACCTGGACAGGAGAAAACCATCCGAGTTTCAGCGCTCCTACCTTGAGTCTAAAATCTCCTGCCTCCAGCCGCCGCAGAATTGGTTCATAGACAAATCGAGTTCCCAGTGCAGTAGGAAATGCCAAAATCCCCAACATCAATAGTGCTGAACCAGCAAATACAATCTTGATCCATACGCGCCAGCTTACAAACTTAACCTTAGCTTTGCTGGAATTGACTTTCGACAACTTACGCCTACCTTTTTCCCATTGAGTGTTTGTTTTGCAAGAAAGCCACGTACTCGCATGAGAGAACAAATCTAAAGTTCAAAGTTGTTAGTTTGCTTAATTGCCATGGGGATCCTGTGACGCATCGCGACTATTACACGTATAACCGCTACGCCGATTGTAACGATCTGTTCTCAGAGGTTAGTTGTGAGTGCAAAGGCCCCACCACTTACCGCAGAGAACATAATCCTTTGCACAAGGCAAGCATGAATTTCCAAAAAAGCCTACGCCGAGTGTAAAATCTTCGTAAGCGGCGATTCCGCCAAGATCCCACTTTGGCCGACTGCTCGCTAATTCTACCGCAATGTTGGTTAAGGTATGCCACCCAAAGGAACGAAGTGCGCTCAGACGCGACACGGTCGGCCCAATTTAGCGAACCTATTCGCGTTGAACGATGATCTATCCGCGTTTCGCTTGGCTCAAGGAGCCCACTACAATAGGGCGATGTTGTAATGAAAACCCCGTCTGAAACTCGAGTCTTGGTTACCGGAGCCGCTGGGTTCATTGGCTCGCATGTTGCCAAACATTGCCACAATGCTGGTTACCAAGTTGTGGCCAACGACGACCTTTCCGGAGGTTTTTTAGAAAATGTACCACCGGGATGCGAGTTCTCCAACGGAGATGTATCCGACGGCAGTTACGTAAAACGACTGTTCACCGAGCACGGCCCTTTTGATTTGGTTTACCATTTGGCGGCCTATGCAGCGGAAGGCTTATCGCATTTTATTAGGTCTTTTAACTACCGTAACAATCTAGTTGCCTCGACAAATATACTAAATGAATGCATAAACCATAACGTGCGATGTTGCATATTCACATCATCGATCGCAGTATATGGCCGCAACCAACTCCCCATGACTGAGGATTTGGTGCCACAACCTGAAGATCCGTACGGTATTGCTAAATATGCATTTGAATTGGATCTCAAAGCTGCGCACGAAATGTTTGGCATGGATTATATTGTCTTTCGCCCTCACAATGTCTATGGCGAACATCAGAACATTGCTGATCGATATCGCAATGTCATCGGCATATTTATGAATCAAGTGCTGCAAGGCAAACCCATGCCAGTCTTTGGTGATGGACTTCAAACGCGTGCCTTCTCGTACATTGACGATGTGGCCCCCATCATTGCACGCAGCCCCAATTGCCCAAACGCGCTAAACAAAACGTTTAATATTGGCGCAGACACACCATTTACAATAATTGAGTTGGGTACTGAAATCGCTCACGCGTTTGGAGTGAAACCAGACTTCACTTTTTTAGAAGCGCGCAACGAGGTCCAGCACGCCTTTGCGGACCACAGCTTGCTGAAAAGAACTTTTTCTCCACCAGATCCTATCGATCTTAATACCGGCATCAATCGCATGGCCGATTGGGTAAAACAACATGGCCCTAGACCATCAACGAATTTCTCTGGAATTGAAGTTTATAAGAATTTGCCAAAGTCCTGGTCCACTTAAGTCATCGGTGCGTCTTTAATACGTAATTGACAATAATCCTCTGGCAGTTAACGCGATAAAAAACAGATTCTAGGTTCGCTGGACTTTAATACTTATGTCGTTGGTTTTTAGCTACATTAAAATAGACAAAATCTGGTGACATGAACACTACGTCTGTTTCGCCACTCGTGAGCATCTGTTTATTGACCTGGAACCGGGCCAATGTGCTTCATCGCTCGCTAGACACGCTGCTAGCGCAAGATTACCCAAATTTTGAATTAATTATCAACGACGACTGCTCATCCGATCACACTGCGGAAGTCTGTCGTTATTATGAAGCAAAAAACAGTAGAGTGCGATATTGCCGCAATGAAACGAATCTCAAGTACTCTGGCAATAGCAATGCCGCAGTTGATCGCTCTCTCGGTGAATACATCCTTTTTGCACACGATGGCGATGTTTATGACAGCCGCCTAATTTCCACGTGGGTGCAATTAATGGAAACACATCCGACTGCCGCTATTGCGTTCAGTGCATTAAACGTAATGGACCAATCTGGCTCAGTGATCAAGACGCTTGTAGAAGATTACGCCAACTTCATAACAGGAAAAACATTACTGCGATATATGTTATTGCGATTTGATTCACCCATTTTTGGAATTACATTAGTACGCAAGAAATGTCTCGAAATCTGTGGAAAATTCGATGAGCAATTCCCGCGAATCACGGATGTTGATATGTGGATGAGGCTGCTCGCGCGTTTCGATGCAGTATATTCAAAAGTGCCTCTCATTAACATCATGCCGCGTGAAGAGGGGCACGAAAATAACTCAGGTGTCAATTGGAAAATCGTAAAGCAATTGGTAGGCATCCGAGCCATTAATATTCAGCGGTTTCTGGCTGAACATCCTGCCGATCGCCAACTGCTGGTGGGAAACTTTCACCGCGATTGCCGCAAGCTAATTTTGCATAACCTAGCTTGGTGTATTCGTCACGGTCGAATGCGCATTGCTTATGAAGGGTTCCGACGCCTACTTGCTTGCGAATTCAAATACGACTTCAAATAAGCAATTTGTTGATGAACATACTATTCTTGACTCCGATGGAGGAGGATTACCTTTCAGACTCGATACTGCATGGCCTCAAAAGCTTGAGTGGAATCAGTGTCACCGATTATCCTAAGCGAGACATTCTCTACAATTCGTATGCAGCTGATTGGCAGGGCAAGCTGTATGGACGGGGCTTCTCAGTTTATGGATTACTGCCGGACTTCCCGGTGGATCGCAATCGGATTTTGGACAAGCTGAAAGAGAAGCACTTTGACTTAGTAATATTTGGAAGCATCGGGCGTTTGTTTGGATGGTTCTACCAACTGTTGCCTGTACTAAGAAACCAGCCGACCATCGTGCTCGACGGAGAAGATGCACCCGAAGTCTATCCGGCGTCAGGTAAATGGTGGAGAGAATCTATCTACTGGTTTGCTCCCAGAGCACATAATCGCTTTTTGTATTTCAAGCGGGAGTGGACTCCGAAGTCAAGATTTTCAATATTTTGTAGGTTGCTGCCAACTGTAGTATTGTCGCATCTGCCCAGCGCAAGACGGCTAAGGCGTATAGGATTCTCCATACCGAAAGAAAAGATCGTTCGCGAGTTCCCCAAAAAAGTCAAAGATTTCCCGCGCCACGTTGTTGATACTGAGGTAAGAAAGAATATTCCCCAGGCAGTCAGCGATTATGCGTTCGCTACAGAAATTGATTATTATAAGGATCTTCAGCAGTCACGTTTTGGAATTACTACCAAGCGTGCAGGCTGGGATTGTATGCGTCATTATGAAATCGCCGCGAACGGCGCAGTAATTTGTTTTAAAGATTTAGATAAAAAACCAACTTCCTGTGCTCCCCATGGTCTAAATCCTTCAAATTCAATTTCATACTCATCCTGGAATGATCTATGCGGGAGGATAGAACGATTAAGCGAAGTTGATTACAGATCGATACAAGAACGAACATATCGATGGGTTACCGAAAACACAACTGAGTCAGCTGCTCGTCGTCTGTTGGAAGACGCGTTTTCTCTCAGCACTCCTGGTGCATAAGCGATCGAAATCGGGTATCCTCCTAACGATGTTGCGAAAACTAATTAATCTGCTGCCGAACATTAGAGGTAAGCAACGCACATTGGTTGCTCTCGACCAGCTATTAGGATCGCAGCGGTTAAGAGCGCGACATGGGATTAAGCTGGAGTGCTACCTGTCGAGCGCTCAGGACCAGTCTTTCCTCAAGACAACGATAGACAATCAGCTCTTGGAGAGTGAAGTTGCTTCGCTTTCTGGCGATAATGTGTTCGTAGACTGCGGAGCGAATATCGGGTTTTATTCGGGTCTAGCGGCGCGAAATTTGGGTGACGGCGGACTGGTGGTTTCCCTTGAGCCCTCCTATCGAGAATTTCGCAGGTTGCTTGGTGCAGTACAGATGAATTCCCACGTGTGCTCCTGGCTGCCACTGAATGTCGCTTTGGGCTCCAGCAGCAAGATGGTCTTCCTTGACGCTCACGTTGGGCACACTGGAATGAACCGTGTTTGCATAGATAAAAAGCTGTCCTGTGCCACTTCATTACAATTGAGACTTGACGACATCATTGATGCTGTTCTCGGCCAAACTAGAGTTATAAACCTACTCAAGGTCGATGTCGAAGGTTACGAAATGGAAGTGCTTGGTGGAGCTTCTAGAATTCTGTCGCGGGGGCAGGTTCGGAAGCTGGTTATAGAAGTTACGGATCAATTCCTTCGGTCGCGAGGCTCGTCGAAGCAGCAGCTTTACGACTTCTTACGCTCATTTAATTATGAGGGCCAAGTCTTCTCAGACGCTTGGCAGTACGATGAGATTTTTTCAATCAACCGAAACTAGTTGCTAACAGTGAACGCAATGTCCCGCGCTTACTCGCACTGAAATGGCGGCAATAAGACGAATTCTATCTGGAGGAGCGGCAACCGGTTGCGGTTTTGTTATGTCGCTGTGCACGCAACTGTTGCTAGTCCCAATTTATATCAGTTGCTGGGGTACTTATGACTATGGCATCTGGATTATCTTACAGAGTGCATTTTCTTTAGTTCTGATTATTGACGCTGGACATTCGCGGTTTCTTGGCAATGAATTCATGAGAATTACGGTGCGTCGCAGGAGTCTGCTTAGGCGCATATTCTGGAGTGGCGTCATAGCTGGGTTGGTCATCGGCGGCGCGCAAGCGCTAGCGGTTTGGTTGCTCGACAAGACTGGCGCCATCAATTGGATTTTTGGTGACGAGGTCGCAAATTCACGCGAATTCGTCAATGTATTGTTTAACTACGTGCTGATGTGGTGGGTTGCAGGTTCGATTGGAGGGATTCTGGTTGCTGCGGTAATACCCTTTGGGCACTTCACCACCACCGCCTGGTGGGGGGTGCTCCATAATGGAATTACCGCGATCGTGCCGTTACTTGCCGCAATCCTTGGTGCAAATATTTATACTGCTGGTAATTGGCAGATTCTTGCTCACATGGTTATCAGTTTCGCTGCCTCAATTCACTTCGGTAGAATCCTGGCGAGAGAGAAAATTTATTTTGTGCGTCCCTCTATAAAATTGATGGTACGCAACTTGGTTCGATCCCAGACTATTTCTTTACAGGTAGGCATCGAATTCATTAGAATGCACTGGTCTAGATTAATTATTGCCCCGCTGGTTGGTCCGATCGCGGTGACTGGTTATTCATGCATGAGGACAGGAGCCAACGTCGTACTTGCCGGATTAAACTCCTTTATTGGCCCAATTCTGCCCGAGCTGATGCGATATCTCGGGTCGCGAGATCAGGCCAGAACTACTTCATGCTGCGCTCTCTTATGGTCGTTTCTTATCATTGCCATTCTTCCTGCCAGTGTCATCCTGCAAATCTGTATCCAACCACTGTTTGAATGGTGGACGCGATACAAGGTAGAATTCGATCCACTTCTCTTCGGCGCTTTGACTTGCAGCGTCGCAATCTATGCGCTGGCCTTACCAGCGATGATCATTGTTCATTACAACAACTTAGTAATATCGCGTTTGATTGTATCGGCGGCTTCGAGTGGGCTGTTTCTTATTACTTTGGTTTGGCTAGTTCCGCTTTTCGGCGTCACCACGATTGGTTTTTGCTTGATGCTCTCAGAAGTCACTGCACTTGCCGGTTACACGCTTGTAGCGCATCAATGGCTGCGCACCATAGAACTGTTGTTTCCCTGGAGATTGTTCCTAAGTTTGATGTCCGTGACCCTCGTGATGTGCATATCTACTCTTTTGACCGCTGTTTCAGAACATCGAGTTTGGATATTATTTGCAACCGGCAGTTTGTGGTTGCTTTTTACGATCGACTTCTGGAAACAGCTCCCGAAGATTGCACAACTTACATTAGTTGAGTCGTTTGCTAAACCTGCAGCGTTACTAACATGCTTCGTTCGTTCTTGAAAAACCACTACATCTGTGGCTTGCATAGGTTTGGTCCGCTATTGAGATCGTTTGCAGGTAACCAGATAACTACCGCTTCGGGGCTAGGCGTAATGATGACCTACGACCTGCGTGAGCCCAATGAACTATATAGCTATTATTATTTTGTCGATGATATCTATGTTCGCACATGGAAAAATTTCTTGCGAAATGGTGATGCATTCATCGACGTAGGGGCCAATGTCGGATTTTACAGCGCTCACATGGCAAGTTTTGTCGGCCCTACGGGTATAGTACTGGCGATCGAACCCAATCCACCCATGTGCCGCCGCCTTGAGAACCTTGCACGTATTAATTCATTTGCCAATATTCGTATCATTACGCAACCAGCGAGCGACCACTGTTTTCAAACTAAATTGCTCGTCGGTAGCGATCACGGACTGACAAGGCTACAAAACAGTCAAGGCATTGTCTACGGCATCGACGTTCAGTCGCAAATTGATGTCAGCACCACCACAATCGATAGCCTTTTGGGCATGCTAGATGGCCGACAAGTACGTGGCATCAAGTTAGATATTGAAGGGCACGAATATCATGCTCTGCGAGGTGCATTAAGCGTAATAAGCACATACCGACCGCTGATACAAATGGAGTTTAACCCCGAATTAATGAAGCAATTTCAAATAGACCCCGCAAGCTTGTTGACTCTTTTCAAAGATCTCGATTACCTAGGCGTTGTTCCAGCATTTCCAAGAGACATTGTCTATAATAAACGGAAAATAAAACTGCGAGAACTCGCTTCAACAGATGCTGTCCAAGGTATACACACAGATGTCTGGTGGTGCCCCAAGGAACTGCAGCCAGAGTTTGAAAGCGCTTGGGATAAACGATGAGACTGTTCCCGCAATTACGTTTCCTCGCTGAGCCAGCTCGCAGCAGGGGCACGTTGGGAGTAATCGGTTTGGGGCAAATGTCGACAGAAAATCATCTGCCATTGCTCGTGGAACTCGGCCTCAAGCCGATTTGGTATTTGGACTCAAATCTACGCAAATGTAAAGATATATCGCGTCTCTACGGTGGCAATTACTGGCCCCCCAGCAAGCCGCTTGCGGAACTTGCCACACCGGAAGTCTTATTAATCGCATCCCCGTACGGCACTCGGCAGCCGTATTATGAGCAACTTTCAGAAATCTGGCCTACGACCGCAATTTATATTGAAAAGCCTCTCGCATTAACGTCACTCGAGCATGACAAAATTGCTGCAATCAGGCCACCTTGGTTGATCGCGTCAGGATACAACAAGCGCTCGATGGGCTTAGTACGATTTATTAAACGCATAATTGATAGTCGCATTTTCGGACGGCTTGAAGAGTGCTGCATAACATTTGGTGGAATTGGCATTAAAACAGGCGGACGCTATCTGAGCAACCTACAACTCGCAGGTGGAGGAGTCTTGTTTGAAGTAGTCGTACACTATATTGATGCCGTCAATTTCATCTTGTGTGCATCAAGTCCAGACGTACACGAAGTACATATGGATTTCGATGACGGATTCGATGTAGCGACACAAGCCACATATTCGGTGACCACTGCCGAGGGTAACATCCCATGCAAACTCAACGTATCGATACTAGAAAATATTGGCGAACATATAGAATTCAAGCTACAAACTGCCAAGATTACAGCTTCTCTATTTGCGGAGAAATTGACGATTACCAGCCCGGATCCAAGTTTCAAGTTGCCGATTAGCCTGCCAATCGAATATACGCTCCCACGGATGGGAACTTCCTCAGTTGCCGCTTATTGGCAGCAATTCTTGGCAGGCGTTACCCAAAGGACTCCTAATTACACGTCTATAATCAACTCAAAAATGACAACTGAAATCATAGAGAAACTGTATACAGGAGGGGGGAGAGCTTTGTGTTCAAAGTAGCAGTTCTGGGAGCCAATGGCCAAGTAGGCACCGAAGTTTCTTTGCTGCTAAAGAACTGGGGAGGGATAGAAGTATCCGCCTTTTGTAGATCCCAATTGTCGTCGGTCGTACTGCGTAGACTCGGTATAAAATGCTGCCAATTTGACCCCGCTTCCGCGCAATCGCGAGCAGAACTAGGTCAAGCCAATCTGATTATCGACTTTACTTTGCCGTCCGGAACCTATCGTGAAATCACACGCGAGTATAAACGCATCTACCAAGGCGTTTTGGCGTGCCTCCCAAAAGAAGTCGTGTATATTTCTGCAAGCTCGCAAATGGCGTTCGGATTTGGTGGTACCACAAAGCGAATCAAACGATACTGGGTATCCCGCACTGTTTATGGAGCCACGAAGCGATATGCAGAAAGATGCCTTAAAAGATTTGCCACAGCAAAGGGAAATCCACTTTACATATTTAGACTTGCCCAAGTGCATGGATTAATCCAGTCATGCAGCCTATCCATGCGTGAGATCGCTCTCAATCACCCAAGTATCAATGTGATCGCTGGCCCGTCTCATACCGTCTTCTGTTTCTCCATAGCAGAAGCCATCGTCAACATATTGCATGAAAAAGAATTGCCCGGAACATACACGCTGGAATCAACTCCTCCATGGACATGGCAGGAGGTGCTCAGTTTTTTAGCCGGCAGGCCAATAATATGTAACGAAAACAGAGCCCCGACTGTAGGAAACCCGCTTTCACTCGTCTTGCCACACATCAGCTCACTTGGAACGAAGATGAACGAACCTATTCAAGTCTATTTTCTTCGTTGGTTTCCTCAATTCGAAGCCAGACTGCGCGACACCAAGCGCCGACTGAATTCGCGCCATGTCTTAGCCCAACTCAATTCGCCGCAAGGTTATAACATGGATCTTATGTGGGGCAAATTGCCAGGCGCAAGACTAAGAAGCCTCACAGATAGTCGGCTGACAATGCTAGAGCACTGGAATCGCTGTATGGCATCAATAAATGGGATACATCGCTGTGCGTAATGCCTGTAAATAATCCAATAACATAGCTAAAAGCTAGTTCCTGATACTCCATTAATGCTTACACAATTGCATCCTCTAATCTGCCCCACTCATCGAGGCCCGTTAACTCGCCACGAGAATGGCAGTTGGCAATGTCACGAAGGCCACCAATTTGCCGAGCGAGACGGAGTACTCAGCATATTGCCTCATACGAACGAATTCTATGAAGGGGCGTACCTTAACCACATTAAATTTACGCCCAAAAGCGAAAACTGGTTTCATACTTGGCCTTTGTGGTTGGTGCGCCATGGTTACCCTTGGATGGTGCGCAAACATGTCGCTAGTGGGAGCCGAATAATCGAATTAGGATGCGCTGGAGGTGTGGACTATTTTGCAAGTCGATATTTTATGATAGGGGTCGATCTTTCGATTCGCTCACTGGCGTCTACGGCCAACAGATACGCCATGCGAATACAAGCTGATGCCAGCATATGCATCCCCGTCGAGGATGGTTCGATCGATGCGGTCATTAGTTCATTTTTTTGGGAACATATCGAGCCGACCGTTAAAGACCAAATTCTTGCTGAGTGCTACAGGGTTCTAAAGCCACAGGGCAAGGTAATATTCTTATATGACATAGAAACAAACAATCCATTGATCGCCCGTTACAAACGCAAATACCCTGATAAATACAAAGAGTTGTTTTTGGATTGTGACGGCCATGTTGGCTACGAATCACCCATAGAGAATTTGCATCACTTTGCCTGTGCACAATTTGATGTAATCGAACAAAAGTATCTAGAACAGACCGCCATCCAATCCTCATGTGTTTACCATAAATTATCCCTATTCCCTAGTCGGTTGGCGAAAGCCTACGGATTGCTCGATAAAGCCACGACCAACTGGTTTTATTACCCATATACCGCTGTAGTTCGAGCTGCAGACACAGCATTCGGCCATTTTCTACCGAGACATTGGGGCCGCATTACGATTACCGTCGCAAGAAAGAATAGTTGATTTCTTAGGCAAACGCCGCCCTCGTAGAGAACCATGGAATCCCTAGAGTTATTCGTCCTCTTAAATTTGCTGCTTATAGTCTATTTGACACTTAATTGCATGCGTATTATTCAGCGAGGACAATATGCTTGGCTACAGCCACCAGTCTTGGCGTCAATTCTGCATTTTGGACTTCAGTATATATTTCCAAATCTGAGGTATGCGACCAGTAGTGAATGGTATGAATTAGCACAGCACTTACCAAGTAGCGAAGTCTTCTACCACTTAAACAAGGCGATGATTTTAATTGTCATTGCGGCGATCGGAATGTGGAACGGATATTACAGTGGATTCGCCAGTAGTATTTCAGGATTCCTAGCCAACCAAATTCGCAAGGTTGCAGTTTTTCGACAAGAATCCGAGATCAATTTTTGGTTTATTTGCATATTAATTGGCATGAGCATCTGCGGACCAATATTGCAGATTCGCCTTGGTATTTTTGGGTATTTTTCTGACGCCAGAGGTTTGATTGACGCACAGTCACTTGCACAATGGATTAACTTGCTCTCCTCTGCAGGAAAGCTGGCTCTGTTGATTTTAGCAATTGCTGTTTTTTCTCCTAAATATCGGAGCAGTCAATTAGTGCGATTCATCTTCTTGGCTCTACTGGTGTTTCAAGTATTTACCGGCCTGATCGGCGGATTTAAATCACAAGTATTTGTGCCTTTCCTATTTATTGGAGTCGCCTATTATCTAGTATTCAGGAAGATTGCTCTTCGCTTTGCAGTCATGGCTGCAATCGCAGTCGTTGTGTCATATATACTGATTGAACCATTGAGAAGGTCCAGGTTTTCTGATCCAACCCTGGATAATAGAGAAGTCGGCTCGGTTGTCAATTTTGCCTTCAAGTCTTTCCTGAACACTTTTGAGGCAATGCAAGACAATCAGCGTACAAGTGACTATTCTCTCTACCGACTCCAGCAGCGTTTGGATTTGACAACCGTTACTGCAGTTGCCATTCGATTTTCCGATAGCGGAAATCTTGAAGAGCGGACAGCACCTAGATTCTTTGAAAATCTTGTACTTATGCCACTGTATGCTTTTATACCAAGATTCTTGTGGGAAGACAAAGCGGTTGCTAACGATGGGTGGTGGTTTAATGTCTACGTACTAGGCATGCCATTTGATACCATGAGTTCTACCGGCATGGGACCGGTTTCATATTTGTATTTTTCGGGTGGATATGTAATGGTATTTGTTGGCTTTTGGGCTTTAGGACTCTTCCAACAAGTGCATTTTAGAGTTTTTGCTCGTGGGCATTTGGGAAGCTGGATCGTCTATCTGGGAGTGTTGTTGCCGTTGGTTTCTATAGATTCGAATGTCGCAGCCTCGGGGGCTGGTGTATTGAGGCTGATACCGTTCCTGTTGATCGCTCAGAGTTTTATTGTCAAACGTACGACCAACAAAGAGCATAATTAACATCAGCATTTTTCCAGAGCGTATTTCCGTTTCATGAATCGACCAATGCGAATTTTGGTGATTGGTAAATTCTATTCAGAAGGATTTGCACTGCATATTGCTGAAACTCTGGCTGACATGAAACATCATGTTGACCGATTTGAGCCTGGGTTTAAGAGTGGGCGTGCAAAGTCGATAATCGGGAAACGGTTAGAGCAAGTTCAGTCTGTCCTCTATTCTACGTCAGACAATATTCGTTTCTTCCGAAGCTCACGCACCAGAGAATTGTGGAACAGCATAAAATCCAGTGTCTATGACGTGGCGTTAGTGTGCCACGATTTCCTGCAACCGCTCGAAGTAATAGAACTGAAAAATCATGTTAGACACGTAGCTCTTTGGTTTCCTGATCATTTGGGGGTTTTCGGTCGGGGGTATTTTATGAATGCTCCTTATGACGCCATTTTTTTCAAGGACCCATACCTCGTAAAGACGCTTGGGAAGGTTTTAGAATCACCCACTTATTATCTGCCTGAGTGCTTTAATCCCCAAAAACATACTCTTCCTCTCGATTATGAAATTCCGCAGCAGTATCATTGCGATCTTACGACAGCTGGAAATCAGCATCCCTACCGGTCTGCCTTTCTGAAGCATGTTGAAAACTACGACTTAAAACTATGGGGAAATTCGGCACCCCTGTGGCTACATTCACCGTGGACTGCAAAGGCTTTTCAGGGAAGACCAGTCCATAATCAGGAAAAAGTTTTGGCGTTTCGGGGTGCGAAGATCGTCCTAAATAACTTGCATTACGGGGAAGTTGAGGGAGTAAACGTGCGTACGTTTGAAGCTGCCGGCGCCGCAGCCTTCCAATTGGTTGATTGGCGTCGCGGACTCAACCAGTTATTTACAGACGGTGAAGAAATCATCTCATTCAAAGACGTCAAGCATTTGAGCAGCTTGATTGAATACTACCTGCCGCGCGAGGCAGAACGCAGAAAAATCGCTGACGCTGGATTTCGTCGCGCTATGTCTGAGCACACATACCAAAACCGACTCGATCTACTCCTCACCACAGTGTTAGGTGGTTCGCAAGGATTTCCTCTGCCGAAGGAAGTAGGCTAGAAGGCATGGAGCTAGTCGTTTTTGCAACTCACCCAATTCAATACCAGGTGCCAATATGGCGCAAGCTGGATCAGCACCACGGAGTCAATAGTCGCGTGGTCTACTGCTGTGACCACGGAGTCAGTGCATACAAAGATGAGGAGTTTAACGCCACCTTCGCTTGGGACTTGCCCCTATTAGATGGTTATAGCTCGGAGATCCTGCGCACTGGAAGTTTGTCAACTAAGAATATTTTGAAAGTGCGAAATTGTCGTGCCGTTTTAGAAAGGCTGGCCGCAGATTGTATTCTTGTGCAAGGCTATTTTGCGCCCTATACCCGACAAATCCGCGTTTTGGCCAAAAAGCTTGGGATAAAACTAATAGTCCGAGGCGAGTTTACTGATCGGCGCCCAGCCAGCAGCGCGAAACGTATAATTGCCGATTTTTATAGACGTTGGTTTTATAAAGGCGTAGACGCATTTTGTTATATTGGTGTCGACGCAATTACGCACTTGCATAGGTTTGGAATTCCTGACAGCCAGCTTTTTTACTCACCGTATTGCATCGATACAGATTACTTCGAAGCGCAAAAAATAAATGTAAGCCGCATTCAAGCGAGAGCTCTCCTTGGAATACCAACGGACGCAATCGTATTTCTTTTCAGTGGAAAGATGATTGACCGGAAACAACCACTTGTATTCGGCCAAGCACTGCTCGAGTTAAGGGACCAAGAAAACCTGTACTGTATCGCGATTGGAGAAGGCCCTCAACGATCCGCTTTTGAAAGCCTCTTGCGGCCGGTATTCAATAATCGTGTAATTATACCTGGTTTTGTTAATCAGTCCGAGTTAGCGAAATACTTCACGGCGGCCGATGTACTTGTTTTACCTTCTCAATTTGATTCGTGGGGATTGGTGGTAAACGAGGCTATGCAATTCGGCTTACCAGTAATTGTAAGTGATATGGTCGGATGTGCGCCGGATTTGGTAAAGACAAACGAAACAGGATTCATTTTTCCAGTAGGTAATGTTTACGCACTAGCTCAATCGATGCTTCAATTTCTTAATTCTCCGGGCTTATCGGCAAAAATGGGTGCACAAGCGATTGAGCTCGTTAGCCGCTATTCCACGACTGCGGCGGCAGATGGAATACTTCAAGCTGCCTATTCGGTGACATCAAAACTCTGATTGACCAAGGCGCGTTGTCAGATCCAAATACAGTGAAATCGCCCGTAATACAGGTTGTATCGTCCGTCGCCGAGGAATCGAGTGGTCCTTCATACTCAGTTGTGAGGCTCTGCCAAAGTC
Source organism: uncultured Pirellulaceae bacterium (assembly GCA_964625155.1). GTDB lineage: Bacteria > Planctomycetota > Planctomycetia > Pirellulales > Pirellulaceae > Aureliella. The sequence goes on from CAZVBC010000041.1 coordinate 17,670, forward strand.
TCAATAGTATGGGTATAGAATCTCAAATAGCTGCCTTGGACTGGGCACCTATACAAAACCCGCCCGCAGAATTGACTACATTTCCTCTCTCATTTGGCCCTCGTACTTTAGGCTGGTCACGGTCGATGAACGCATGGCTGCGTCAACGGCTTAAGGGAAATTCGGTTAGGGTATTACATACCCACGGATTATGGATGTTGACGAACGTCATTCCGAATCGGCTTGCACATCGATATCGCATACCGCTGATGGTATCTCCACGTGGTACTTTGTCCGCTTGGTCGATGAAAAGTGGCTCTCATTTGAAAAAGGTCTTCTGGCCTTTGTTACAGAGAAAAGCTCTTGAATGCGCAACGTGCTTTCATGCTACTTCAGAAGATGAATACAACGATATTCGTCGGCTCGGGTTTCAACAGCCTATTGCTATTATTCCGAACGGAGTCGATTTGCCTTCTTTAACTTCGAACGACGTGGTGAGGCCGCCAGTTGTGCTATTTCTAGGTCGAATTCACCCAAAGAAAGGTGTGGATATTCTCCTCAATGCATGGCGCGGAATTCAAGAAAGATTTCCCGAATGGAGCCTCCGCATTGTTGGCCCCGATAATGCAGGCTATTTGCCTCAAATGCAGCAACTCTCGGAAAAACTATGTCTAGAGCGAGTTGAATTTACAGGTCCAATGGAGGGACAGGACAAATGGAAGGCTTACCGCGAAGCACGACTGTTTATTTTGCCAACACACTCTGAAAATTTTGGCTTAGCGGTCGTAGAGGCGCTGTCAGCGGGGTTACCATGTATCGTATCAAAAGGTGCCCCTTGGCAAGGCCTCGAAGTTCACAATGCAGGCTGGTGGATTGACAACGACATTGGAAGTGTGAGCTCCAGTCTTGCGAGAGCCATGGAAACTAATGCAGAAATCCTTAAGGAAATGGGGATCAATGGACGTGAATGGGTTCGTCGGCAGTTTAATTGGAGCACGATTGCTTCGCAGTTTTCGGATACATACGAATGGATGATCAATAAGTCCGATCAGCCCGACTGTATATTCAATTGACCTGCTTTGCTGATCGCCGAAATACTCGCACACCAATAGTTGCCTCTCGCATGGGCTCAATAGCTTTTGAATAGTTTCCATGAGTGAGCTGTTATCACGTTTACCGGGTGATGCCTTAAAAAATAAAAATGCTATCAAAGACGGATAGGATCTTGTCGTGCCTGTTTTAGCGGCGGAGTCATTTCGGCGGTCTAATAGCGGAATTGCCTGCGTTGCAAGGCTTGCGGCCTTGTGTTGCAATGAGTCGGAAGCAGGTAGTCCATTAAAGCGAATTTCTTTGAACGACCGACAACCCGTTATGGACCTGCCTGGTAAACATCGAATAGCTGCTGGCTCTCGCCTGAATTTCGTGGCACAAATTCAGGCCGCATGTGCACTCAATAGGCATTTTATATATGACTCTCTTGGGATGGCCCGGGCCCACAACATCATTTGGCCTGTGAAAAGGCCGTTCATGACTTTTATTTGCGGCATTGAAGTATGGGAAAACGTTGTCAAGAATCGTATCCAAGGTGCTCGCCGAGCTGATTTGCTTCTATCAATTTCGGAATACACACTTAAGCGCGCCGCAAAATTAAATGGCTGCTTTGGAAAGGCCCGCGTATGTTGGTTGGGGTCTGAATCAGATACGCCAATCTATCGCATTGCCTACAGTGACGTTAAGCCAGTCGTGATGATTGTTAGCCGAATCGATGTCGATGGTTACAAAGGCCACAAAGAATTGATCGAATGCTGGCCCCGAGTGCTCCAGCGAATTCCCGAAGCTCGCCTGAGAATTGTCGGTAAAGGACCAGGTGAACAGGCCGTGCGGACCATGGTCGATAGGTCACCCGTAAGAAGCAACATAGACCTATTAGGGTTTGTCGATGATGGGGAATTAGAGGATCTGTGGGCGAGTAGTACAGTATTTTGCATGCCGAGTCGAGGTGAAGGTTTTGGGCTAGTTTACATTGAGGCCATGCGTCGCGGCGTACCCGTAATAGGATCGATTCATGATGCGGCACCTGAGATCAATCTCCACGGGATTACGGGTTTCAACGTAAATCTAGATGATCCTGGGGATTTGCCTCGTAGGATTGTTCAGCTTTTGCAAGACTCAGCACTCTGCCGAGAATTTGGAAATAACGGCGTCGCTTGGTGGCAAAAATCGTTTAGTTTCTCTTCCTTTCGTGAACGATTTGTTTCACACTTATATGATTTATTGCGACTTTAAAGTCTCTAATCTTCGTTAAATTTAAATTGCGTAGCAAATTCCAAGAGTAGTTCGCTTTCCTCGTCGAATCATTCACTCATAGTCAAATCTGAGATGTGCGGGATATCCGGCTTCGTTGGTGATTTTCCAGAGACATTGCTCTTCAAAATGAACGAAGTGCAAGCGCATCGCGGTCCAGACGATGGTGGCACTTTGTACATAGAAAAGCACCGTGTGGGGCTAGGGCATCGCCGTTTAGCGATTATTGACTTGTCCGAGGCTGGTCATCAGCCAATGTGGGATCATACTGGAAAGTACTGTATCGTATTCAATGGTGAAATCTACAATTACCGCGACCTGCGACGTGACCTAATAAATAATGGAGTGTCACTGAGGAGTCAGACCGACACGGAAGTTCTTTTGAATCTCTACATACAGCATGGAGAGGCATTGTTTGGCTATCTGAATGGCATTTATTCGTTTGCGATTTGGGATGCTGAACATGAGAGATTATTGATCGCTCGGGATCCGTTGGGAATTAAGCCCCTTTATTACTCGCAGAGTGATCGGGGAATACTGTTCGCAAGCGAACTAAAGGCCATTTTGTGCGAACCAAGTGTGAGTAGGGCAATCGACCCACACGCAATTGCAAGTTATGTCAGTTTCTTGTGGTGCCCAGCGCCGAGGACTCCACTGGCAGCAGTTAAGAAGTTAGAACCGGGGAATGCACTTTCGGTAAAGAGTGGAAGAATTCTCAAGCAGTGGGCTTTTTATACTCCGCCCCAACAATGCGCAGACCGCGAAATTGAGCCTAATGCCACATCGGTTAGTATGGCTGACCGCTTGCGTAGTGCGGTCAGGACAGCGGTAGAGCGGCAAATGGTCTCGGACGTTCCCGTTGGCGCCTTTCTTTCTGGAGGCCTTGATTCAAGTTCCATTGTCGCATTTGCTCGGGAATTTACTTCTCAGCGTCTACAATGTTTCACGATTGCGTTTCGAGATTCTACAAAAGCGTGGGAGGGATTCTCGGAAGATCTACCATACGCACAACAAGTTGCTAAACATCTTGACGTTGACCTGCATACGATCACGGTAGGTCCAGAAATGGTGGATTCTATCACGGAGATGATATATCACCTGGACGAACCCCAGGCTGATTTGGCACCACTAAACACTTTGTTCATTTGCAAATTAGCGAGACAACATCACATCAAGGTGTTGCTTTCTGGCGCTGGAGGCGATGACCTTTTTACAGGCTACCGTCGGCATCTGGCCTTGCGGTTGGAAGAGTATTGGAGTTGGTTGCCTCAGATTGCTCGTAAGCTATTGCCTTGTTCCGCCAGTTTGCTACCTACGTCCGTAACGGCCTTCCGCAGACTTCGAAAAGCTGTGGAAAATGCTCACCTTCCAGCCAATGAACGGCTGTTAGGCTACTTTTATTGGCTTAATCCGCTGAGAGCGGTAAACTTACTACATAGCGAATTGCGGGAAAAAGTATCGCTTCAAGAAATTTCTGCACCTCTAAACGAAACGCTGCGGAACACACATTCAAGTTGTCGTCCCATCGACAAAATGTTGCTATTGGAAACACGCTACTTCCTCGCAGATCACAATCTCAACTACACCGACAAGATGTCAATGGCTGTTGGTGTCGAAGCGAGAGTTCCGTTATTGGATCTTGATCTGGTCTCATTAGCTGACCGAATTAGTGATCGTTACAAGCAACGTGGTCGCACTGGCAAATGGATTTTCAAAAAGGCGATGGAACCTATCCTTCCAAGCTCTGTCATTTACAGACCAAAGACAGGATTTGGCGTCCCGCTGCGATATTGGATGAAGGGACCGCTCGCAGATATGATCCATGAAAAATTGTCCCAGACTGCCCTGGAAAGAACGGGATTATTTGATCCTGCGGCCGTTGCATCGTTGATGGACGCCGACCGACGTGGTTCGATCGACGGCAGTTATCCACTTTTCGCAATTCTTGCAGTTCAGTGTTGGCACGAAAAGTTCTTAGCCGCATGACCGAGCCAAACAGTGAATAATTCGATTAATAAAGCTCCGTCAATCTCCCCAATCGCTGTCGTGATTCTCACCTTTAATGAGTCAAAGAATATTCGGCATGCCATCAGGTCGATTTCCGATTGGGCCGAGCAGATATTTGTGGTTGATTCATTTAGTACCGATGACACGGTCGCAATCGCGAAGTCACTAGGTGCCGAAGTATATCAAAATACATTCATAGATTATTCGACACAGTGGAATTGGGCACTGAACAACCTGCCTCTTACGGCAAAGTGGACACTGAAGCTGGATGCCGATGAACGTGTGACACCAGAATTCAAAGTCGAATTTCAGCAGTTCGCAGCGGACAATGCCGCAGATGTTGCTGGAATCTTTTTTCGCAGATCGATCATTTTCTTCGGAAAACGAGTTCGCTTTGGAGGAATTCGAGATAATTACGACCTGCGACTGTGGCGCACTGGCAGTGTGAGGTTTGAGAATCGCTCATGTAATGAACATGCAGTAGCTGATGGGCCTACCTCGCGATTTCACTCATACATTGAACACCATGACTACAAATCGCTTTCCCATTGGATTGACAAACATAATCGTTATTCGTCGATGGAAGTCAGAGAAATGGTGGGAGGCAACCTCCTGGGCGAAGTAAGTGCCAAGTTCTTTGGGACACCAGACGAGCGTAGGATGTGGTTGCGGCGGATGTATTTTCGTATTCCGATCCGTCCGCTGGCTTATTTTGCCTATCGCTACTTCCTGCGTCTCGGATTTCTGGACGGTCGCATTGGCTTTCGTTATGCATTTCTACATAGCGTTTTCTATTACTGGATTGATCTAAAGCGATCCGAGTATCAACAAACAGGCGAACTGCCAGATATATTATGGCCTGCTAGGGCAAAACCGACTACTGTTAAGTAGTTTTAAAGAATTGATCTAACGCATGTTCAGACCACCAAAAGCTAGCCCACTTCGCTTGCTCACTTTGCCGCAGCCGCTCATTGCCACATTATTAATTCCATTGTGCCCGTTGTGGGTTGATGACGTAGTATGATGCACCTGGATAACATCGTCGTTGTAGGAGCTGGGCCTGCTGGCATTGTATGCGCATTAGAATTGGCGAGACAAGGTATTCAAGTAACTCTGATTGAGAGTGGCAAAAGGCAATTGGATCGCAGAGTGCAGGGATTGGCTGACGCAAACATATTGGCTCCGAATCGACATGCTCCAATGAGCCTGTGTACCAGAAGGCAATTTGGTGGCGCTTCGGTCATATGGGGAGGTCGCTGTATCCCGTACGATCCTATCGACTTTTCCCAGCGAGAATATATATCGGACGCCACGTGGCCGATTAGCTACGACGAGATTGAACCGTTTTTTCAGAGTGCATGCAACTACTTTTTCTGTGGAGAATCGCTATTTTCTACTCACCAGATTGACTCACTGCAGCAAAAAACGATCATTCCAGGCTTCATCGAAGGAGACGTGCGAGCCAGCGACTTGGAAAGATGGTCCCTGCCAACGAATTTCGGTCGGGAATACTACAAGGCGGTGAAGAGTAATTCAAATATCAAACTATTGTCTGGCTGGACAGCGACAAAAATTAACTGTAGTGACGCTGGGAACTCCGTTACATCGATCCAATGTCGTGACCAAGATGGTAGATTTCTCGAGGTACACGCAAAAGCATTTGTCATCGCCTGTGGCGGTTTAGAGACCACGCGACTCTTGCTAGCATCCAATGATAGGCATCACGCAGGACTGGGAAATCAAGGAGGCAAGCTGGGGTTGTATTATATGGGACATATCTCTGGACGTATTGCAACGGTTGAGTTTAATACGGATCCAAGAAAGACTGTATTTGGCTTCCTGCGCGATCAGCACAAAGTATACTTGCGACCGAGATTTACCTTCTCGGAAACATGCCAACGTCAAAATACCTTGAATAATGTATCGATCTCATTGGTGAACAGCACTATCGGTGATCCCAGCCACGGAAATGGTGTCCTGTCGTTCGCCTACCTCGCTTTATCCTCACCGTTTGGAAGTTTGTTTGCATCCGAGGCACTCCGTCAATCCGCAATCAAAGGCGCCGCACTGAGTGGAAAACGCGATCATATAAGGAATATGTTAAATCATTGGTTTTCTACTTGCTGTTTTATTCCCAGCTTTGCGATACGCAGGTATATGCTCCGTAGACGGATTCCCGGCTTCTTTCAATTTTCTGCAGCCAACGAATACACGTTACACTACCATGGGGAACAAGTCCCCAATCCAGAAAGCCGAGTAACACTTTCTAAACAGACTGACGAATTAGGCCTTCCAAAACTTAATGTCGACCTTAGATTCTCGCAGCAAGATGTTGCCTCCATAATTAAGTGCCATGAAGTCCTTGATGCATCCCTGCGCAGTCAGTCTTTGGGCAAGCTGAAATACTCCAATTGCAACTTAGAAGAAAAAGTCTGGGAACAGGCAAGCGATGGGTATCATCAAGCGGGCACAACACGAATGGCGCTTAGCGAGCTTGACGGAGTGGTCGATGCTGACTGCAAAGTCCACGGTATAAACAATTTATTTGTGGCAAGTTCTTCGGTATTCGTAACGTCCAGTCAAGCTAACTCGACATTCACGATCGTTGCCTTAGCAATAAGATTAGCCAAGCATTTGGCGAGCCGAAAGTCTATCGCCAGTGACGTTGCATTAACGATCAAATAGCAATGATTGAATACTCGCGCTAATGTTATCCGCACACGCTGAAATTATAGAAGATCAAAAGTTAGTAAGCAGGCAGCTCTCCTTTGGCTGCGGCGCACTGATGCGCTTACAGAATTCGCATTGCAGGCAAAAACTTTTGGCAGAAGCATTTGCGAGCGGCATCAGAAGATTTGATGTAGCCAGAATGTATGGTCTGGGGCACGCTGAACAGGAACTCGGAGATTTCATTCGCGACAAACGCAAAGACCTTTATGTTACAACGAAGTTCGGGATTGAGCCGGCTGCCAACATTTCGATAATCATTGCGTTTCAAGGAATTATTCGGCGTATATTGAAAACAATTCCATGGGTACGCAACTCTGCGAAAAAACTGGCTAAAACCTTATACGCACCGAAGTGTTTCTCGGTAACACAGGCGGCTGGAAGCTTAGCAACAAGCCTGCAGAAGCTAAGAACGGATTATGTAGATTGCCTATTGCTTCATGATGCTACGAATCAAGATGCCATAGAGCCAAATTTGATTGAGTGGCTAGAAGAACAAAAATCGAAGAATCGTATTCGATCCTTTGGGATGTCAGGGGAACTTAGCCAGTTGATGGCGATTTCGGAGGTCAAACCCGAACTCGGACGTGTCTTGCAATTCTCGAATGATATACTTAACCGCGATATTGCTCGCGTGCAGGGGCTCAATTCTGCTAAACTGATAACCTATTCGCCATTTTCCCGGGCAATTCCACCATTAATTGCCAAGTACAATTCTGATCGTGAGTTTGCGAATTGCTGGGATGCACTAAGAAAATCTGACGACAGCTTACCCGAGTCATTTATTGGCCCAGCAATCACCTACGCAATGGAAGCAAACCACGATGGTTGGGTAATTTTTTCGGCGTCATCCTCAGACCATTTACGTAAAGTTATTACGTCCGTCAATAATCGTTCAGCCTATCGACGACAAATCGAACTATTGCTAAAAGCAACTAATTGAATGCGACTGAGCAGCAAAAAATTTGCTTAGTCGATACGCATTAACATACTTACGGGTCGCGACAGTTGTCTCCATTCTACATACAACTACGTTCCCTGGCGCGCAAGCTGGGTTTGACAAATGCCCTTTCAATTTTTCGCAAGCGGGGCATTTATGAAGATAAATTTGCACAACAGCTCCTATCTAATGTGAAACCTGGTGACGTAGTTTGGGACATTGGAGCCAATATAGGTTATTACACCCTGGAATTGGCAAAGCAGGTTGGTGCAAACGGTTGGGTAGTTGCCATCGAGCCTTCACCCTCAAGTGCTACAAAGATTTCTGAGGCATTACAAGCTCAACAAGTAATCAACGCTAGTCTAATCAACGTAGCTCTTGGAAGCCGCAATGGCATAGCCCAATTTGAAGTGGGGGACGATCCAACCAGCGTGACGAACCATGTTGTGCTTGACACGGCCACAAGCAAAGGCCAGATCATTGAAGTACCAATACATACTGGTGACTCTTTGATTAATCGGTTCGAATTGCGCAGGCCTAATATCATAAAATTAGATGTGGAAGGGCACGAGTTGGAGTGCCTCCGAGGATTGGAAGAAATCCTAAAATCACAAGAGTTAAGAGCGATCTTTGTTGAAGTACACTTCGCCGCGCTGGAAGCGATGGGCGATAGATTGGCTCCCATCAAAATCGAGAACTTGCTTGTAAATGCAGGATTCAGATCTGTGATTTGGATCGACTCGTCACACATCGGGGCATTTAACAAAACTATTAATTAGCTCATAGGTAAGCGTAATGAATTCTGATATCTTAACTCGGGCTAAGCTCCACAGTGTCGATCTGTTCTGGATGGTTGCACTGCTTTCTGTTTCTCCATTGCTATATATACACGGGACACATCTTTGGCAAAGACCACACTTTCAATTCTTTCCCATCGCTTGGCTTAGCTTCGTTTACCTCATTTATTCACGAAGCACGGTCAGTGACACGACAAACGGGTGGCGGAAATCCATTTCTTTTGTCTTATTGATCTTGGCGTTCATCATAGAAAGCTTGGCAGTTTGGTATCTTTCACCATGGCTGGCAAGCGTGGGTGCCATCTTGATCATATTCGGCTGGGGCTTGGCTCGATTAGGCAGCGTAACGTGGCCGAGGCTCTTTTCATGGACGATGCTCCTCTGGGTTACAGTCCCACTGCCAATGAATATGGATTCGACACTCATTCAGAAACTGCAATGGATTTCGGCTTCGTCTGCCAGCGAATTCTTAGACTTTGCAGGCATGCCTCACCTTCGATTGGGAAATACGATCGAAGTGCAAGGTAAGCGATTGCTTGTGGATGAGGCTTGCAGTGGTGTCGATAGTCTATATTCTTTATTTGCGGTAAGTATTTTGATAATGAATTGGCAGGCCAGGCCATTTCTGGTGGTTTCAAACTTTTGTATTTCCTTTTAAATAGCACACTTTCGC
>CAZVBC010000042.1:0-27011 GCA_964625155.1 uncultured Pirellulaceae bacterium
ATGCCGAGTATTAACTTTCCATCCATGGTAGGCTCGTTTGTTAAGTTAGAGATTGCGGTAATACATCTGACAAGCGAATGCACCGGAGCTGTACAATTAGGCTTTCTCCCGACGTCTCGTTGGATAGTGCCACTTTCGATTAGGTTGTTAGAACTAAGTCGTTGCAGCGAAATCGTATAACCCGCAGCCAAAGGCGAGGGCTGGGGTTAATTCCAAACCGTAATAATGCAAAACTCACCCCAGTCCTCGCCTTTGGCTGCGGGGTAAACGATGACAAAGCTCGGGCTTAAGACCACCATTTGGACCGCAAAGTGGCGCTGCCCAACTAGGCTTTTTCCCAAGTCGTGCCTTCCTTCAAGTCTTGCAAAGAGATTCCCAACTTTGTCAAGCCATTGCGAATGGCGTCTGCCGTCGCAAAATTCTTGCTGGCTCGAGCCTCAGCTCGCAATTGTATCAATAACTGCATCAATTGGTCGGTCAGCTTTACGGAATCATCGCCCGCACCTTTACGAGGAGGTTTGATAAACAACCCTAAAATTGCACCCAGCTCTCGCAATACGGACATGGCATAGGCAAATTGAGCAATGTTATCGGCAGTCCGTTTCTTAGTGTCTTCCAATCCTGCTTGGTCGACGTAGCGATTAACGGCGCGTGCCATGTCGAACAAGTCGCTGACCGCACCACCGGTATTGAAATCGTCATCCATCTTTTCCAAATAGGATACGCGCAATTGGGCAACTTCGGTCATCAATTCACTTTGGCAATGCTCGCGCACGAAATGATCTCCCGCCACACGAGTTATGGCGAAAGGGGACGGATTGGATGTGTCATTCGTTTTGTTGTCGGATAAGTAAAATGGCATACCGGTAATTCGTTCGAAACGTTGAATCAAGCGGTAGAAAGCCGTGAGTGCTTGCCCTGCCTCTTCGAGCCCTTCGTCGCCGAAGACAATGGTGGAACGATAATGGGAGCGCAATAGAAAGAACCGAATTCTCTCACCGGTATATTGGTCGATTTGCTTGGCCAATCCACCCGCACCTTTACTGCGGCTGATTTTGGTAGCAGCATCCGCTTCCATTGCTGCATCTGGCGAGTCGGACGATTCACGGTCGCTTCGCCCACCAACTTTGCCAGTGCTGGTTGATGCACGCATCAAGCCGTTATGCATCCAGTAACGCACCATGGGCGCACCATGGCAACACCGACTCTGAGCCAATTCGTTCTCATGATGCGGGAAAATCAGGTCTAGGCCACCTCCATGAATATCAAACGTCTTGCCGAGAATTCGACGGCCCATCGCTGAACACTCGATGTGCCATCCCGGCCTGCCCCTGCCCCATGGGCTGTCCCAAGCGGGTTCGCCAAGCTTGGCCGATTTCCATAATGCAAAGTCGCTGGCCGAACGCTTGCGAGCCGCAGCTTCACCACCTTCGCCCTGTTGACTCTCGGCCGTTCGATTGCTCAATTGCCCATAGTCGCTGTCGCGGGTGACATCAAAAAACACGTCACCTCCGCTAGCATAGGCAAACTTGCGATCGATCAATTCTTGGATAAAACGAATGATTTCGTCGATATTGTCCGTGGCTCGGGGTAGGTGATCGATTTGATTCACCCCCAGCGACTGCAGGTTCGCCAAATAGTCCATGGTCATCTCAGTCGCGACTTGCGACATGGTAATTCCACGTCGGGTGCTGGAGGCAATCAGCTTGTCGTCCACGTCGGTGATATTGACGACCCAGGTAACTTCGTAGCCGCAATAAACCAAGTAGCGTTTGATGGTATCGAAGATTACTGGGCCGACAATGTGCCCCATATGGGCTTCGGCATAGACTGTAGGACCACACAAGTACATCCCTACTTTTCCAGGTTGCACCGTGCGGAAAGGTTCCTTTTGGCGTGTCAGCGTATTGTATATACGAATATTGTAAGTCGCTGGACTGGTTGCCGTATGGGTGGATGTCATCGTGGCCGTTGACACAGCGAAATTCCTTTGTGCAAGATGTTCATCATTGGTTAGTTAGCTCAGGCGACCGGTAGAAAAGATCTCTCCAACGCACCGGAGGACTCGCGACCTTCCGCGACTTGATTTTGCGGAACCGCGCAAGAGTGTCCGGTATACTTTTTTACTGCTGCTCGCCTTACTGCCTACGACCGGCAAAATGCTCTGGACCGCCCAAATCTCCTGGGAACTCATCAACCCCAAGTTACGTGGCGCAGTAACTCACAGCCTGCAAACCTCAATACAGAATTTATTGCAGAAAGAGTCATCGCCGGTAGCCCATTTTCGGAGATTATAGGGAACTGAACCGAGTTTTGCATGGCCAATCTCGACTTGGCATGTATTTCCTGCGTGATCACATTTCAGAAGAAACGGACTGACAACAATTTTTGCAGGCGCGGAAGAGGTTGCTCCCAGTACGTGAAGTAGGCCGCTGACGATGATTGACAATCTGTTGCACACAGATTTCGAGGACATCGTTCTTGGACCAAACCTGACAACCGAGGCTCTGAATTTATTGCTAGCAATGCATTCTCGCGGGTTGTGTTATTTTCGTGTGGAAGTCCAAGCGAAATTTTGGTAGGAACTAACCTCGAATCTTACTGGAGTTTGTTGTGTAAAGCGTCGGTTGAGCGTTATGAAGTTAGGACACGGAAGTCCCGTACAAAAGCCGAAGTTGGCCATCGGTATGCTTGCCGCATGGTTCATTGGCTATTGTTGCGCGCCGGACAACCGGCAGATGTTGCTGGCACAACAAGCTGCACCTGAGCATGAATCAGCGATGGCAGGTGATCCGGAGCTTGTCGATTGTGAACTGCGGATGGTCTGGGGTGGAGGGCCGGCACTCAGTTTTGCCGGCACAATCTCCATTGATGAAGGGCACATTGAATTAGTTCGCAACTTGAGCCTCCAGGACGACGCAGTAGGAACTGCTGGGGCAATCGATCGTTCAACCATTGAGCTGACAAGGCACAGCGCAGCCACATTTGGAGGAGTTGACGTCAAGGTTCGCGGGCGTGCAGGCAGTCGCATCGTCTTCCGTTGGGACAACCAAGAATCGCTGCCGCCTCAATTTAAGTTGAACGATGTTTCGGTGACTTTGGATAAACTCCTTACGGGAGCTTGGATCGAATCGCTGGACAATCGCGGCACACGCATCGCTATCGAACGCCAGTTGCGCGACCATATTCGAGTCCGCTGGGACGCAGAGAACTTGGTTTTCTCTCCAGGCGAACGCCTCAAATTACATGTGTCCGGCAATCGTACGGTTTATGGACCGGGTGAACATCGATTGATCGTGCGTATGTTAGACAGTAATACAAACAAGGTCGTTCAACAACAACTTCAAGAAGTTGTACTCGATTCCCTTGGAAGCTTCGCGGAAACGACTTTGGATGTACAAGTACCCAGCACAACAGGCGTATTTCAATTTGAGTTCTTGTTACAGAAACGGCGTTTCATCAGTTCGCTGGTAGGGCTGACTGCGACTCCTAGTCGCAAACTGGAGTTTGTCGTTGTCGGACCGAATCGTGAACAAGAACTGCCCGGGAAATGGCAAGAAGTGCAATCAATTCTCCCGTTTGAATCCAATTGGTGGGAACCCATTCAACGACTTTCGACGACATCACCTATGCAATCGTTGTCAACTTTGACGACCTTTCCTGGCAAAGCAGTGAGTAGCCATCCACATCAACAGCGAACTTTGAATGGCAAACAAATCCTGGTCCTTTCGCCAACTGCATGGCAGGCATATCCGCTGAGGATTTTGACAACCGGAGTTCCTCATCGCGTAAATGTGCAGGTTCCTGTTGATCAAGCGATGCGCATGATAGTGAGTATCCAAGAACCTAATGTGTCGGGCGAAGTAGGGCCTATTACATTCGACTCGGGCATAGTCGTCGATGGTCAATCCGGGCAAACAACATCCCAATTTATTAACCACGAGTTTATCTTCTGGCCAAAAACTAACCGCCCTTACATCCTGCTGATGAATCCAGACCCATATCGAAACGCTTCGCTCGTATCGATCGAGGTTCAGCAGCGCAGTGGGTCATTCGTCGATTCTGAACTCCAACAATCTTCCTCTCGCAATCAAATAACACATCCTGTTGCACCGGACCAAGCTGAGGCTTTGGCGAATCAACGTCTAGTCGCTGCAGTGATTGATAAACCGCTCTTAGCTGAGAATTTTGGCGCTCGCCGCGTAACAGATCCTGCCAGCGGGCGTGCGCTGGATAGTTGGATAACTTGGATGGAAGCTAGCCAGCGACTATGCGAGTTTTCAAAACAGGCTGGCTACAATAGCGTCGTCTTGACAGCCGCGGCTCGAGGCGGCGCAATATTTCCCAGCCAGAGGCTTCAGCCTTCAGCCAAATTTGATAGTGGCATTTTCCTCTCCGACGGACGATCGCCCGAGATCAAAGATTTGGTCGAATTAGTGTGCCGACAAGCTGAACAATTTGGCTTGCGCGTCATCATCGCATTGGAGTTGGAAGGATCACTGCCGAGTTTGAAGAGATTTGAGGCTGTGTCCGATCAGGACCTCAACGGATTGCAACTCGATGTTCAAGGGTTGTCCATGCTAAGTGGAGCGTCGGCTAATGGTGAACGACCGATACAGTACAATCCGTTAAATTCTGCCGTACAAAGCGAGCTGGAAGGAGTTATTCGCGACGTCGTGCAACGCTACGGACATTATCGCAGCTTTGCGGGAATAAGTTTAAATTTAGGGCCTAGAACGCATTTCAATTTCGGAGGAGACCGATGGGGTTACGACCCTGAATCGCTGTCGAAATTTGCTCAGCACTTGCAGGTTCGTTTGCCGACGGAACCATCACAACTTGAAGAAGTTTTTCGTGGGTCGGCACGTCAAGACTTTCTGCGATGGCGCGCGGCTGAACTATCGAAGCTGTATTTACGCATCGGCTCAGCCATCGACCGCAACTCTCCTGGCTCTAAGTTGTATTTAAACTTTACCAAACTATTTGAGTCACCCCCGTCGGAAGCCAATTACTTCGAATACGAAGCAATGCGTTTGCAGCCATCGCGCATTCTGCTGGCGGCTGGAATCGACGCCGCACAACTGAACGATGCCAAACATGTAACTCTGATGCGGCCAGAGATCGACGCCCCGCTACAACCACCCGCTGGAAGATCATGGGGATTACAATTAGCCGCCGACGATGCGATCGACCAAACCCTGGGCAATGCAAATTCTGCATTGAGCCTGTACCAAATCCCCAAAGGCATTCGACTTAACAGCTTCGATGAAAAAAGTCCATTTGGATCGGACAAAACCCGTGTGTGGCTCTTTCCTCATTTAGCCGTCACTGATGACGTTGCCCGTCAACGCATCGTGCGACGCTTTATGTCCAGTGATAGGTTAATGGTTGGCGAAGGAAGCTGGATGGCCATACTTGGTCAGGCGGAATCATTACGAGAGCTGCATCAGGTTGTGGTGCAGTTTCCTCCAGTCACGATGCAGGATTTGCCAATTGAGTCTCTTAATTCAGATTCTACGTTGCGCGTTCGCCGGGCGACATTTGGCGGCAAAATGTTCTTGCAATTGGTCAATGGTGCGGCATGGGAAGAGACCATTCAGTTGCAGGTGCGCAATTTAGGTCCAGCGGCTGAATCATCATGCTCTAACGCCGTCGAGCACAACGTCGCACAGCTTCCAGCCGGAGATTCGAAAACGTGGAAAGTTGTGGTACAACCTTACGACATCGCATCGATAGAAATCAGCACGGAGGCGATCGAAATAGTCAAGGTCGAACATCAACCAGCGGCGAATGCCAGCCAATTGTTGACCAATCGATTGACCGAGCTCGAAGCCTTGATCAACGAAATTGGTGATCCTAATCGTCAAGAACCCATGAGGCTCTCAGGAGGCGACTTTGAAAACTGGGCAGCGGACGGTGCGCCGGCAGGCTGGACGGTATCTGCATTACCTGATGTGAACGTTGTTCGCGATCCAGAGCTGCCCAAGACTGGCAAGTATTGTCTTCGAATCGAAAAGCGGAGCAGTTCTGGCGTCACCGCCTGGATTCAGAGCGAAAAAATCCAGGTCGTGCCCACGGGACGCCTTGCCGTGGAGGCGTGGGTGCGTTCCGCGCCGGGACAACCAGTGCCGCGAGTCCGACTTTCTTTAATCGGACGTTACAAAAACGGCAAGAAATATCATCGATGGCGGGAATTTGGAGGTGATTCTCAAGACAATACGATTCCAGTCGATTGGGGACGGCGTCCAATCGTCCTGCTAGTTCCAGATATCCCCAACGAAGAACTCTCTGAGTTGCAAGTCGCATTTGACGTGCTCAAGCCTGGCACCGTCTGGATTGACGATGTCAAAATCTATGGCATGTACCTACATCCCGATGAACGCATTCACTTGCGTGGACAAGTCTTTTTAGCCAAAAGGAAACTTCGCGAGAACAACCTGTTTCTTGGCCATCAGTTGCTTGACAGTTCCTCGGCTAGGTACCTTGCCACCTACGCCAGCGATTTCCCATCAGTCCATTCGGCCACTACAGCCAACAACACACGCAAATCTGTCGCAGCCGCTGAAGATGCTGACCAGTCAGCGACAGACTCCAAAAACAAGACGTCATGGCGCGGTGTTACTCCATCGTTTCTTCAGCAATGGCGTGACAACATGCGACAACGATGGCAACGATGAAGCCAAAGCCAAGAATGCCAGCCACCGGCTCATTAGCGTTCTCTCGCAACTAAGGATTTTGGTTCGTCCCGAAAGGGACATGATGTTCGCGTGGGTGTCACCCGTCAAAACATATCTTATCCCCAACGGGACGTTGGGTGACTGTTACCTTGCATACAACCGACATTTTGCCCCTGCCGGGACGATTCACGCGGTACAAAAATTTCGTATCAAAGACTCACGTCAATATCGGACTGTTACAGCCCAGCTTTGCCCCGCCGCTCTAAACATTCTGTCGGACCGATACTTGCGGATTTCAGAAGGGCGACGCGTCAGGTGTAGCTTCTGATTTCCTGCAAATGTACGATACACGGCCAGCTTTACTGGCTTCCCTGACGCTACCGCGTCGAAATGAGACGCCTACAGTTCAATGACTGAATTTGAAACTTCGAAAAACAAATTGAGCAAAACTATGTTTATCGGATCGCAAATTGTGAGCATTCCACAGGTTGTGGTATGCATCTGCTTAGTGGTCTACGCTGAGCAAGCTTTATCCGCTGATTCGCTGGTTAATGTGTCGTGGCTATCTGAAGTCCAGCAACCGCCACAAGAACAAGTTGCACCTAGCAAGGTGCTGGATGCATTGCTCGTGGATGGGGCAGGGAAAAAAATCACGACGATCGTGCAATGGCATCCCAAACGAAGTGAGTTGGAACAGCGGTGGCGCAAGTTCTTGGGCCCCATGCCCGAGCGACGCCCTGAGCCAGCGTTTACGGTAATCAAAGAGGAGCGTATTGATGGTTGCTTGAGGCAATTCGTCAAATATAACGCTGAGCTAGATGAGCCAGTGGAAGGTTATTTGCTCCAGCCACTGGTGGATCGCTTACGCGATCGTGCCGGACGATTTCCGGCAGTGGTCGCGCTCCATCAGACTTCCAAGACCAACATTGACGAAATCGCAGGAGTAAGTGGCGGCCAGCCGCATGACTTGGGTGTTCAGCTTGCGCGAGCCGGCTTTGTTGTGTTCTGCCCGCGTTGCTATCTATGGCAAACGCCTCCCAAATACGAAATTGATGTAAAGAACACGGTCGCTTATTTTCATCGTCGGCATCCGCAAACATTGGGAATGCATAAAATGCTGTTCGATGCCCAGCGCGCGGTCGATATCTTAACGGCGATGCCTAACGTCAATCCTCGGCGAATAGGAGCGATTGGCCATTCTCTGGGAGGTAAAGAAACCATGTACTTGGCCGCGTTCGACGAACGTATTCGGGCGGCGGTAGCCAGCGAAGGAGGTGTCGAACTGACTTCGTCGAATTGGCATGATCCTTGGTACTTGGGGCAGGGCATTAGAGATGCCCAATTCGATTTGAATCACCATCAGCTCCTAGCATTGGTGGCGCCGCGAGCCCTGTTAATTGTTGGTGGAGAAACAGGGCCGGGGGCAGTGGACGGAAAGCGCAGTTGGCCCTATATCCGCGCGGCCATGGATGTTTATGAATTGTTCGGCGCACCTGTAAAGCTGGGATTGATCAATCATGGGCAAGGGCATACGATGCCACCCAACGTCCGCCAGCGAATGATCGAGTGGTTAGAGGTCTATTTGTCCGAGCCGCAGCAGTAAAGCTCGATTGAAATTCAATGTAGCCACCGACAGAGAGCTGATTATATCGCGCGAGCTTGGGAACAAAGTAGCGAAAGGGTTGAACGAGATTGTTTGAAAATCGAGTAAAGCAGCTTTTGGCAGCTTCCAAAACCGCTTGGGGAGCGAGCCTGCCGGACAACTCCGATATTGTTGCCAAAGCTACGGCAGACACAGGTGTTGACTTTTTGTGGATCGATTTGGAACATCGTTCGTACGAAGTTGATGCAGTGCGGTGGATACCTATTATCTGTCGACGCAAGGGATGTGCCTGCATGATTCGCGTGGCGGGCTTGGACCCTCAATTGATTAAGAAGGCGCTCGACGCGGGTGCGAATTGTGTGATGGTGCCGCAGGTCAATTGTGCTGACGAGGCTAAACGGGCGGTTGAATATGCCAAGTATCCGCCTATTGGTTCTCGTGGTGTTTCGCCCTATTGGACTCTGCAAATGGACGTCTCTTGGGCTGATTATTTACCCGTCGCTAACGACGAAATCTGTGTGGTCGTACAAGTGGAGACCGCGCAGGGAATACGAAACTTGGATGCAATCGCAGCAGTCGAAGGAGTGGATGTAGTATTCGCAGGTCCGACCGATCTATCAGCTTCGATGGGGCACATTGGTCAAATCAACCATCCTGAAGTCCAAAACTTTCTTGCCGATTTCCCTGCTCGGGTTGCCGCGCACGGTAAAGCCGCTGGAATTACCTTTGCTGAGCCGCAGGCGTGCATCCAGGCGCATCGGCAAGGGTACCGATTCATCGTGTTTGGAAGCGTATTGTCTTACGGAACACGCGGGTTGGTTAGCGACTTGGCCAGCATGCGCAGCCTTGAGTAATCGGTCATGGCGGTGGCCAACTCTATCTGTCGACGATCAATTCTCCGTTCATGACCATCCAGTGACCGGGAAAGGTGCACAGAAAGGGATAGCGTCCAGGCGTGTTGGGTGCGCGAAAATGGATGGTGAATTCTTGATGGGGCTCGACGATGTCGGTATAGCAAATAACGTCGCTCGATAGTGGAACGTATTGCTGAATATACCCTTCAGGTGCCGCCACCAAGCGATTAGCTTGCTCTCCAATGGCGGATAGTTTTCCCGGCATAATCAGTGCCCAATTGTGTGGCACGGTGTCGGGATTGGACAACGTCAAGGCGATCGCTTCTCCAGGTTGTGCGTTCAGTACGCGCGGGAGGAAGGTTAAATTCTTACCAGCCTCGATGTGGATTCTCCGCGAGCCTTCGATCGGATTGGCCCACGGATTCTTAATTCTCTTAGCGGCTAGCTCCATATCTACATCCAGTGGATGTCGCGCGTCATGTTGGGCGACAGGAAGTGCCCCTTCGAAATCCAATCTAGGGCGGTCGAGTTTGTGGCAAGTTGCAAACATGTCGATGCGTTTGTCTCGCCCCACTGCCAATCGTAGATGTAACTGGTTACAAGGAACCAGGTCTGGGATTTCTAAAAATAAGGTATGACCATCATCAAACAATCGGCTTGACGCGACGCGCAATCGGTCGTGACCGACGGCCCCGTATTTTCGAGTCGAGTATTCCGCCGAACCGTAGGCAGGGCCGTAGCGATAATTCCACGCTTGAGCAAAGTGTTCAGTCGAGTTACCAACGAATCCGCTATCCAAAGGCTCAGGAAACTTCACTGCGATTCCGTTTTGATGAAGGTGAAAACCGATAGGAATCTGCACACGAGCGCCTGTGTAGCGAACTCGCTGGAAACAGCCTACATCAACTGTGTAAGCACCCCAGCCTGCCATGCCGGAAACGTACAGTTGACCATCGGTTGGCGAAAAACGACCGCGATGAACTCCGGATTGAAACTCGCCAGGCAAGGGGATGACGGCACCTTGAATTTGATCATCCACAACGTCTCGCAGCAGCAAGAAATGCGATCCAGTCCCAAAAGAGAAATGGACCATCTGACCTTGTAGCGGTCCCCACCGCTGGCTGTCGATATAAACTTGCCCGCCCGCTGAATTGTCGACTCCGCGCGGTAGATAAACCAGCGGCAATTCGGGCCTGCTGACGGGCTGGTTAACGAACTGGCGACTGCGATATCCAAAAAACGGAATCTGCGCACGATCACCCGCCGGAATTGCGCAAATCATGCTGGCGGGCGTCCAGTCGCCTTCGGAGCACGGCACGGTCACCATGCCGTCGGGATAGATGCCCAGGCCATCAGGATTGCGAAAACCGTTGGCGATCACTTGCGAGCTTTGTCCATCTGTGGCAATTCGGACAACACCCTGGTTTCCGGAGGCTGTATAAAAATTACCCGCTTGATCCGTTTGCAAACCACAGATGAAATCGTGTCCAGCGGGAGATGTTTCAAAGGCAATAGAATATGCTTCATAAAAGTCCGCCTCACCATCCAGATTCAAATCGTGCAGTCGAGTCAGTTGGTCGCGCCCCAATACAAAGATGCCAGAATTGAGGATGCGAATCCCCAGCGCATGGTGCAACCCCGAAGCAAATCGAGTCCACGTTGCGGTTGGCTGGTCTGTCGAAGATTGCTGCGATTCGAGGCCGGTGACTCGCCATACGTCTCCTTGCATGGTTACCACCATTGCCGAACCGTCAGGCAAAAAATCATGATCACCACAAAACATCGGTGTGCGCCAAGGGTTTTGCTGAGGCAGTTCGATGGTATCTATGGCGTAAGGAGATTGACTTCCCAGCTTTATTTCGGTGCGCATCGTTTGGGGCCATTGGCGTGGGGCGTTTGTCAGTTGGTCGCGCAGGGAATGGCGATCGCGGCTAGCAACTTCGCGCACGAACCGACCTTCTGTTACCCAGGGTGCATCGAGGTACTCAACGCCACCCTTTATGTACGAAAAAACGATTCGAGGTCCGATTCGATAGTAACCCCGATATCGAACCGGTTGCACCAGTGGCTCATGTGCGGGCGGATCCAGCAATTCGCCGATCGGGACCAAACCATGGAGGAATCCATGCCGCACAGTGGAAAATTTGACAAAACCACCTCGCCACAGCGCCGAGTATGCTAGACGTTCAGGGTCAAAACACGCTGCGAGCACCCCGTTTTGACCTAAATGAATACATACAGCTCTTGGTACGACCAAGCGATCGGGACCATGGAAAACTCCCGCCTGAACGCTCCCCAAGGCGGCATCATTCCACCAATTACTCGCCCAAGTCTCCTCATTCTGATTGCCCCAATGTCCCAGCGGCATTCCTCCATCGAGCCCAGGAAACTCCATCAAGAAATTCTCATTGGGCTCGTGGACACGGAAGTAGTCTGCCTGCTTGGCGTAGAAATCGTAGATGCGATCTCGGTTGACATGGGCCTGCCAGTTCGGCCAAATTGATTTATCAATCGGCTCGCGCTGGTAAGGAAATTTTGCAGGTTCATGGGGAGCAGCGTGGCTGAGAATTTCAGCAATCAACTCGGGGCGCAGTTTCGTTGAATTACCCAAATCCGTTAAAAACGCAATCAAATCGAGCTGCTGTTGTTTAGGCCATTGGTTGCATAATCCTTCGGGCATGAGAGACAGTGACAATCGGCGATCGTCGATGCTGTCGAGCGAGATGGTCCGTTCGATCCCATTGGCTGGATCTCGCAAAACAACAGCTTTTGCGTCTTCACCTATTTTGTATCCCCGGACCACTTCTCCATCTTCGGTTAAAACTTGATGGATTTGAAATTCAGGATTGACCAAAGCATTTGGATACAACAAAGATTCAGTCAGTTGCGAAGTAGTGCGTTGGGTGCCGATATTCGTCAAGTCTGGGCCGATTGTCCCGCCGACTTGACCGATTCGATGGCACGAGACGCATGCCGACTTGGGTGTCGCATATATTGCGATGCCACGAAGTGCATCTCCATGCAACCTGGCTTCGCTCGACAACAGCGCAACAGTTTCTGCTTGGTTTTGTGCCGTTTGGCATCGAGCGATTTTGGAATGTTGAGTGCTGCCAAACACTCCGCAGCAAGTGAGCCAAACGAGAATTGCCCGAATTCGGTATCGTTGTGGATGATGACAGCTCATTCGTCTCCGCTCGTTACTTCGGATCGGTGGGTTCGACTTTCACAGATCCGTCTCGAAGTAGTTTGTGGCATGATACGCAACTAATGGTAAGTTGCTGGAAAGCTAATGCGGCCCCTTCGAGTTTTTGTTCCTTAGCATGTTTGATAATTTCGCGATTTGAAAGCTCGAAGGAGTTGAGATGCGCAGTATACTCTGGACTGCGGCGACGCACGAATCCCTCGATTTTGCTGAGCACCTGCATCTGGGATGCATTGCGTTCAAGTTTCTCAAAATCTCCCGCTGCCAACGCGGCGAAGACTGCCTGAGATAATTCCAACTTGCGCTCCATCCAAAAGCTCATTGGTTTGTCGTTTTGTGCAGCCTCCTTGTGTGAGTTTTTTGGCGAATTGGCTTTGTCTACCTTCCTGTCGGTTTGAGCCATACAGATTCCCACGTTAACGAAGACAAACACAACTACCAAAGCGGTTTTCATTACCTTCTCCTTAACAATTGAACCAGTTGAAATACTATTCTGCAAAAACAGGCTGGTGCTTGGTCCAGACTAAATTTCTGGGTTTGCACAAACGGGTACCGGGGTTCCTACCGAAGCGATGCTCAGGTAGCTCAGCAACAGCTTCGCCCTCCCAGACATAGAACTTAGGTTGTGACCAAGCAGTAGCCGTGAATGGCTGTACTACAATCTGCAAGCAGGGACCGTGCCAAAACTTAGTTGGCTCGCGCGAATTCATTAGAACCTTGCCGCTCGGACGCTTGCTCCGATCTCGTTAGATTACCTTGCTGTCTATTTACAGAAGACAGATTTGCAAATTCACTTCTGTGTCACGCTGGAAATCCAGCGAAGCGTTGACATTGCAGAGACGGCCTGAAGTCTAATTGGACAGCGCCACTTTGCGGTCCAAATGTGGTTTTAAGCCGGTGCTTTGTAATCGTTTAACCCGCAGCCAAAGGCGAGGACTGGGGCGAGTTTGGCATTATTACGGTTTGGGTTAACACCATTGCGAAAACTCAAAACCCAGTCCTCGCCTTTGGCTGCGGGTTAAACAATGTGGCTGCAACGACTTAGTTCTAACAACATAATCAAATGTGGCGCTGTCCAACTAAGTTGTTTATTGCCGACGACTTGTAAGTCTAAAATCGCAGCATGTGTGCAAGTGAGTGTCATTCTGTCACGCCCGAGCGATCGCGACTCAGTAATCTCCAGACTTGTCTGCGCGATTCCGGGCAAGCGGCAGAAGCAATCCGCCACGGGCCACCGCCTTGGCTATCACCAGTCGAGCCGTACACGATTGTGAATACAGCGCGAACGATGCCGTTTGGCATGTAATGTGGTTCCCAGGGTGCAACAAACTGGCGGTTGACTACTCGTATTGGCGGATAATTTTTAATAGACTGCGTCCGACTGCCCTATCCAGCAAAGGCTTGACCATCGGAGCTCGTTTTTAGATTTGGAAAACTGAGTGCCGCATCGAGGTTCGACTAGGTGAATGGTTATTTGAGTGGCAGGAAAAACTTGCGATATCAAGACTTTAGACTGCACCGGATTGGATCAATGCTTCAAATAACTGTAGGGCGAGCGGCAGAAAAGAACTTGCTAACGCACTGGAGGACCTGCACCCTTTCGTTTCTTGCTTTAATGGAACAGCGCATGACGTCCGGAGTACTTTTAAATGGCTTCCCACAAAGCGGAGTCGGCATCCGGGCATTGTGCCGACTATTCGAAGAATATTCCATGTCCACCGTCCCGGTTGTGTGGATGGTGGGTTGCCTTCTATTTGCCCAGTGCGCGGCTTCAGAACCGACACAGGAATCGATCGGTTTTATCGAAGCGGATTTGAAGTTTCTTGCGGCTGATGAACTTTCTGGCCGCGGAGTAGGGACAGAAGGAATTGCTCGTGCAGCGGACTTTATCGAACAGCGTTTTCGCGAGCTGAAGCTGCGAGTCGATCACTTCGACGGAACTGCATTTCAGCGGTTCACCATCAAAGGTCCAACTCAAATTGGCCCTGCGAACAACAACTTCTTAGCAATTGAAAACCGATCGGACACGGGACGCTCAACGCCATTTCGGATAGGTCATGATTTTAACCCACTTGCACTTGGAACAAACGGAAAGTTTCTTGGTGCCGTTGTCTTTGCGGGCTATGGAATTACTGCTAAGGAACTCAATTATGACGATTACGCTGGCATCGATGTGGCGGGCAAAGTGGTAATTGTATTGCGCAAGGAACCGCAACAAGCAGACGAAAAGAGTATTTTTGCTGGCACAAAGAACACGGACTATGCACCTTTTACCTCGAAAGTTTTGAATGCTGCGCTGCATAAGGCTGCTGCGCTGGTGATTGTCAACGATTCCGTGACGGTAGCTAGCCAACTGGCCGAGACTAAGAAAAAACTGGATGCTGCACTGGCCAATCTAGATGCGCACGCACGTCAAGCTCCGACGGCGGATGTACCTCGGGAGCAACAGACGCAGTGGAATGAGCGGCTTAAGATCCTAAATGTCGAAATTGAGAATCTGCGCAAACGCATGCTGGGGAACTTCGATCCAGTTCTCGGAGTAAATGAGGCAGGCACGGCGCTGTCCAATAAACAAGTCCCTACACTTTTTTGTTCTCGCGCCACATTGGATCCATTTATCAAGGCTGCGCTAGGCAAAGGGCTAGACCAGCTCGAACGCGAGATTGACACCGACCTGAAACCTCGCAGTATAGAGTTAAGTGGCTGGCAGATGAGTGGCGAAGTTTTGTTACAGTCTTCGGAGACACCAGTTCACAATGTCATTGGGGTTCTTCCTGGAGAAGGCAACCTCAAAGATGAATTTGTGGTAGTCGGAGCGCACTACGATCATGTCGGAATGGGAGGCATGGGTTCGTTGGCACCGGGAACTATTGAGGTTCACAATGGAGCGGATGACAATGCTTCGGGGACAACGGCGATGCTCGCAATCGCAAGGAATATCGTTGCTCGACAATTGTCACCCCGCAGGTCGCTGATCTTTATTGCATTTACTGCTGAAGAATCAGGCTTGCTCGGAAGTAAACACTACGTGCGCAACCCTCGATGGCCTCTAGAACGAACAGTCGCCATGCTCAACTTGGATATGGTTGGTCGGTTGAGTAATAACGAATTGTCTGTGTATGGAACCGGTACTTCACCGAGCTTTTCGGAATTGATCGACAAATTCAACATACCCTATGATTTCAAAATCATCAAAGAACCGGCAGGCCGCGGGCCAAGTGATCATGCAAGTTTTTACGAACATAAAGTTCCTGTTTTGCATTTTTTTACGGGCTTACATAATGATTACCACCGACCGAGCGACGACTACGATAACGTCAATTTGCGCGAATTGACACGCATTTCTAATCTCGTTTCGGATCTAGCCGTTGAATTGGCTTACAATCCGATACGTCCAGCCTTCCAATCGACATCCGGTAGCGCTCGACCGCGCAAACAGAAATCACCCCGAGCAATTATCGGCGTTCGCTTGGCCACCGAGGGAAACCAAGTGGTCGTGTCGAATGTCAATGCCGATAGTCCAGCCGCTCAAGCTGGAATGCAACCAGGCGACGTCGTCGTTGAAGTTGACAGCACGCCCCTCACGGCGGCTACCCAATTGCAGAACCATATTGCTGGAAAGATGCCTGGTGATATCATCAATTTGAATATTCTACGCAATGGAATGACCATCAAGGTCAGTGTTCGACTTGGAATGTAGTATCGATCTCTGGCGCCCGCAATAAAATCGAAAGCCAAATTTGGCTTGGCGCAGCTCATTCTGCAGCGGATTGTTGCCTTTGCCAAAACCGTATCAGCGCAAATAGATGGCGTTCAAATGCAATTTGGACGTATTAACATCGCGTTATCCTAAATCACAGATTCACCCCCAACTCTGTGGTGGTTTTGTGCTCAGAGGGGTTGTGATTATGCTGGTTGATTGGAATTTGTAAACAGCTACTGCCGGGAGCTTTATGTGCCAGACGTTAACGAGTTGTCTAAGAGAATAATAGCTAACGTCGAGAAAGCCATCGTCGGCAAACGGAAGCAGTTGATACTTTCGTTAGTATCTTGGTTTTCCGGCGGCCACGTGTTGCTGGAAGATGTTCCCGGAGTCGCAAAAACCATGTTGGCCCGAGCTTTGGCTCGGAGTTTGGGTTGCGACTTTAAACGAATTCAGTGCACACCTGACTTGCTGCCCACAGATATTACGGGGGCGTCCGTATTCAACCCTAAGGAAGTACAATTTGAATTTCGTCCCGGCCCCATTTTTACGCAGATACTATTAGCGGACGAGATCAATAGAACAACACCGCGAACTCAGGCTGCATTGTTAGAAGCGATGGCTGAGGGACGTGTGAGCGTTGATGGAACGACGCATACCCTCAAGCCTCCGTTTCTGGTAATTGCAACCCAGAACCCTGTGGATCACGAAGGGACATTTCCGTTACCAGAAGCGCAACTCGATCGATTCTTCATGAAGTTTTCGTTGGGTTATCCCAATATGGATGAAGAGTTGCGTATGCTCGATCTGTTGCAGCATCGGCATCCGATAGACCTGCTCGAACCAGTGGCGTCGGTTGATGATTTAATCGACGTCCAGCATGCGGTAAGGGAAGTTCACGTGGACCCGAAGGTGCGCCAGTATCTGCTCCAAATTGTGCACGAGTCGAGGCGTCACGAAGCGCTCGCTTTGGGAGGCAGTCCACGGGCTTCGATCGCGTTATTTCGGGGCGCTCAGGCAATGGCCGCTGTTTTGGGACGCAATTATGTCATTCCTGACGATGTCAAAAAGATAGTTGGACCTGTCATGGGGCATCGACTGATTCTGAAGCCGGAATCTCGTTTGCGCAAGTTGACCAGCGACACCGTCTTAGAAGAAATTGTAGCCGAGATCGCAGTCCCGACCGTGACTGAAGCGGCCGTCGCGCGTAGCGCGGGATAGGCTGTGAGCGCTATGAATCGATCTCATCAGGCATCTCAACGGCACGATAAGTAGGAGGCCATTCTGTGCGCATGATCGCTGGTTTGGCCATCCTGCTGGTTGTCGGCCTACTGCTAAACGCCAGCATGGTCGTTTATGCGGCGTATGTTTTGGTGCTGGCATTTTGGTTGAGCAAGTTTTTAGCTAAGCAGTGGCTAGACAACTTGAAAGCCACGCGCACGATGAGCACCACCCAAGCCGAGATCGGACAGAAGGTATCCATACAGATCAATCTACAGAATCGTGGTAAATGGCCCATTCCTTGGTTGTTGGTCGAAGATCCGCTGCCCAATGCTGCCCTGCATCGTCCACCGGCCGCGCTGCGCCGCGAGGTGCCGAATATTCGTATTTGCTGGATTCCAGGACGCAGTAGCCGAGTGATTTCCTACTCCATCACAGCCCAGCGCCGAGGTTATTTTCAAGTTGGTCCCTTAATTGCCGAAAGCGGAGACCTGTTCGGCCTGCATCGTCGCTTCAGAGCGCTGACCGAACCAGCAAGACTGCTTGTGGTTCCCAAAGTATATCCCTTAGATGGCTACAGCATCGCTTCGCGCCGGCCTGTGGGAGAGATCAATGTCTCGTATCGCACGATGGAGGATCCTACGTTGATGTGCGGGATACGGCAGTATCAAAATGGCGATCCGCTGCGCAGTATTCACTGGCGAGCCACCGCTCGAACAGGACAATTGCAATCCAAACAATATCAACCGACTTGTGTGGCCGGCGCTACGTTAGTCTTGGATTTTCATCGCAAGTCGAACCCACGTAAACATGATCCGGTGCGCGGTGATTTGGCTTGCACAGCAGCCGCCTCAATTGGTCACACGCTGATGTTGTGGCAGCAGCAATTTGGCTTGATCAGCAACGGTCGTGATGCAGAAGATCGGATTGTTGCTCGGCGAACATTCCAAGATTTTTCGGATCGGCAAGAAGCTCAAGCGGCGGTTGCCATGGCCAACTCCAGCGATCGACTGCGACCGATTGTCTTGCCCGTGGCTCGCGGGCCGGAACATTTTGCAGAAATGCTCAAAATACTGGCCCGCCTAGAACGTACCGACGGATTACAACTTCCCGATTTATTAATCGAATCTCAAACACGCATGCCGCGTGACGCGACGGTATTAGTCATCGTTCAGGAAGTCGACGAACCTGCGGCTCTTGCAATGGGACTGCTGCGCCGGCAGGGATATTCCGTATCTGCCATTGTCAATAACTATGAGAATGAAGCTTTTCATTCCGCAGTCGGCCGATTGATGGCCCAACGCGTTCACGTTTATCATCTATTTGATGAACAGTCGATTCCAACGATTTGCCGCGAGATGATTTTGAGATATTGAAGAACTGTCAACGGGGGATAACTGCTCAATAACTAGGTGTCATTGCGAGACACACAACATCAGCCGGAAGGCGTTAGCCTCCGGTTTCCGATATTCGACAAACTTGGCTCGTGCACTCGGTTATTGAGCAGTTACAAAGTGGGAATGTGTTCCCACGCCACAAAATCTGATTGGGTTAAATAGTTTACTACCTTTGGCGATTTCATTCGCCGATTATGGTCGTCGTCAATCACCGTCGTTAATGAGGAAAATCCAAATGAGGAGCAAACGATTTGGTGAGCGACCTTTTATGGTCACGTTCGTGATCAATGTAATTTCCCCGGCTCTGATCATGGGCATGATTCTGAGCCTGGTCTGGTTCTTGGTTTTTGCGTTTTATCAAGGGAACTATAGTGCTCGGCTGATGTATGTCTTGGGCCTTTACACATTCGCCACGGTCCTCATTGCACGTATCGCGATTGATAGTGGCCGCGCCTATGCGATCATGTATTTGGCGGCGATGGGGGCGGCGATGATGGTATTTATGGTAAATTTCGTAACGATTCAGGGGGACTATGTCGCGTTAAGCTGGATTTTCAACGCCTGCCTCTTAGGATTGATCGCATATTTGGCTGACCGCATTGCGTTCGACTGCACAATGGACGATCGAGGCAAACAGAGCCTGCAGGAAGGATTGCTGCAAACTTTACGTTTGGTCGAACGTCCGACACCTGCGCAAGTGAACAATCTGGATGATGACGAAATCGACTTGCTAGATCCCGATCGCCCAGGACCGAAAAAGAGGATCAAACACAATTCTGGAGTGTGGGTGTTGTACTTCGCCATCTTGGCAATACCCATGTTTGGTTTAGGGCAATTGGTTATTCGGGACAACCATGCTCGCAGTATCGCTTTCTGGTTTTTGTTCGCTTACCTGGGCTTCGCCCTGATGTTGTTGATCTGTACGTCGTTTTTAACAATACGGCGGTATCTGCGCGATCGAGGAATGGAGATGCCCAGAGAGATCATTGTCAGGTGGATAGGAGGAGGTGCCATCATGACTGCTCTAATGTTGCTCGCTTGCATCCTGCTGCCCTTGCCTAATCGCAACTTCGGTGTGATCGAATTACCGTTTTTATTGAGCTCACCCGATGGACTTGCTGCCAGTAGATATGGTTGGGGAAAAGAAGGCACCAAGCAGGCTACGAATGCTGCCTCGCAGACGACAGGTGAAAGCAACGATCAAGCCGGTAGTGCCTCTGCTCAGTCCGGCGACCAATCTTCATCCCAATCCGCTACAGATTCCGATAACACACAAGAGTCAGCGAGTTCTAATGAGCCAGAGTCAGCGAGCTCGGCTGCCGGCGATGAAGGAAACTCTAATTCAAATTCTTCATCGAATAAGGGGCAGGAGACTGATGGTTCAGACGCTGCTACATCCAATCCAAAGAAATCGGCTGGCCAACCAACCGGCAAGGATGCTAACGGTGCACAGGAAGGCAAACAAACAGTAGGTGATCAAGAGTCAAGCAAGTCGAACTCAACCCAGCAGAACGACCAAAACACCTCCAGTCCACCGGACAACAAACGGCAATCGGCACCTCAAGAAACTTCTGACAACACGGACCAGCCGGACGTCTCGTCTAGTACTGAAAACACTCGTGCTTCGAATCCAACCAGTCAGTGGAATCCCGTCGATGCGCTGAAGGAAATCGCCAGCAATTTGGGAAGCCTCGTCAAGTGGCTGACCATTTTAGTGTTGGTGTTGTTTGTCTTGATCTATGCCGTAACGCACCCACGCGAAATTGCTGCTATCCTGCGTGACGTTTGGGCATTGTTCGCAATGTTATTTGGATGGCAAAAAAAGCAGGCCGCAGTTACGCAAATTGCTGTTACGCCGGCGATAGTTGTAAAAACAGCGCCGCGATTCGCTTCATTTACAAATCCATTTCGATCCGGAGAACGCTTAACAGGCACTCAGGTGATTCGGCGCTCATTTTCGGCACTAGAGGCTTGGGGAGCGGAGAATGGAATGAGTCGAGCAGAAGACGAGACTCCGCGCGAATTTGTGGCAAAGCTAATGCGAGCCTATCCCCAACTAGGAAAGAGTCCAGTCATCGCTGCAAACATGTTAGATCAGGTCACTTTTTCTAGCTGGAGACCTAAAGCCGCCGACTTGGCCCCTTTACAGCAGTTGTGGTATGCGATGAACACTTTGTATACTCGAGCAGCGACAAAAACTAATTTGCCAACAGGTTAGTTAAACCGCCAAAGGCTATTCATCCCAAGCGTGGGACGGAACTTGATGAAGGGATACATCGAGCCAAGGCCAGCTATCAGCCTTAACTACTGCAACCACTTCCGCAACTGCTGCCGCAGCTACTTCCGCAACTACTGCCGCTCGCGTCGGAGTTACAACTAGTACTTGCATCGCCGCCATTCGTATCGCCAAAGGAAAAAAAGTCCAGCCAACCGGACTTTGTTCCTTCGCCGGCAGCTCCAGTATCCAGTAGTTGGAATTCGTTATCTGTCCCTATTTCTCCCAGCGATCCGGAGACATCTTCCAGTGGGCACGACGGCAGCTCTAATGGCGAGTCGGGATTGAGCGTTTGGTTTTCTGCCGCATTGAATCCTGCATCACCGACCGAAAACGCTGGCTGACCACTTTCACCAACGATGGTCGTGTTATGGCAGTAAGTGTTATGCGAGTGCATCATGCTGGACCACAACCAGACATACATCAGCATATCTGTACCAGCTCCATATCGTTGAAACATGGGAGCGGATTCGTGTTCCGAGTGCGCGCGGGAGTGGCCGCGAGGCGATGTCACATCTGCTGGTTCAACTTGCGTTGATGCCTCTAGGCCGGGACGAAGCACATTAGTGTTGATGCGGCGATGGACGTTATCAACGTGCATTTTTGAGCGGAACGCGGCCTCCAACGAGTCCACAAAGGACTCGAATTCCTGACGGAGATTTTCTACATAGCCATCATATGTCGATTGGGTTGCAAAAACCTCTTCCATGCGCTCATTCAACGTCCCTTGGTTCGTGGCAGTTTGCAACTGTGCATCCAGACCATTAATCGTGATGCGTATCGGATAGGCACCAATATCGTGGACACGCCGGATACGAACTTCGATTACCAGAGCCATGCGACTCAAGTGGTGTTCAAGCATTAGCGTCAATTCGTCGAAGACATCCGACGCATGCGAGTGACGTTGGCGAGCCAGCGAATCGATAGCCGCCGCAATGTCATCTTGGCTAGTCGATTCTTGGTCGTCATACAATACCTGTCCGTCCTTGGAAAACGTGACCACATCAGTCACACCTAACGAGCGTAGAACTACATTGATTTCTTGTAGAATGGACAAAGCAGTAAAGGTCTCATGCTCGTCTTTCTCACTAAGAAGATTGCCGGTTAATAACTCGGCGAAGCGGCGAAACCCTTTGGTGGGCCGTCGGCGAGTTTGAGTCAACTGTGCTGGATCAATCGACATCGTTGCGGACATGTACATCGTTTGGATTCCAAGTAGATTCACAAGCCCCACAACTCGACCAAGTATTCCCCGGTGAGTTCCAGAATTTTGGTGGTGGAGGCCCGAACTGTGCTTCATAAGCCCGAACCGTAAGTGCATATTGAGCGGCATATGCCGCAGAATCACCGCCAGGTTCATGATGAATCATCTTAGCAAAAAAGCGATTACAGAAATCGCCGTATGTGCGTGTGAACAAAATGAACTCGTGCCATGCCAAGTCCACGCGATGCGAAGGAGTAAGTTTGTCGACGCCTTCACTGGCGGCGAGCCTTAAGAACTTGAGCACTTCTGCCAATGCCTGGTGCGCTTCGGTTGGTCCACACATCAACGCTCGAGCGATCTTGGTCACCAGCAGCGGGTTTGCCGCGACAAGTTCGTCGATTCCAATAGCTTCTTGGTTCATACAAGCCTCTAGTTGCTGGAGTTCCAACCTTGTTGTTGGGCCAACACGAGAAAGAGAGCAGGAAGAGCATTAGGCCGCGATGCGACTGGAATTTATATTAGACTCGCGCAGTAGGCATTCAAGCTGGTCGATAGTCCGATCGCTCGCACCTTGATGGCGCAATATGGCTGCACGAGCTCGTTCGCCGCGCTGTCGACCAGGCTCAGGATTTTCAAGTTCATTCCTCAGCCAAGAATGTAAATCTGTCAGCTTCTCTAAAACAGAAACGGCCTCGTGCTCCACTAAGCTGTTGACTATTTCGCGGAAGTTCCAAGTATGTGGTCCGAAACTCACGTTGCAGCCATAGGCAGACGGTTCGAGCATGTTCTGACCACCTCGTGACCCAAAACTACCTCCCACTACAGCAATCTCCGCCAGGCCCCACCACCATCGCAGTTCACCAATCGTATCCACCAAGATGATCTGCCAATCACTCGCAGGAATTGAGGTGTGGATTTCGCTTCGGCGTGCCACCCGCAATTGTGACTTGTACAGCAGCTGAAACACTGACTCGAATCGCTCAGCATGACGTGGAACGACGATCAAACGCAACGCTGGTTGTTCCGCGACAAGCTGCCCAAACGCTTGCAAAACATGCGATTCCTCCGGGTCTTGCGAACTGCCTAAAACGATCACGCGATGCTGCGGAGTTAGTCCAACCAGTTCTTTAAGTCGGCTCACTTGTGAACTGGATCGTTCGAGATTGACGTTATCAAATTTTGTTGAACCTGACACACGTACACATGTTGCCGGTACACCTAATTCGCGGAATCTCTGTGCATACGTTTCGTTTTGCGCTAGTACCAATCGCAATCTCCCGAAGGTTGGACGAAGCAGCCAGTTGAATCGCGAGTATCTGCAAAAACTTCGTTCACTCAAGCGACCATTGATGATTGCAACTGGAACTCTCTGTTGGCTGGCCTGTGCGATCAAGTTAGGCCAGATTTCTAATTCGCCAAGCACAATCATGTGAGGTCGAATACGTCGCAGTGCTTGGCCCACTGCCCAGGAAAAATCGAGCGGAAAATAGAATACAATTTGAGTTGGAAAAAGCTGGCGTGCCAGCCGCATGCCTGTCACTGTGGTCGTTGAAATGACAATGCGGTGATCAGGAAATCGAAGTTGCAGTTGCTCAGCGATCGGACGCAATAGCTGAATTTCCCCTACACTGACTCCATGCAGCCAAAGTGTCGGTTGGCTGTCCAATTGCGGCACAAAACCGAACAACTTTTCTAGCCAGCCATCTCGATACCTGCCGGTACGCAATGATCGAATCGCCAACCAGGGTGTAGCTAGAATTATTGCCAGTAAGTAAATGCTGTTATAAAGCCAACTCATTAGGCATACTTCCCTGTAGTCCAGCGTATTCCAATTACCGAGCCACCTCACTGGCCAGCGCACAAAACTGCGAACGACCGATTTCCCCGATGTTTATCACATCGAACATTTGGGAAGGGCAAGTTAACCGACCAGCGAGCTTACGATCTCATACAGCACGATTTGAATTTTTTGCCGCTGCCACATGGACACGGATCATTTCTGCCAACGCGTGCACCCATGTTGCGAATGGGTTCCGCCCGGGGTTCTTCGGACTTTCCCGCTTGATCCGCTGCAGCTTGATCCGCTTTTTGCTGTTCGACTAATTGAGACGGACTGACAGCACTATCCTTGGTGGCTCGCGTTTCAACCCATGTGCTACTTACAAATTCTTCGTCCAAATGCTCCATGCGAAAGATCAAGTCGGTCATGCGTTCTCCGATGGAGAACCACATTTGACCGTACATTTTCATCCCTTCGCGTTTGTATTCAACCTTGGGGTCCATTTGTGCATAGCCTTTGAGGCTAATAGCACTGCGCAAATGGTCCATTGCCAAGAGGTGATCTTTCCAGGCCGCATCGACAATTCCCAATAACACCTGCCGCTCCATGCGGCGCATTTCGGGATAGTATCTGTCATCAATGGCTTGGGTAACTTGGTTTTGCAGTTCCGTTTGATTCAATTTCCCGAGAGTCTGTTCATCGAGTTGGACATCCAAGGTCTGATTGAGGAATTCACTTAACGAAGAGACTGCACCATTGCCTCCGGAAACGTCTTGGACTGTAACTTGTGCATCGGAACCGCGAAATAACTGAGTGACTTTCTCCATCGCTTGTGAGGCTTTGGCGTGGGCGACTTTGTGGTTGGATTCGCTATGTGCAAGCAGAAAATGGCGCACTTCATCCAGGGTATTAGCACTGATTTGGTCGGGCGATATTTGTGTTTGAAATCGCGAGGCTGCCCATTGTGCCAACGAGTCACGGTCGAGCCGAAATTGATTAGGACCAACGGCGCGACCATAAGTAGCCAAGCCTACCATCACTGGATACTCGCACTCTTTGCGTTGGTAACCTGCTTCAGCCAGTGCAGTCAATTGCGAGAGAATTGCGTCGGTTTCCAAAGTCCGCACATTCTCGACAGGAATTTCGATACCGAACTTATTCTTCATCCATCCCAACAGCATGCCGCAACCGTAGTCCTCGTGCAGCAGACCAGCACCTTCACTCAAATCGACAGCTCGCAATTGTCCAACCGCTCGCTCAATGAGCTTTTCGTTCAGATCTTGGCGTTCGATTTTACGTAAATCATGAACTCGATAGTTCGTGCCGTATTTGGTATTCATCCATTTGGCCAACGCATCCCAGTTCCATTCAGCTTCATCTTCAGTATCAGGAATGTTCTCTTCGACTGCATCATGAATCTGTGTCTCGGCTGAGCGCTCGGCGGCGTCTAAGGCATAGTTAGCGGCGGTAACCGGATCTAAATTGCGAAAATCGTGAGCTTCCAATTGGCACGACAGACGCGAACTGGCCCACTTAGAATAGGACTCGGCACCAAACATTGGATTGAGGTAGAGTTTAACTGCGTGCTCAATTTGCTGTCGGATTTGATCGATAATCAAATTGCGACAGCTTACGCCTTCCAAGATCTGTTGGCGGTACGAGTAAATTCTTTTACGCTGCTGGTCCATGACTTCGTCGTATTCCAGCAAATTCTTGCGAATTTCGAAGTTTCGCTCTTCCACTTTTTTCTGCGCTGCAGTGATTCGCCGGCTGACAAATGTACTTTCGATCGGTTCTCCGTTTCCCATTCCGAGCTTGCCCATCATGGCTCGTACCCAATCGCCTGCAAAAATTCGCATCAGGTCGTCTTCGAGCGACAAATAGAATCGACTGCTACCAGGATCTCCCTGCCGACCGCAACGTCCTCGCAACTGAAGATCGATGCGTCGAGACTCGTGGCGTTCGGTACCAATCACATACAGCCCACCAATGTCGCGCACAACCTTTCCCTGCTCCTTCATCTTCTCCCGTTTTTCGATCTCAGCAACAAGCGTCTCCCACTCTTCTCGAGGCACGTCCAATCGCGTTGGGTATCGATCCTGGAGCTGTGCCCAGGCCATCGTTTCGGGATTGCCACCAAGTATGATGTCGGTACCACGTCCAGCCATGTTGGTGGCGATGGTGACACCTCCCAACCGTCCTGCTTGAGCAATGATTTCAGCTTCGCGGCGATGATGTTTCGCGTTTAGAACTTGGTGAGGTATACCCCGTCGTTCGAGCAGCGATGCGAGCTGCTCACTTTTTTCGATCGACACGGTACCCACCAGCACCGGACGACCTTTGCGAGAAATCTGTTTGATCTCGCCACTCGTTACCTTTTCGACTGCTTGACTCTCCCTGTCTTTGATGGAGACAAATTGCTCGTTTTGATCGGTGATCTGTCCAACCAGCATGCGGCCATCGTTAAGCAGCACGCTGTCCCATTTAATACAGTGCTCGATATCTTCAGCAACTGCTTGATATTTTTCGCCTTCTGTCAAGAAGATCGTGTCGGCATATTCGATGCGCTGCATCGTGCGATTAGTTGGAATGGCAATCACATCCAGTTTGTAGATCTTCCAAAACTCATTTGCTTCGGTCATGGCGGTACCAGTCATGCCCGAAATCTTCTTGTACAGTTTGAAGAAATTCTGCAACGTTATCGTCGCCAGTGTCTGAGTCTCCTCCTTGATTTTGACTCCTTCTTTTGCTTCAACTGCTTGATGGAGTCCATCACTCCACTGGCGGCCTTCCATCAGACGCCCTGTAAAGTCGTCCACAATAATGATCGCACCCTCTTTGACGACATAGTTCACGTCGCACTTATACAGATAGTGTGCTTTTAGGGCGTTATCGATTAAATGGGGCCACTCCATATTCCCCGCAGTATAGAAACTCTCAACGCCAGCCAGTTTTTCAGCCGTGCGGACTCCATCGTCGGTAAGATTTACCGTATTGTCCTTTTCACTAACTATAAAATGCTGTTCTTTTTTCAATTGTCGCGCGACTCGATCAGCCTCAGCATATTTGCCAATGTCTTGGTGGGCTGGACCAGA